>NZ_JBIMKE010000037.1:0-68976 GCF_043673425.1 Streptomyces sp. M41 | reverse complement strand
CCCGCGTCCTGGGCCTGCGCCGCACCCCGCTCGGGCGCCGCGGCCAGCGCACGCCGGCGCCGCCCGGTCGGCTGTGCGCCACCGGCGCTCTGCGTGCCCTCGGCGCCGACGGCCGTACCGGCTCCCGAACCTCCCGAACCTCCCTGAGCGCCGTCACCGGCCGCGGGCAGCGCGGGCGGGAGAGCGTGCTGCTCCCCGCCGTCACGCCGGGCGCGTCGTCCGGTGGGCGCGGGCACGCCCTGCGGCGGTACGGTCCCGCCCAGTCCGTTGCCGACGGCCGCGGCCCCCGCGGCATGCTCGGCGGCGGTGACGACGGCGCCCTCGGCGACACCGTCCACGCCGCCCTCGGCCGGGCGTCCACGCCGCCGTCCGGTGCCACCGGATCCCTCGCCGCCGTCGCCCGCCCCCTGGGGACCCGGCCCCTGCGGACCCGGCCCCTGGGGACCCGGCCCCTGGGCAAGTTCTGCCGCGGCGGCACGCCTGCGCCGCCGCCCGGTGGGCGCCGCACCCTCGGCACCTGCCGACTCGGCACCGCCCGCCCCGGAACCGCCCTCGGTGTCGGCGCCCGGAGTGTCGCTCTCCAGGAACGCGTCGACGGATGACCGCCGGGCCCGCCGCCGCCCACCACCGGCACCCTGCCCGGCACCCACGCCGCTCACGCCACCGACGGTCCCGTCACCGGCCTCGGCCGCGACGGCCTCGTCGGGGACCGGGGAATCGGAATCGGACTCGGCAGGGACGGCGTCGACGGCGGGAACTGACCCGGCCCCGCCCCCGATCGGCACTTCGAGGACGTACGCGCTGCCGCTCATGCCCGGCACCTCGTGCGTCTGGAGCACACCACCGTGGGCCCGCACGATCCCGCGCACGATCGGCTCGTGCACCGGGTCTCCCCCGGCGTACGGCCCGCGCACCTCGATCCGTACGACCTCACCGCGCTGCGCCGCCGCGACGACGACGGTGTTGTCCAGGTAACCGCCCGCCGACACCGGCGAGTTGCCGGTCGCGTCGACGCCGGCGACGTCGGCGACCAGATGCGCGAGCGCGGTCGCGAGACGCTGCGGGTCGACCTCGGCCTCGATGGGCGGCGCGTGCACGGCGAACTGCACCCGCCCGGGCCCGATCAGTTCGACGGCCCCGTCGACACCCGCGGCGACGACGGCGTCCAGCATCACCTTCGTGCGGGCGACCCCGTCGCCACCGGAGTCGAGGCTCTGATACTGCAGGACGTTGTCGATCAGGGTCGTGATCCGCGAGTAGCCGGCCGACAGGTGATGCAGCACCTGGTTGGCCTCGGGCCACAACTGCCCCGCGTCGTCGGCGGCGAGGGCGGCCAGCTCCCGGCGCAGCTCGTCGAGCGGGCCGCGCAGTGAGCCGCCGAGCAGCGTCAGCAGCTGCTCGTGCCGCCCGGCGAGCGCCTCGTAGCGGTCCTTCTCCCGCTCCCCGAGCGCGGCGTACCGCTCCTCACCGGAGGCGAGCTCCTCCTGGTGGCGCTCCTGGAGCTCCTCGATCTCGGCCACATGCTTCTGCCGCAGGGCGGTCAGCTCGGAGGCATGCTCGTCGGCGAGGCGCTCCAGCTCCTCCTCGTGCCGCTTCTGCGCGCCGTCCTTCTCCTCGGCGAGGGCGTCGTAGGGCCGCCGGTCGGTGAAGGTCATGACGGCGCCGACGAGCTGGTCGCCGTCGCGTACGGGCGCGGTCGTCAGGTCCACGGAGACCTTGTCGCCGCCCTTGGACCACAGCACCTGTCCGCGCACCCGGTGCTTGCGTCCGGAGCGCAGGGTGTCGGCGAGCGGGGACTCCTCGTACGGGAAGGGGGATCCGTCGGCGCGCGAGTGGAGCACCAGGGTGTGCAGCTCGCGCCCGCCCAGGTCGCTGGCCCGGTATCCCAGTATCTGAGCGGCGGCCGGATTGACGAGGACGATCCGTCCCTCGGTGTCGGTACCGACGACCCCCTCGGAGGCCGCCCGCAGGATCATCTCGGTCTGCCGCTGCGAACGTGCCAGCTCGGCCTCGGTGTCGACGGTCCCGGTCAGGTCCCGTACGACGAGCATCAGCAGCTCGTCACCGCTGTAGCCGTAGCCGTCGTAGGCCTGCTGGCCGTTCTCGAGATTCGCGGACGTGACCTCGACCGGGAACTCGCTGCCGTCCGTCCGCCGGGCCGTCATCCGGGTCGGCTTCGTCCGCCCCTGCGGGTCCATGTGATCGGGCCGCCGCATGGAGCCCGGGATCAGCTTGGAGTCGAAGTGCGGCAGCAGATCGAGCAGCCCGCGGCCGACCAGTGCGGTCCCCGGCGCCTCGAAGGCCTCCAGGGCGATGGTGTTGGCGTTGACGACGGTCCCATTGGCGTTGACCAGCACCAACGCATCGGGAAGCGCGTCGAGTATGGCTGCGAGGCGAGCAGCGCCTCGGGATGGCCTGCTGCTCACGAGACGCTTCCTCCCTGTTACCGCACCTTGCCGACCGCTCGGGCCATCTTGCCAACCGGCCCGCGGCGTGTCACGCGAGGGAGTCTAAGGGCTGAGGTTGCGCTCGCGACGCCGGATGAGAGGGAGGTCGCACGACGAAGTGAACCAGAACGTATGACCGCCTGTGCAGACGTCCGCCCGGCGTCCCGCCAGCCCCCTTCTGCCTTCGCCGGACCTTCGCGGGACTTTTACGGACCCGGTGCTTCTCCTATGAGATGGCAGTGCGAAGACCGAGAAGGCGGTACGACCACGTACCGGAGCCCCTGCTTCCCTCCCCGCTCATCGCCGCCCCTCCTGCCGCAGATCGGGAAGGACGGGTACGAGCCGGTCCCAGCGCCCGATCTGACAGCCGTCGCCGCGGTCGTACCTCGCGTCGACGGGCCGCCCGACCCAGGTGCCGGTGACATGCGCGGTGGCGGGCCCGCCGTACTGCATGGTGCAGATGGAGTCCTCCGGTACGGGCGCGAAGGCCTCCCTGCCCCACCGGGTGCCGCGGTCGAGCGTCGCGCAGGCGCCGGCGGGGTCGGGGTGGTCGCCGCGGGCGGGGTGGCAGTACAGCTCGTAGGTCCCGTCGGCGCTGTGGCCTGCGTTGCGGACGGTGATGGTGAGGTGGTCGCCGGAACGGCCGGGGTCCGGGCGGGACGAGGGCGTGAGGGGGAGGGGCGCGGCCTGGGCGTGCGCGGGGGCGGGCAGCGCGGAGGCGGAGCCGACGGCGACGAGGGAGGAGGCGGCGACGAGAAGAAGCCGCCGGAGGCGTTCGTTCCCGGCGGCACGATTGACCTGCAACATGACCTGGCTAACGCCCCACACCCGCGGACGTTGCGCCCCGCCCCCGCCGACGACCTCGCAGCACGCCGGGAAGGGCTTTGCCCTGTGGCCTGCCTGCCTAGTACCGTGGACGTCGATTGGTGACACCCCGCTCGACTGTGTCATCATCTGCACGCACCGGTCGCGCTCGCGCGAGCGGCTGTGCTGGAGGCGTCGCCTAGTCCGGTCTATGGCGCCGCACTGCTAATGCGGTTTGGGCCTTAAAGCCCATCGAGGGTTCAAATCCCTCCGCCTCCGCGCTAGATCACGAAGCCCCGGTCCCCAGGACCGGGGCTTCGTCGCGTAACCCGCCCTGATCGGCGTTTTCCCAGGTCACAAGGGGTGCGGCAAACGGATTTCACATGGCGGCGCCGGTCATGTAATGTTCTTCCTGTCGCCGCGAGCGGGCCGGAAGGGCCGGGAGCGGCGAAAAAACAGAACAAGCACTCGTAGCTTAACGGATAGAGCATCTGACTACGGATCAGAAGGTTGCAGGTTCGAATCCTGCCGAGTGCACAGCATTTCAGAGGCCCTGTGGAGTGATCCACAGGGCCTCTGGTTTTTGTGTTGACGGCACTGTTTGACGGCAACCCTGGATCGCAGGGTTACAGGGCAAGCGCTCGGACCATTGCCTTTCGTCCCATCTGTTGCCATCACCTCTCTCATTCCGATAGAACCCGATACGCGCGGATCATCATGGCCTGGTCGCTGCTGAAGGTGGCGTGCGCACGTCGTCCTACTGGCGGATGCCTCGGCTTAATGGCAGTCCCGCACCCCCGGTGGGGCTCCCGGGGATCGGTCATGTGGACCAGGGGGGTATTACTGCATTGGCAATGACTAGGGGTGAAAAGGGATGGTTCAGCGGCGTAAGCGCCTTGGCCGTGGTGCTGCTCCTGCTGCTACTCAGCTCTTGTGGCGACGACTGTGAGGATGTGGCGGCGGCGCCGGGTGCGACGGTCACTGTCACGGCCACTCCGGGCCCGGCTGGGAGTCAGGTCGGGAAAAACGTCGACAGCGCCTCAGAGCGAGCACGGCAGACCGGGCTGAGCGTTGCGGTCCACGACGCCAGCAATCGGGACGAGACCCCGGGTGGGGACTGGACGGTGTGCTTCGAGGAGGCGACCTTGAGCAAGGTCGACTTCGCTGCTGTGCCGGCTGGGGCACGGTGCCCGAAGAAGGATGGCCAACGCATTCCCTGGCCCAAGATGCCGAACGTGAAGGGCACCACGTACGCCAAGGCAGTGGAGAAGCTGGGGGATGCCGTCGGTGAGGTGGCCATCGAGGCCGCCTACGAGGACGAGGCGGCCTACGACACGGACAACGAGGATGGTGACTACGCGAACTGGAGGGTGTGCTTCCAGAGCGTCAAGGCTGGGACTGCCCTGCCGTATGAACCAGATGTCACCCTGCACGCCGTCGAGAAGGGCGAGGCGTGTCCGTCATCGAAGGGGCTTTACAAGGACCCCACGAACGATCCGGACTACGTCGACCCCGACGACGGATGGTCTGAAGACGACAGCAGCAGGGGGAACAGCGGTAGCAGCGAGGAGGACTACTACCCCGGTGATAAGGGTGGATGCCCGCCTGGCGGTTGCTACAACCCGTGTCCGCCCGGAGGCTGCCGGTAGAACGCAAGGGCCCGCGCCAATGTTGCTCTGGCGCGGGCCCTCGTAGGCGGAGTGAGCGGACTTGTCTACCTCACGGCGTACCCGACGCGGTCGAATGCCAAGCGCTGGGAGTCGAGTCGCACCAAGGTGTGGATGTCCATGGTCACCCGGATCGGGCTGTGACCGAGAACCTCCATGACCATGCGGGCGTCGGCACCCTGCTCGTGTAGGAGTGGCGCGCCGGTGTGGCGCAGGTCGGGTGCAGGTGCTCCTTCGCCGGCGCCCTGATGTCCCTGTCCCTGAAGCCATTCGCTTTCCGGTCGTGGCGGTGACCGCGCAGGCCGGATCAACTCTCTTGCGAACAAACGTGTTTGTTGCGTGTGTTCGAATGTGCCTAGCTTTCGTGCATGACCATGTCACGAAGGACGATCATCAAAGGCATAGCCACCGCCCCCCTCGCCGCCGCCGGCGGTGGTCTGCTCGCTGCGGCTCCCGCGCATGCGGCGACCATCGACGCTGGGCAGTTCTCGCTCGCCAGCCGGTCGGGGAACGGGCATGGCGAATTCGCCGCTCTTGCGGACGGGTTGGCGGCCGAGCTCGTCAAGGTGGACGCGAGCGCCGTCGTCGCCGACACCAATCGCAGTGCCACGCGCCTCACCGGTGCCCCCAGTACGGCAGAGGCGTTCCAGACCGGGTTCGCCTTCGATCCGGACGATCAGGCCGTCGACTACTGGATACCGCAGGGCGTCACCACCAGCGCCGACGCGTACGGCAACGGGCTTTACCCGCAAGGCGGCAGCGACAAGGTCGTTCTCGTCTCCTGGTACTTCGAGACCAATCCCGACGGTGTCGGCGGGGACGAGTACGGCCTCGACAAGGGACTGCGGCTCACCTTCGTCGACTACAACGCCCCCAGCGCGCCCACCTATCGGCACGTACTGCTGGTCGAGCCGGTCAGGAACGCCGCCGGCGCGTACTCGTTCAACCCGATACGCAAGCACGCCGGCGGCATCATGTGGTACGGCAATCTGCTGTACGTCGTCGACACGTACAAGGGGCTGCGGGTGTTCGACCTGAACACCCTCTTCAAGGTCGAGACCGGCGAGAAGGACGTGTGCGGGCTGCACACCGACGAGAAGTACTACGGCTACGGCTACCAGTACGTCCTGCCGCAGAGCCACGCCTACGACAACGCCGGGAAGTACCTGCGCTACACCACCATCGGGCTCGACCGCGCCAGCACCCCCGACAGCCTGGTGATCAGCGAGTACTCGAAGTCCGGCACCGTCGATTACACCGACGGTTCGTTCAACGGCACCGGCGCGCCCACCACCACGCCCAAGGTGGTCCGCTGGGAACTCGACTACACCGACCGCCACCTGGCCTCGCTCACCGCCAAGGAGGCCGTGACCGTCGCCCAGCAGAAGATCCAGGGTGTCGTCTCCCGCGAGAGCAAGCACTACCTCGCGGCCAGCAACGGGCCCGCCGCCAAGGGCACCCTGCGCACCTTCACCTCCGGCGGCTCCACCGCCGGTGTCGTCTGCGATCTGGCCATCGGCTGCGAGGACCTCAGCTACCACAGCAGCGGCGCCTCCGGCTGGGCCTACGCCGAGTCCGTGATCTGGAACGTCAGCGAGTACACCGGCAAGCGGTACGTCTACGCCGTACGGGCCGACGGTTCCTGACCGTCGCGCGGCCGGATCAGGGACCCCCGGGCGTCCGGGTGGCCCGGGTCCGGGGAGATCTGCTCCCGTGCCGTCTCCGGGGTGTGCAGGGACTGTTCCGTCCAGATGCACTTGCCCGTCGGCGTGTAGCGCGTCCCCCACCGCTGGGACAGCGCGGAGATCAGCTGAAGCCCCCGGCCGCCCTCGTCCGTCTCCGTGGCCCGGCGTATGCGCGGCATCGTCAGGCTGCCGTCGAAGACCTCGCAGATCAGGTCGGCGCCATGCAGGAGGCGTAGGCGCAACGGGCCCCGGGCGTGCCGGACGACGTTGCCGATGAGCTCGCTCGCGAGCAGCTCGGTCGTGGGCGTCAGGGCGTCGAGGCCCCAGGCGGCGAGCTGCTCGCGGATCAGGCCGCGCGCCTGGCCCGCCGCCCTGGGGTCCTCGGGCAGGGACCAGGAGGCCATACGGGTGACGGGCAGTGCGTGCAGCCTGGCCAGCAGGAAGGCCGCGTCGTCGGCCGCCTGCTGGTCGGCGGGCAGCAGCGCGGAAGTGATGCGCTCGCACAGGTGGTCGAGGTCCTTCGCGGTGCCCTCGGCATGGGAGGTCCGCAGGGCCTCGGCGAGCGATGCCATGCCCTCGTCCATCTCGCGCTTGGAGGACTCCACCAGGCCGTCGGTGTACAGGACCAGCACGCTGCCCTCGGGGACCGCGATCTCCGTCGTCTCGAACGGGGGCTCCGCCGCGCCCAGGGGCGGGTCGGCCGGCAGGGACGGGAACACGACGGTGCCGTCGGGACACAGCAGGGCGGGCGGCGGGTGGCCCGCCCGGGCCATGGAGCAGACCTGGGTCGTGGAGTCGTACAACGCGTACAGGCAGGTCACATACGACTCCTCGCCCATGGCGCCGACGATGTCGTTGAGGTGGCTCATGATTTCGTCGGGGGGCAGTTCGAGGTCGGCCAGGGTGTGCACGGCCGTACGCAGCCGGCCCATCGTCGCAGCCTCCGGCAGGCCGTGGCCCATGACGTCACCGACGACCAGGGCGACCTGGCCGCCGGAGAGCGGGATGATGTCGTACCAGTCGCCGCCGACGTCCATGCCCGGCCCGGCCGGCAGATAGCGGGCGGCGGTCGTGCAGGCGGGGAGGTCGGGCAGGTCGCGGGGGAGCAGGCTGCGCTGGAGTTCGCGGGAGCGGGTGCGCTCGGCGTCGAACAGGCGGGCGCGTTCCAGGGCCTGGGCGACCAGGGCGCCGGCCGCGGTGAGGAGGGTGCGCTCCTCGTCGGTGAGGCGGCGCGGGTGGTCGAAGGTGACCGCGCAGACGCCGAAGGTGTGCCCCGAGGCCGTCAGCGGGAGGAAGGCCCAGGCCTGCTGTCCGTCGCAGGCGGGCACGGCGGCCAGGGCGGGGTAGCGTGCCGCGAACTCCTGGCGGGACGACAGGAACAGGGGCTCACCGGTCAGGATCGCGTCCCACAGTGGTCCGGCCGCCGTGCGTGGGCGGCCGTCGACCAGGGCGAGGACGTCCTCGGGGTGCCCGACGGAGCCGACGGTGTGCAGCCGGTCGCCCTCCAGGGCCTGTACGACGAGGCCGGTCGCCTCGAACGGCGGCAACACCCGGCGGGCCACCGCGTCCACCACGTCGTTCGAGGTCGTCGCCTTGGCGAGCGCGGCCGTCAACTGCGCGATCCGCGTGGCCCGTTCGGATGCGGCACGCTCGGCGGACCGGCGCTCCTCCTCCAGGCGCCGTTTCTCGGTGACGTCCGTGAAGTAGATGGTGCGGCCGTCGGGCCCCGGCACGAGCCGGAGATGGCACAGGCGCCGGTTCGGCAGCCGTACGTCGAAACTGACCGACTTCTCCGCGGCGGCGGCCTGCCGGCAGCGGATCTCCAGGCCGGGCACCTGCTCGGCGGCGGGCAGGTCCCACAGCAGGCGGCCGATCAGCTCCTTCTCGGAGTAGCCCAGGGTGCGTTCGGCCTCCAGGTTGGCGAAGGTGATCCGCCAGTCGTCGTCCATCGCGAGGAAGCCGTCGCTCATGTGGCGCAGGGCCCGGCTGAGCGCGTCCCGGGCGGACCGCGGCTCGTTGCTGTCCCAGCCCACGCCGATCATCCGGCTGGGCTCGCCGTCGTCGTCGTACGTCGCCGTGCCGCGGGCCTGCGTCCAGCCCCAGGTGCCGTCCAGCTTGCGCACCCGGTACTCGGCCTCGAAGACGCCCCGCCCGCGGATCGCCCGGTCCACCGCCGCCAGCGTCGATGCCAGGTCGTCGGGGTGGACGCGGCGCATCCAGTCGCCGATCTTGCCGGTGTGGTCCTGCGGCCGGGTGCCGTAGAGCTCCAGGGCCGCCTCGTCCCAGATCAGGTCGCCGGTGCGGATGTCCCAGTCCCAGGAGGCGACCCGCACCTCCCGCAGCGCCTGGCGCAGCCGCTCGCCGTGCTGTTCCGGCTGCAGCGGCCGGGCGGGGCGGGCCGACGGCGGGGCCTGGCCCATGCGTTCCACGGTCCAGGCGACGACGGCACGCAGGAACTCCCAGTGAGCGGGGGCCGGTTCGCCCGTTTCACCCATGAGGAGGGTGAGGGCGCCGGTGCTGCGGTCGCCGCTGTGCATCGGCAGGACGGCGAGGCCGGTGCCGGGCAGGTCGGCGGCGGGGCAGTCGGGGATTTGGACGGAGGTCAGCGGCATCCACAGGCCGTTGCCCTCGTGCAGCGCGCGGGCCGGGGCCAGCGGGACCTCCTGCTCGATGATCTCCCAGGGGCGGGTGACCGCGGCGGGCAGGCCGGCCGCCGAGACCAGGCGCAGCGTGGCCAGCGGACCACGGAGGTGGATCATGCCGCCGAGAGCGCCCAGCTCGGCCACCGCGTGCTGGAGAGCCAGTCGGAAGACCTCGCTCTCCGCGACACCGGGGGCCACCGCGCCGAGCAGCGTCAGCCGAGCGTTCATGGCGTGGACTTTACCGTCACGGCCCTCGCCGAATCGATGGTTCGCAAGATCCTCACTGCCCTCGTTCAGGCGGCTTGCCTCGATGTCAACGGTGGTACGAGGAGGCGGAGTTGGGGTCAGGCCGCCGTGCAGAGCCGGAGGGAGTCGGGTGCCTTGAGCGGTGCCGGGCCGCTCTGCTCGCCACCGTTGCCGGCGAAGACGAACAGGCGCAGCACCAGGAAGCGTCCGATACCGGCCAGGGCGGAGGCCGTCAGGTACACGGTCTGTTCCCACAGCGTGGACGCGGACGGCTGGACCGCGTGGAGGACGAGCACCGCGGCCGTCGTGGCGAGGTAGGCGGCGGTGGCCGAGCCCGCCGACTGAAGGTGCCGACGCAGTCCCGCCCGGCGCCCGGTGCCGAAGGTGAACAGGGCGTGCAGCTCGGTGCAGAGCAGGGTGCCGGCCACCGTGATCAGGGCGTTGGCGAGCAACCAGGGCATCGTCGAGGCCAGCAGCGGTACGGCGGCGCTGGAGAGGATGCCGACACCGCCGCCGCACACCACGAAGCGTACGAAGGAGGAGAAGGGACCCGGCCTCGACGGACGCTGCGACTCCATGGCGGTTTCCTTCCGGGCGGGCCTGAACCTCTGACGGATTCAGCTCATCCCGGCGCGGCTTCAGAGCGGACTCAGTCGGGCTTCAGCCGGTATCCGGCGGGCTTCAGCCGGCCTGAGGAGGCCGGCTTCGACCGGTGTCCACGATGCCGGTGCCCGGCCAGGGAAACGATGGAGCGGCCCACCGGAAGGAAGGTGGGGCCCACCCCACCGTGCGACGGGGGTGGGCCCGGTATCGACGGCTCCGGCCCGCCCGCCGGCTACTCGACGCCGCTGCACACTACTTGACGGCGCCGACGGCTACTTGAAGGCCCCGACATGCTGCCTCGCCCACTCCTCGAACGACCGCCCGGGTCGGCCGAGGATGCGCTCCACGTCGGGGCTCACCTGCCGCAACGCGGGCGCCGGCGTTCCCAGCATGTCGAGTGTGCTCTCGACGACGGGCTCGGGCATCGCCACCAGCATCCGCTCCCGGGCCTGAGCGCGGGTCAGCTCCAGGAACCGCACCGCCTCGCCGATCGCGCCCTCGATCGCGGCCGTCTGCTGCCGGGGCGAGACGGGCGCGGGGCCGGTCAGTTCGTGGACGATTCCGTCGTGGCCCGGCTCGCGCAGGGCCACGGAGGCGACCTCCGCGACATCGGCCGGGTCGACGGTGGGCAGGGCCACGTCACCGAACGGCGCGGCCACCTCCCGCCGCGTGCGGATCATGTCGGCCCAGGCGAACGCGTTGGCGTGGAAGCCACCCGAGCGCAGGATCGTCCAGTCCAGCCCCGAGTCCCGTACGGCGTGCTCCAGGCCCGGCGGGAGGTTCCCGGTGCCGACCCCCAGGGACGACAGCAGCACCACCCGCCGGACGCCGGATGCTCGTACGACTTCCAGGACGGCCGCGAGGTCACCCCCCGCCGCCATGAAGTCGCCGGAGGTCAGCAGGAACAGGGCCTTCGCGCCCTCGAGCGCGGGCTCCAGGCTCTCGGGTTCGCCGAGGTCGGCCTGGCGCACGGGGGTTCCGGCCGGCACGTCCCGGGCGGAGATGCGGCGGGACACGGCCGTCACCTGCTCGCCGGCGTCGACGAGGGCGCGCACAAGTGGCCGTCCGACATTGCCCGTTGCTCCGGTCACCACGATCATCATCGGTCTCCGTTTCCGAGTTCGTGTCTCGTACGGCGACGCTACTGTTGCGTGGGTAGTAGGTACCTAGAGGAAAGTAGTGGCGGAGGGGGCTGGTTGTGACCGAGGACACAGGGATGCGGGCGCCGCGCGGGGGCGATCCCGAGGCCGCCTGTCCGATCGCCCCCGTCGTCGACATCGTCTTCAGCCGCTGGACCACGCCGATCCTGTGGGCGCTCCATGAGTACGGCCGTCAGCGCTTCGTCGAGCTGGAACGCCGGATCGCCACGATCACGCCGAAGGTGCTGACCCAGCGGCTGCGGCAGCTGGAGCGGGACGGGCTGGTCGTGCGCACGTACCACGCCGAGGTCCCGCCACGGGTGGAGTACGAGATCAGCGAACTGGGGCGCAGCCTCGCGCCGTTGTTCGCCGCGCTCTCCGAGTGGTCGGTCAACCTGGGCGACGTCGAGGCGGCACGGGTGGCCTACGACGCCCGGGAGGACGCACGCGTGCGGGGGCGCTGACCTCCGGCGCCGTGCGAGCTCAGGTGCGGTCCTGCTCGCGGAGTTCGTCGATGTAGGACTGCGCGAGGCCGGTCGTGCGGCTGAACCAGTCCGTGAGTACGGCGATCTCGTCGGCGGAGTACTCGGCGAAGAGGGCGATGAGGCGGGTGTAGTAGGGGCCGTAGAGGGCCTCGACCCGGGTGACGGCGGACGGTACGGCGGCCACCCGGACGCGCCGCCGGTCCGTGGGGTCCGGGCGGCGGGTGACGAAGCCGGCGCGTTCCAGGCGGTTGAGGATGCCGGTCATCGCGCCGGTGGTGACGTGCGCGTGCTCGGCGAGGTCGCCCGCGGTGAGCAGGTTCTCGCCGGCCTTCAGTACACAGCCGAAGCAGAGCAGGTCGGTGATGTTCAGGCCCAGCCGCTGGGCCATCTCCTGCTGGCCGAGCAGATGCGCGGCGATGAGGGAGTCCATCGCGTCCAGGGCCTGGGCCGGAGTGGCGGTGGGGCGCGGCGTGGCTGGCATTTCTTCGGTTTACCTTAGCTTGTGAGGGGTTTATTGGCTAAACTTCTTAGAACGTGAGAGATGTCGAGGAGAGGCAGGCTCGTGAGTCAGTATGACGAGGGGCACACGGTCGCGGGTTGGACCGGATGCGCGATAGCGACCGTCGGAGCGGCCGTGGCGGGAACGGGGATCTGCCTGGTCTCGGCCGCGTGGATCGCGGGCGGGCTGGCCATCGGGGTGGTGAGCGTGCTGGTCACCTGGGCGCTGCATCTCACCGGGTGGGGCAAGGGGCCGGGACCGCGCCCGCGGGATCAGTGGGGGATGCGGGTGCGGGACGCGAGCGCGTGGGGCGGGCACGCGCAGTGCTGGGGATGCCGGCTGGCGGGGCGGGGGCGCAGGGGCCCGGCTGCTGCGGCGCGCGAGGTCGCCCCGGCGGTGGGCGGTGGGGAGCCGGTGCCGGAACAGCCTGCTGTGCCGGTGCGGTGACCGGTTCGACGACCGGCGCGGTGCCCCCCCCGCGGTGCCCCCCCCGCGGCGCTGCCGGGGCCGCCACCGGACCGCCATTGTCAGTGGTGGCCTCTAGTCTCGAAGAGCGATGGCACAGGCGTGGAGATGCTCGGGGCTGCGGTGGTCGGCGGACGGCCCCGTGCTGGCGTGGGACGGTGGTCGGCGCTCGGCGCTGACCTGGGGGAAGCGGGTGGCCTTCGGGGTCGCGGGAGGGGGTGTGCGGACATGTGTGGGGGCACGGGGGCATATGTGTCCGGTACGGGCCGTCGTGCCGGGGCGGAGCACGGGGGCGCGGTGCGAGGAGTGTGCGCGGCTGGACCGGGCGCACTCGGTGGCTGCGGACACGATCGCGGACGACCCGCGGCCGTACCGCGTATATCTGGCGTGGTTCGGCCCCGGCATGACCAAGGTCGGCATCACCGCCCTGGAGCGGGGCTCGGCCCGGCTGCTGGAGCAGGGGGCGGTCTGTTTCAGCTGGCTGGGCGCCGGCCCGCTGATGGCGGCTCGGCGTACCGAGGAGCTGCTGCGGGCGGCGCTGCGGGTGCCGGACCGGATCCCGTACGCCGACAAGCGGGCGGTGCGGTCCGCGTTGCCGGCGTCGGTGGCGGAGCGGGCGGCTGAGGTGGCGGACCTGCACGCGCGGGCGGTGGCGCTGGACGCCTGGCCGGAGTCCCTCACCCGTGCGCCCTGCCAACCGGTCGACCACGCCGGGGTCTTCGGGCTGGCGGCACTCTCCCCCGCCTTCGGGGCGGTCACCGAGCTGGTCGCGGGCGGCTCGGTGAGCGGGCGGCTGGTGGCGGCGGCCGGACCGGATCTGCATGTGGCGACGGGGGCCGGGGTGGTCGTGGTCGATACGCGGTTGATGACGGGGTGGGAGCTGGTGCCGACGGGCGGTGACGGTGAACTGTCGGTGCCGGTGCGGGAGTTCGAGGAGGAGGTGGGGGTGCAGGACGGGTTGTTCTGAACACCGGGTAGGCCGTGCCCGTTCGATCCGTTCGATCCGTTCGATCCGTTCGTGCCATCGTTCCCAGGTGCCGCCTGAGAACCTCCTGTGTGTTTCTCAGGGAAATCACAGGTTGTGGAAAGTGTGTTCTCAGCGGGCCCCGACAGGGTGTCCAGCATGACCACGACCTCGCCCCAGGGGCGCACCGAACTGCTCAGGCCGGACGGGAGCCCCGTCCGAGTGCTGGTGGTGGACGACGAGCAGTCGATCACCGAACTGCTGTCCATGGCCCTGCGTTACGAGGGCTGGCAGATCCGCAGTGCGGGGGACGGCCAGGGTGCCGTCCGCAGCGCGCGTGCCTTCCGGCCCGACGCCGTCGTCCTGGACATGATGCTGCCGGACATGGACGGGCTGGCCGTCCTCGGGCGGCTGCGGCGTGAACTGCCCGATGTGCCGGTGCTGTTCCTGACGGCCAAGGACGCCGTCGAGGACCGGATCGCCGGGCTCACGGCCGGCGGGGACGACTATGTCACCAAGCCGTTCAGCCTGGAGGAGGTCGTCGCCCGGCTGCGCGGGCTCATCCGGCGCTCCGGTGCCGCCGACCGGCGCTCCGACTCCACGCTGGTCGTCGGGGACCTCACCCTCGACGAGGACAGCCACGAGGTCGCGCGGGCGGGGGAGAACATCCACCTCACCGCCACCGAGTTCGAGCTGCTGCGGTTCCTGATGCGCAATCCGCGACGGGTCCTGAGCAAGGCTCAGATCCTGGACCGCGTCTGGTCCTACGACTTCGGCGGGCAGGCCAACGTGGTCGAGCTGTACATCTCGTATCTGCGCCGGAAGATCGACGCCGGCCGGGAGCCGATGATCCACACCCGGCGTGGCGCCGGGTACCTGATCAAGCCCGCCGCGTCATGAGCGGGCGGCGACGAACGCGTGCGCAGAAGCGGCAGCGGCGGGCGGGCCGGCCGCGCACTCTGCGGACGCGGCTCGTCGTCGCGTCCGTGGTGCTGATCGCCGTGGTGTGCGCGGTGATCGGTACGGTGACGGCTCTCGCCCTGCGACAGCACCTGACCGATCAGCTGGACGGGCAGGTGCAGGCCGCCGGTGAGCGTCTGTCGGGGCCCGTCAAACCGGGCGGCAGGGGCGACCCGCCGGCGACGGAGGACCGGATCGAGGGCTTCGTCACCAAAGGACCCGTGCAGGTGAGGACAGTCGCGGCCGAGGTCGGCGCGGACGGCGCGGTCACCAGGGCCGTCATGGCCGAGCAGCGGTCCGACCAGGCCAGTGGCTTCGAGGGGCAGGCCACCGACCTCGGCAGCGCCGTGCGGGAGGTGCTCTCCGGCGTTCCCGCCGACCGCGAGAAGCACACGGTGACGCTTCCGGGCCTCGGTGAGTACCGGGTGATGTACGTCCCCGGCTTCGAGGACGACTACTACGTGGCCCTCCCCACCGAGACGGTCACCAGCACCCTCGACACCCTGGTCCTCGTGGAGGTCAGCGTCACCGGCGCCGCCGTCGTAGCCGCCGGAATCGCCGGCACCGTCATCGTCGGCGTGGCCACCCGCCCCCTGCGCAGGGTCGCCGCCACCGCCACCCGGGTCGCCGAACTCCCGCTGCACGCGGGCGAGGTGAACCTCGAGGAGCGCGTCCCCGAGTCCGAGACCGACCCGCACACCGAGGTCGGCCGGGTGGGCGCGGCCCTCAACAGGATGCTGGACCACGTTCACAGCGCCCTGCACTCACGTCAGCAGAGCGAGACGCGGGTACGGCAGTTCGTGGCGGACGCCAGCCATGAACTCAGAACGCCCCTCGCCTCCATCCGGGGATACGCCGAGCTCACCAGGCGCGGCGGAGAAGAGGTCGGGCCCGACACCCGGCACGCCCTCGGACGTATCGAGTCCGAGGCCGGGCGCATGACGCTGCTCGTCGAGGATCTCCTCCTGCTCGCCCGGCTCGACGCCGGACGGCCGCTCCGGTTCGAGCAGACCGATCTCGTACCGCTCGTCGTCGACACCGTCAGCGACGCCCGAGCGGCGGGCCCGGACCACATGTGGCGGCTCGACCTGCCCGACGAGCCCGCCCTCGTCCCCGCGGACGCGGCCCGGCTGCACCAGGTCCTCGTCAACCTGCTCGGCAACGCCCGCACCCACACCCCGCCCGGCACGACGGTCACCGCCCGTGTCCGACGCCGGGGCCACTGGTTGTGCGTGGACGTCGAGGACGACGGTCAGGGCATCCCGGCGGAGCTGCTTCCGCATGTCTTCGAACGGTTCGCGCGCGGCGACTCCTCCCGCTCGCGTGCCTCCGGCTCGACCGGCCTCGGCCTCGCGATCGTGCAGGCCGTGGTCACCGCGCACGGCGGTGTCGTGACCGTGGACAGCGTGCCCGGACGCACCGTCTTCACGGTGCGTGTGCCCGCGCTCCCCGGGCCGCCGCCGAGCCCCGGAGCGAGCCGGCCACCGCACTCACAGGCACGGCACAGCGTCACCACATGGGCGGAACAGGGCGCCTGACGAAAGTCGGTCCCATGCGAACCGACTCTTCTCCCGGCACCCTGCCGGCACGGGAGCACCTCCCGGCCGCGGACGCCGGTACGCCTGTCCTGGACGTGGTGATTCCCGTCCACAACGAGGAGAAGGACCTCCAGCCGTGCGTACGGCGGCTGCGTGATCACCTCGAGCGGACCTTCCCGTACGCGTTCCGCATCACGATCGCGGACAACGCGTCGACGGACGCCACCCCTCAGATGTCGCGGTGGCTGGCGGCGGAGCTCCCGGAGGTCAGGGCCTTCCGGCTGGAGCACAAGGGCCGCGGCCGGGCGCTGCGGACCGTCTGGGCCACCTCGGACGCCCCGGTCCTCGCCTACATGGACGTGGACCTGTCCACCGACCTCAACGCCCTGCTGCCGTTGGTGGCGCCGCTGATCTCCGGTCACTCGGACCTGGCGATCGGCTCCCGGCTCAGCCGGACCTCGCGGGTGGTGCGCGGCGCCAAACGGGAGTTCATCAGCCGCTCCTACAACCTCATCCTGCGCGGCTCGCTCCAGGCCCGTTTCTCCGACGCCCAGTGCGGTTTCAAGGCGATACGCCGGGACATCGCCCAGGTGCTGCTGCCGCTGGTGGAGGACACCGGCTGGTTCTTCGACACGGAGCTGCTGGTGCTCGCCGAGCGCGCGGGGCTGCGGATCCACGAGGTGCCGGTCGACTGGGTCGACGACCCCGACTCCACGGTCCACATCGTGCGGACGGCGACCGACGACCTCAAGGGCGTGTGGCGGGTGGGCAGGGCGCTCGCGACCGGCTCGCTGCCGCTGGACCGGCTCGCCCGGCCCTTCGGCGACGATCCGCGCGACCGCGAGATCAAAGGCGTGCCGGGTGGCCTGGCCCGCCAACTCGTCGGCTTCTGCGTCGTCGGCGCCCTGTCCACCCTGTGCTATCTCCTCCTCTACAGCGGCTTCCGCCTGTTCACCGGTTCGCAGATCGCCAACGCGCTCGCCCTGCTGGTCTCCGCCATCGCCAACACGGCCGCCAACCGGCGCCTGACCTTCGGGGTGCGCGGCCGTGGCGGTGCCGTACGCCATCAGGCGCAGGGCCTGGTCGTCTTCGGCATCGGCCTCGCCCTGACCAGCGGCTCGCTGGCCGCCCTGAACGCGGCCGGCAGCGACCCCGCGCACTCCACCGAGCTCGCCGTCCTGATCGCCGCCAACCTCGCGGCGACGGTCCTGCGCTTCCTGCTCCTGCGGGCGTGGGTGTTCCCGGACCAGCGCTACGCCCCCTCGACGCCGGCCGCCGCATCCCGCACCCCCTCCCCCTACCCGCACGACACCGACGCGAGGAACCACCGATGAGCGTCCACCACGACCGGCCGAGCAACGGCAGGGCAACGAGCCAGGACAGCGCAGCGAGCCAGGACAGCGCAATGAGCCGGGACAGCGCGACGAGCCCCGAGACTTGGGGCCCGCCCCCGGCACCGCTGCCCGAGCCTCCGGCACCCGACGCCGGTGAGCCCAAGACGCCCTTCGTACGACGGCTGTGGCGCGGTCGCCCCGAGGACCCGCGCTGGGCGCGCCCGGCCTTCCTCGGGCTGCTCCTCGCCACGTTCCTCCTCTACCTCTACAACCTGAGCGCCTCCGGCTACGCCAACTCCTTCTACTCGGCGGCCGTACAGGCCGGCAGCCAGTCCTGGAAGGCCTTCTTCTTCGGCTCGCTCGACGCGGCGAACGCCATCACCGTCGACAAGCCCCCGGCCGCGCTGTGGCCGATGGCCCTGTCGGTGCGCCTGTTCGGCCTCAGCTCATGGGCGATCCTGCTCCCCGAGGTCCTCATGGGCGTCGGCACGGTGGCCGTGGTGTACGCGGCCGTGCGGCGCCGGTTCAGCCCCGCGGCCGGACTGATCGCGGGCTCGGTGCTCGCCCTCACCCCCGTCGCGGCGCTGATGTTCCGGTTCAACAACCCGGACGCGATGCTGGCCCTGCTGATGGCCGTGGCCTGCTACTTCGTCATCCGGGCGCTGGCGGACGGCCGTACGAAGTGGCTGGTGTGGGCCGGGGCCGCGATCGGCCTGGCGTTCCTCGCCAAGACCCTCCAGGCGTTCCTGATCCTGCCGCCGCTCGCCCTGGTCCACGGCGTCTGCGCGCCTGGCACGGTGAAGAAGCGGATCGGCCAACTGGCCGCGGGTCTCGCCGCGATCGTCGTATCCGGTGGCTGGTGGGTCGCTGTCGTCGAGCTGTGGCCCGTCTCCTCCCGCCCGTACATCGGTGGCTCGCAGAACAACTCCTTCCTGGAGCTGACCTTCGGCTACAACGGGCTCGGCCGCCTCAACGGCAACGAGACCGGCAGCGTCGGCGGAGGCGGCGCAGGAGGCGGCGGCACGGGCGGGGGCGGTGGTGGCAACTGGGGCGAGACCGGCTGGGACCGGCTGTTCGGCTCCGCCATCGGCGGCCAGGTCTCCTGGCTGATCCCGGCCGCGCTGATCCTGCTGGTCGCGGGCATCGTGGCCACGCGCAAGGCCGGGCGCACATCCGTGACCCGTGGTTCGTTCCTCGTCTGGGGCGGCGCGCTGCTCATGACCATGCTGGTCTTCAGCTATATGCAGGGCATCTTCCACGAGTACTACACCGTCGCCCTCGCCCCCTACATCGCCCCGCTGATCGGCATGGGCGCGGCGCTGCTCTGGGAGAGGCGTGCCGAGGGGTGGGCGTCGGCGAGCCTCGCGGCGGCGATGACGGCCACGGCGGCCTGGGGTTACGTCCTGCTCAACCGCTCTTCGGACCACCTGCCCTGGCTGAAGTGGCTCGTGCTGGCCGGCGGCCTGGTCGCCGCCCTCGGCCTGATCTTCGCCGGCAGGCTGGGCCGCCGACCGGCCATGGGCGTCGTCGCCCTGGGTCTCGCCGCCGCGCTGGCCGGCCCGACCGCGTACACCCTCACCACGGTGAACGAGGGCCACACCGGCTCGATCGTCACCGCGGGCCCGGCTGTCGCGGGCGGACGCGGAGGTGGCCCGGGCGGCGGCCCCGGCGGCGACGGCATGGGCGGCGACGGCAGGGGCGGCCCGGGCGGGGGCAGGACGCCGGGCCAGAACCAGCAGGGCGGCCAGAACCAGCAGGGCAACGGCAACGGCATCCCCGGCGGGGGCAAGCCCGGCCAGAACCAGCAAGGCCAGCAGAACCAACAGGGCGGCATGCCCGGTGCCGGCCGGGCCGGTGACGGTGGCCGTACCGGCGGCGGTCGCGGCATGGGCGGTCTGCTCGACGGCACCGGCGTCAGCGACGAGGCCAAGGAGCTGCTGGAGAACAACGCGGGCCGTTACACCTGGCCGGCCGCGGCTGTGGGGGCCCAGAACGCCGCGAGCTACCAGCTCGCCACCGGCGACCCGGTCATGGCGATCGGCGGCTTCAACGGCACGGACCCGTCCCCGACACTGGCCGAGTTCAAGCAGTACGTGGCCGACGGCAGGATCCATTACTTCATCGCCGGCGGATCAGCAGGTGGCATGGGCGCAGGCGGCATGGGCGGCGGCGGCATGGGCGGCGGCAACGGCACGTCCGCGCAGGTCACCGAGTGGGTCGAGGCCAACTTCAAGCAGATCACGGTCGGTTCGGCGATCTTCTACGACCTGACGCAGAAGGCGAGCGACTGACGAGCGACTGAGCAGGGCAGGCACGGTGGAAAATCGCGTTGTACGCCGTATAGGGACTGCTCTACGGTGTACAACATGACGACATCACCCCAGGAACAGACCCCGGTGGCCGAGACCCGACCGCAAGGCCACCCGCAGCGCTGGCTGATCCTCGGTGTCATCTGTCTGGCCCAGCTCACCGTGCTGCTCGACAACACGATCCTGAACGTGGCGATCCCCTCCCTCACCAGCGAACTGGGCGCCGCCACCTCCGACATCCAGTGGATGATCAACGCGTATTCGCTGGTGCAGTCCGGTCTGCTGCTGACCGCGGGCAGCGCCGCCGACCGCTACGGTCGCAAGAAGATGCTGGCCACGGGCCTCGCCCTGTTCGGCATCGGCTCGCTGGTGGCGGGCCTGGCGGAGAGCTCGGGCCAGCTGATCGCGGCGCGGGCCGGGATGGGGGTCGGCGGTGCGCTGCTGATGACCACCACGCTCGCGGTGGCGATGCAGATCTTCACGCCCGACGAGCAGCCGAAGGCGATCGGCATCTGGGCGGCCGTGAACTCGCTGGGCTTCGCGGCCGGACCGCTCCTCGGCGGCTTCATGCTGGACCACTTCTGGTGGGGCGCGATCTTCCTGATCAATCTGCCGGTCGCCGCGCTCGGTCTGGTGGCGGTCGTGATGCTGGTGCCCGAGTCCAAGAACCCGCAGGGCGACCGGCCGGACCTGTTCGGCGCCCTGCTGTCCACGATCGGCATGGCCTCCCTGGTGTTCGCGATCATCTCCGGGCCGGAGCACGGCTGGACGTCCGGCCGGGTGCTGGTGACGGCGGGCGTCGCGGTCGTGGTGCTGGCCGCGTTCGCGTACTGGGAGAGCCGGATCCCGTATCCCATGCTCGACATGCACTTCTTCCGCAACCGCCGGTTCACCGGGGCTGTCGCGGGTGCGGTGCTGATCACCTTCGGGATGGGCGGTTCGCTCTTCCTGCTCACCCAGCACATGCAGTTCGTCCTCGGATACGGCCCCCTGGAGGCGGGACTGCGCACCGCACCGCTCGCGCTGATGATCGTGGCCCTGAACTTCACCGGCCTCGCCGCGAAGTGGTCCGGCAGGCTCGGAACCCCGTTCTCCGTCGGGCTCGGCATGACGGCGATGGCCGCCGGTCTCGTCTCGATCGCGACGCTCACCGAGCACGGGTACCCGGGCACCCTGCTGGGGCTGGTGCTCATCGGGGCCGGAGCGGCGGTCGCCAGCCCGGCGATGGCGCACGCGATCATGAGCTCCATCCCGCCGGAGAAGGCCGGGGTCGGCGCCGGCATCAACGGCACGGTGGCGGAGTTCGGCCAGGGGCTCGGCGTCGCTGTCCTCGGGGCGGTGCTCAACGCCCGTTTCGCCGCGCTGATCTCGGTCGCGGCGGTGTCCCTGCCGGCGGCGTTGGCCGAGGCCGGGTCGGATGCGGACCGGGCGCGGATCACGCAGGCGTTCGCGTCCGGGCTCGAGACCAGTCAGTTGGTGGGCGCGGTGGCCGTGCTGGCCGGCGGTGTCGTCGCGGCGGCGTTGCTGCGGCGGGCGGAGCGGGCAGACTCGGCCTGAGAGTTCGGGGCATACGGTGGTGGGGCGGCTGTGGGACCGTTGTGGCTGGTCGCGCCCGTGACGAGGCCGCTGATGTCACGGGCTCCGGGCCCCCGGAAGGGGGTGCTCGACCGGACCGGCGGCTCGAGTGTCTAGGAAGGGTGCGCGATGGTGAGGGCAGCCCGGCAGTCCGCCCGGACCAGTGTCTGGCTGGAGGGCAAGGAGCGGCGCGGCGGGCGCGGCGGAGGGCAGCCCTCGGGGCTCGACCGGGACCGGATCGTCGACGTGACCGTCCGGTTGCTGGACGCCGAGGGCCTGGCCAAGTTCTCCATGCGACGGCTGGCCGCCGAGCTGAACGTGACCGCGATGTCCGTCTACTGGTACGTCGACACCAAGGACGACCTCCTCGAACTCGCCCTGGACGCCGCCTTCGGCGAACTGACGCTGCCCGAAGCGGACGCCGACGACGACTGGCGCGACCAACTGCGGGCGCTGGCCCGCGGATACCGGGGGCTGCTGGTCCGGCATGCCTGGCTGTCGCCGCTGATCGGCACCTACGTCAACATCGGGCCGAACAGTCTCGCCTTCTCCCGGCTCGTGCAGCACATCATCCGCAAGACCGGCCTGCCCGCACACGGTCTGGTCGCCGCCATCTCGGCCGTCTTCCAGTTCGTGTACGGATTCGGCACGATCGAGGGCCATTTCATCGCCCGCAGCGCGGCGTTCGGGATGACCCCCGACGACTACTTCCAGCACTCCATGAGCACGGTGACACAGGCGCCGGAGGCCGCCGACCTCGTCCAGGACGCCGCGGAGCTCATGGCGGCCCGCGGCGGCGACACGGTCGAGGAGATGTGGGAGCGGGACTTCGAGTTCGCCCTCGATCTGCTGGTGGCGGGCATCGAGGCGATGGTCGAGCGCGCCGGGCACGAGTAGCGCCCCGTCAGTCCCCCTGCACGAGCCGCGCCGGGAACCCGCCCGTGGCCACCGGACCCCACTTCTGCGGCGTGACCCGGATGATCGACTTCCCCTGCTTCACCATCGCCGCCCGGTACTCGTCCCAGTCCGGGTGCTCCCCGGCGATGTTCCGGTAGTACTCGACCAGCGGCTCGACGGACTCCGGGAAGTCGATGACCTCGGCTGCCCCGTCGATCTGCACCCACGGCCCGTTCCAGTCGTCGCTCAGCACGACCAGGCCGACCCGCTGATCCCGTTTGGCGTTGCGGGCCTTGGCCCGCTCGGGGTACGTGGACACCACGATCCGCCCCGAGTCGTCGACCCCGCAGGTCAGCGGCGACGCCTGTGGACCGCCGTCCGCCCGCCGGGTCAGCAGGATCGCGCGATGACGGGGCCGTACGAAGTCCAGCAGCTCTTCGAGCGAGACGCGGGTGTTCGTCGCGATGTTCGGTGACATGGCGTCAGCCTAGGGCTGTCCGGGGCCGATCGGCGTGACCCTGTCGTGCCTACGCCTGCGGCAGCGTGTCCCCCTGCACTGCCTGGATGTCCAGCTCCACCTTGAGCGTCGTACCGATGGCCGCGACGCCCGCCTGGAGGACCTGGTTGTAGTTCATGGCGAAGTCGTCCCGATGAAGCTCCGCCGTGGCCCGGAACGCCGCCCGTGTCCCGCCCCACGGGTCGGCCCCCGTGCCCAGGTAGGCCAGGTCCAGGTCCACCGCCCGGACGACGCCGTGCATGCCCAGCTCGCCGTGGACCGTCCAGCGGTCGGAGCCGGTGGCCGCCGTGAGCCCCGTCGACCGGTATGTGATCTCGGGGGACTTCTCGACGTCCAGGAAGTCCGGCGATTTCAGATGCCCGTCGCGCATGCCGTTGCCCGTGTCGATGGAGCCGGCCCGGATCACCGCCTCCACCCGGGAGTTGGTGACGTCGTCCGGCGCGATCTCGATGGCGCCGGAGAACTGGGTGAACCGGCCGTGCACGCTGGAGATCCCCAGGTGCTGGGCGACCGCGGCGACCGTGGAGTGCGCCGGGTCCACGGTCCACGGTCCCGGCGGCGGCAGTTCCGTGCCGCCCTGCCGGGCCAGGGTCACCGTGCCGACCTCGGCACGGCCGCTCGCGGTGACGATCGCGCTCGCGGCGGCGGGCGCGTAGCCGACGGCGGTGACGATGACGGTGTACGCCCCCGGGGGCAGCGGGTTCGCGTCCCGTACGGCTCCCTCCGCGTCCGCCTCCAGCCGCAGCACCTGTGCCCCGGTCATGTCCGTCACCGTGACGACCGCGTGCGACACGGCCCATCCGTCCCGGGTACGGATCCTCGCGGTCAGTCCCATCTCACGTAACTCCTCGAACTCATGGGACCGGCCCGTGGGTGCGACGCGCCTCCGCTCCGGCGCGCCGCCCACCACGGGCCGGTGGTCTGCTACTCGCCGGGGTGGGCGAGTTCGATGTCGTGGCCGTCGACGCCGTGCCCGGGCACCGTCAGCGCGGTCGCCGCCGGCGGGTAGCCGGTGGCGATGACCGTGTACTCGCCGCCGTCCAGGTCGGTGAAGGCGTACGCCCCGTCCGCCCCGGTGGTGGCGGTGCCCACGACGTTGCCCGCGGCGTCGACCAGGGTCACGCGGGCGTCGGCCAGCGGACCGTGCGGCGCCCGTACGACGCCCTGGACCTGGGCCCCGGCCTCCAGGTCGACCTCGACCCGGGTGACCCCGGTGCCGGCGATCTCGACGGGCAGGGCGCGCGGCCGGTAGCCGGCGGCGTTCACCGCGACGGTCACGGCACCCGGCACCAGCTCGGCGAAAGAGAACTCGCCCTGCTCACCGGTGGCGGCGGTGGCCAGCAGATCCCCGCGGACATCGGTGACGATCACCATCGCGTCCTTGACGGGCAGCGCGCTCCCGGCCGCCCGGACCAGCCCGGTCAGACCGCTGGTGCCGCTGAGCAGGATGTCGTAGGCGACCGGCTCGTCGTTCACGACGATCGTGGACGCCTGCGGCTGGAAGCCGTCGGCGGAGGCGATCAGGACGTACGATCCCGCGCCCGGCGCGTCGACGGCGTACGCGCCGCCGGCCTGCGCCACCGAGCGGCCGAGCTGCCGCCCGGACAGCGAGATCAGCGTGACCGCGGCCCGCGGCACGGGCGCGCTCTCCGCACCCCGGACGAAGCCCCGCACCGGGACGCCGCCGCCGGACGACTCCTCGGGACGGGCCACCGTGGCCACCGCGGCGAGCTTCTGCGTGCCGTCGGCCGCGGCTTCCGTCTCGCTCCCGGCCTCGGAGGAGGCGACGGCCCAGCTGGGCACCCGCTCCTGCGCGACGGCCGGCTCGGCCGCGGCGGCCCGGGTCGGCTCCGGGCTCTCGGACCCGGCGGCCTGCGCCAGGGCGCCCTGCGTCTTCAGCGGGACCTCCTTGATGAACAGGGCGAACAGCAGGGCGAGGAGGGCGATCGGCGCGGCGTACAGGAAGACGTCGGCGACGCCGTGGCCGTACGCGCTCTCGATGACCGTGCGGACGGGCGCGGGCAGCGCGTCGAGGTCGGGGATCTCCCCGTGGCCCGACGAACCCTGCACGCCCAGCTTGGTCAGGCCCTCCTCGGCGTAGTGCGTGATGCGGTGGCTGAGGACCGCGCCGAGCGCCGAGACGCCCATGGCACCGCCGAGGGAGCGGAAGAAGTTCACCACCGAGCTGGCGGCGCCCAGGTCGCTCGGGTCCACCTGGTTCTGCGTGGCGAGGACCAGGTTCTGCATCATCATGCCGACACCGAGACCCAGCAGGGCCATGAAGACCGCGACGTGCCAGTACTCGGTGTCGTAGCGGATCGTGCCCAGCAGCCCGAGGCCCGCCGTCACCAGCACACCGCCGGAGATCAGCCATGCCTTCCAGCGGCCGGTGCGGGTGATGACCTGGCCGGAGACGGTGGAGGAGACGAACATGCCGACGATCATCGGGATCGTCAGGACACCGGACATGGTCGGCGACTCGCCGCGGGCCAGCTGGAAGTACTGGCTGAAGAAGATCGTGCCCGCGAACATCGCGATGCCGACGAAGAGCGAGGCCAGCGAGGCCAGCGTGATGGTGCGGTTGCGGAACAGACGCAGCGGCACGATCGGCTCGCTCGCCTTCGTCTCCACAAAGACGAAGATCAGCAGCAGCGCGAGCGCGCCGCCGGTCATCGCGTACGTCTGCCAGGACAGCCAGTCGTACTTGTCGCCGGCGAAGGTCACCCAGATCAGCAGCAGGCAGACCGCGGCGGTGATGAAGAAGGCGCCCGCCCAGTCGACCTTGACCTTCCGCCGGACGACCGGGAGGTGCAGGGTGCGCTGGAGCACGATCAGGGCGACGACGGCGAAGGGCACGCCGACGTAGAAGCACCAGCGCCAGCCGAGCCAGTCGGTGTCGGTGATGACACCGCCGATCAGCGGGCCGCCGACCATGGCGGTGGCGAAGGTGGCGCCGAGGTAGCCGTTGTACCGGCCGCGCTCACGCGGGGAGATCATCGCGGCCAGGATGATCTGGGCCAGCGACGACAGACCGCCCATGCCGATGCCCTGCACCGCACGGAAGGTGATGAGCATGGCCGGGTTCTGCGAGAGACCGGCCAGCGCGGATCCGGCCACGAAGATGACGAGGGACAGCTGTATGAGCAGCTTCTTGGAGAAGAGGTCGGCGAGCTTGCCCCACAGCGGGGTGGAGGCGGTCATCGCCAGCAGCGAGGCGGTCACGACCCAGGTGTAGGCGCTCTGGCCGCCGCCGAGGTCCTTGATGATGTCCGGCAGGGCGTTGGAGACGATCGTCGACGACAGGATCGCGACGAACATGCCGAGCAGCAGCCCGGTCAGCGCTTCCATGATCTGCCGGTGCGACATCGGGGCGCCGTCGGCGGACGGGCCTCCTGAGTGCTTGGCGTGGGCCCGCACACCGGATGGTGTGGTCGTTGCCATGGGCTTCCTTCTCTTACTGGGTGATCGCAGGTGTACGGGTGGACTCGTCGGGTCCGGGGGGCGCGGCCGGCATCCGGTGCGTGGAGCGGCAGTCGCCGAAGCTCGCCCGCAGCCGGGTCATGAGCCGGGTGAGCTGGGCGACCTCGTCATCGGTCCAGTCGCTCAGCCGCTCAGCGAGCAGCTGCGTGGTCCGCCGGGACATCTCCCGCACCCGCTCCTCGCCGGCCGCGGTGAGCCGCAGAATGCGGCTGCGTTTGTCCGCGGGGTCGGGGGAGCGCTCGATCCAGCCGCGCTCGGCGACGTGGGCGACATGGCGGCTGGTGACCGACATGTCCACGGCGAGCAGCTCCGCGAGCTTGCTCATGCGCATCTCCCCATGGCGGGCCAGCAACGTCAGTACGGCGGCGGAACCGGCCGGGCAGTCGGACGGCAGCGTCCGACCCATCTCCCGCTTCACGGCGCCGAACGCGCTGAACTGGCGGACCAGTTCCTCGTACTGCGCCTGTGCGGCCATCACACCTCCCGTATTTGTTGCTTAGGGCAACCATAGAAGCATTTGGTTGCTACAGGCAAACAAAAGGTGGACCGTCGCCGCAAAAAGTTGGCAAAGGCAAGTATTGCGACCGTAAATGTGCAGGTGAGGGGGGTCCTGTGAGCCCCTGTGCAGGCCCGGAGCCCGCACTTGGGCCGGACGGGGCGGATTCGCTAGGGTCTCAGGCCATGGCTAACACCCAGGGCCCCCAGGGCAACCACGACCCCGCAGGCAGCACCCAGATGTTCCGCGCGTTCGTCGACGAGGCCCCGCAGGGCGGCCGTCAGCAGGCCTCCTCCGGCCCGCGTATCGGTCTGATCGTCGGCGTGATCGCCGCCGTGGCGATCGTGGCGGCGGTGGCCTGGCTGGCGCTCAAGTAGGCGCTGCCGGCCTCACTTCCACCGGACGGAGACGTCCCGCGTCTCGATGTGCATGCCGAGCGGCACCCGCCAGGACTCGACGCACACCGTCCAGCTCTTCTCCTTGCGCGCGCCGGCCTCGATGGGCGCAGGGAGCTCCTGCGACGACTCGACCGTCGCCCAGTCGACGCCGAGCGCGCCGATGACGTGGGTGCCGAAGGTGACGGTGCCCGAACGCACGGCCGCGCCGCCGGAGTTGTGGAGGACCAGCGTCACCTTCTCGCACCAGCGCTTGTCGGCGGGCTCCCGAACGGGGGCGCTCACGGTCAGCTTCGCGGGCGAGGGGGTGGTCGCGGGCGTTGAGGGTGCGGATGAACTGCCGCCCGGGGCGGCAGGGCCGCCGGGGTCGGCGGGGTCGCCGGGGTCGGCGGGGGCGGCGGGATCGGCGGGATCGGCCGGTGTGACCGTGCTGCCGGGGGTTTCGCTCGGGAGGCGGCCGGGAGTCTCCGTACCTCGGCGCTCTGCTTCCCCTCGGGCGGCTGTCGACTCCTGACTCCCGCCCTGGCCGGCGGAGTTGGCGCCGCCCTCGCGGCTGTCACCGCCGCCCTCGCGGCTCTCACCCCCACCCTTGCCACCCCGTGGCCCGTCGAGCGGCACCAGCCTCACCTCGCCCGTCGGCGCGGCAGCCGTACCCCAGGCGTGGGGCGAACCGCCGGCCGCGCCCGTCGCCACGTACCCGTCACTGCCCGGGCCGCCTCCGCACGAAGCCAGTGCCCCGCCCAGGCAGACGACGGCCGCCGAGGCACCGATCACGGCGCGCCGACGGCCAGGTGTCGAGGTCGTCCATATCCGGCGAAGCATCGGGCCATGGTGGCTGACGCTCCGTCAAATATGAAGGGTGCGGCAGGGGTCAGTCGGAGATGAGCCCTTCACGCAGCTGCGCCAGGGTCCGGGTGAGCAGTCGGGAGACATGCATCTGGGAGATGCCGACCTCCTCGCCGATCTGCGACTGCGTCATGTTGGCGAAGAAGCGCAGCATGATGATGCGTCGCTCGCGGGGCGGCAGCTTGGCCAGCAGCGGCTTGAGGGACTCGCGGTACTCGACGCCCTCCAGGGCGGTGTCCTCGTACCCGAGGCGGTCGGCGAGCGAGCCCTCGCCGCCGTCGTCCTCCGGGGCCGGGGAGTCCAGCGAGGAGGCCGTGTAGGCGTTGCCGACGGCGAGGCCGTCGACGACGTCCTCCTCGGACACGCCCAGCACTGCGGCGAGTTCGGTGACCGTGGGCGAGCGGTCCAGCTTCTGGGAGAGCTCGTCGCTGGCCTTGGTGAGGGCGAGGCGCAGCTCCTGGAGGCGGCGCGGGACGCGCACCGACCACGAGGTGTCGCGGAAGAACCGCTTGATCTCGCCGACGACGGTCGGCATCGCGAACGTCGGGAACTCCACGCCGCGTTCGCAGTCGAAGCGGTCGATCGCCTTGATCAGGCCGATGGTGCCGACCTGGACGATGTCCTCCATCGGCTCGTTGCGCGAGCGGAAGCGGGCCGCCGCGTAGCGCACGAGAGGGAGGTTGAGCTCGATCAGGGTGTCCCGGACGTATGCGCGCTCGGGGCTGTTCTCGTCCAGGGCGGCGAGCCGCAGGAACAGGGAGCGGGAAAGGGTGCGGGTGTCGATGTTCACCGAGGCCGGCAGGGCCGGGACGTCGGCGGCCGGAAGGGCCGGGGCTTCAGCGGCCGGGGCCGTAACGTCGTCGAGCGCGGCGTCGGGCGCGGACTCGCTCTTGGTGAGCGTGAGCACCTTCGAGCTGCCCTGGTCTACGGACATGCCACCCCCTTTGGGTCGCGGGACGGTCGTGGCGGACGCTCCCGTCGAGGAAGGTCAGCCTTCACCTGAATACCGGAGCCGAAGCCGCGGCAAACGCGCTTCCCGAAGAATGTCACATGTCGGCAACACGCTGTAGTGACATGTCGACATGTGAGACCCGAATCCGCCCTGGATAAACGGGGTCTGACGGCCTTTCGGGGCGCAACTGTCGGGATCCGCCCTGGTGAGCGATTCGCTCCTGCCGGTGACCGGTCGATCCTGTTTCCGGTTATGCGTCGATTCGGTTCGCCGAGCGCAGCCGCTGGAAGCTACGCGCGAGTAGCCTCGAAACGTGCATCTGGGAGACCCCGAGTTCGGCACTGATTTGCGACTGCGTGAGGTTGCTGTAGTAGCGCAGCAGCAGGATTCTCTGTTCGCGTTCGGGGAGTTGCACCAGCAGGTGCCGGACGAGGTCCCGGTGCTCCACGCCGTCCAGGGCCGGGTCCTCGTAGCCCAGCCGGTCCAGCAGCCCGGGCATCCCGTCGCCCTCCTGCGCGGCCTCCAGTGAGGTGGCGTGGTACGACCGCCCGGCCTCGATGCAGGAGAGCACCTCGTCCTCGGTGATGCGCAGCCGCTCGGCGATCTCGGCGGTCGTCGGGGTGCGCCCGAAGCTGGTGGTGAGGTCCTCGGTCGCGCTGTTGACCTGGACCCACAGCTCGTGCAGCCGGCGCGGTACGTGGACCGTACGGACGTTGTCGCGGAAGTAGCGCTTGATCTCGCCGACGACGGTCGGCATCGCGAACGTCGGGAACTGCACGCCCCGGTCCGGGTCGAAGCGGTCGATGGCGTTGATGAGCCCGATGGTGCCGACCTGGATGACGTCTTCCATCGGCTCGTTGCGGGAGCGAAAGCGGGCGGCTGCATAGCGCACGAGCGGGAGATTCGCCTCGATGAGCGCCCCGCGTACGCGGTTGTGCTCCGGCGTGCCCGGCTGGAGCTGCTTGAGTTCACCGAAGAGCACCTGTGTCAGCGCCCGGGTGTCGGCTCCTCGGCTCCGGGGCGGCGTGGCCGCCGGAGTGTCCTCCTGACCGGGTGTTTGAGGGCTCGGTGCTTGCGGGCTCGGGGCTTGAGGCGCAGTACTGGCCGGCACGGTCAACTCCACCTCGTGATCCATCAACTCATCGGTCAAAAGCGGTCATAGCATCACAAGACAGTTCATTGTGTTCAAGTACCGCATAATCCCGTGTTGGGGATGGATCGGGACGCAAGACACGCGAAAGCCCCCCGCCGTTACGGCGGAGGGCTCCAGAGGCTCGGGGCGACCCGGAGGTGCGGCGGCTCAGTATTCGTAGTCGGCGATCACCCAGGTGGCGAACTCCCGCCACAGCGTGACGCCCGCCTGGTGCTCGGGGTGCTCCGCGTAGGCGCGCAGCCCCTCCGCGTCGTCGAAGGCGGAGTTGATGGCGAAGTCGTAGGCGATGGGGCGGTCGCTGATGTTCCAGCCCAGCTCCCAGTGCCGGATCTGCGGGATCCGCCCCTCGAGCGACTTGAACGCCTCGACGCCCTCCACCACCCGCGGGTCGTCCCGCCCGACGCCCTCGTTGAGCTTGAACAGAACCAGGTGGCGGATCATGCGTACTCCCTAGCCTTCCCGAGCTTTCCTAGCCCTCGCCGCCGTTGGCGATCCATGTCATGAAGTCGCCGATGGCCTTGGCGGCGTCCGAAATGCCCTCGAACCCTACCTGCACATAGTCGGCGGCCTTGGCCGGGTCGGTGATGATCACGTAGAGCACGAAGACCGCGAGCAGATAGACGGCGATCTTCTTCGAATTCACCGCCATCGCGGCCTCCCCTGTGCTGCTGTGCCGTATGAGCCGAAAGAGACGAAAGGGCCTTGTGTTACCGGCGGTGAGTGTAACCTTCGGGGCTCCGCGGAGATCAACAGCACGAAGGGCCCCGCCTGTCGGCGGGGCCCTTCTTCAGCGGTAGCGGAGGGATTTGAACCCTCGGTGACTTGCGCCACACTCGCTTTCGAGGCGAGCTCCTTCGGCCGCTCGGACACGCTACCGAGGGAGACCTTACAGCACGCCGGGCCATGCTCTGAAATCGGTATTCACCGGGGCTCGGGCGCCCGGGCCCCGCTCACCGGTCCCGGAAGAACTCCGTGAGCAGGCGCGCGCACTCCCCGGCGAGCACGCCCTCGATCACCTCGGGCCGGTGGTTGAGCCGCCGGTCGCGTACGACGTCCCAGAGGGAGCCCGCCGCGCCGGCCTTCTCGTCGCGGGCGCCGTAGACGACCCGGTCCACCCGGGACTGCACGAGCGCGCCCGCGCACATCGTGCAGGGCTCCAGGGTCACGACGAGCGTGCAGCCGGACAGCCGCCACTCGCCCGCCCGTCGCCCATCAGCACCCTTGCCGGAGGCGCCGTGGGTCGCCTCTCCAAGTCGGGCAGCCGCGCGCCGGATCGCCAGCACCTCGGCGTGCGCGGTCGGATCGCCGGTCGCCTCCCGCTCGTTGTGACCGGCGCCGAGCACGGTCGTACCGTCCGCGGACAGCACGACGGCGCCGACGGGGACGTCCCCGCCCCGGACGGCCAGTGCGGCCTCGTCCAGGGCGAGCCGCATCGCGGCCCGCCAGCGGTCGCGTACCGGGTCGGGCATCTCGGGCAGCCGGGGCGACGGCCCTTGGTCGAACGAGGTCAGCGGACGGTCTCCAGCACTTCCGAGGCGCCGAGCGCCTCGGCGATCGCGCTGAGCGCGTCGTCGGCGTCCAGTGCCTTCAGCTCCTTCTCGCCGACCCCGAGGTCGTCGAGGATCTCGCTGTCGCCGACGGGGCTGTGCGGGACCGCCTCGGCCCCGCCGCCGTCCTCCTCGTCGTCTTCGGAGTCGCCGTCGGGCTCCTCCGTGCCGTCGAGGTCCAGGGAGTCCAGGTCGGCGCCGTCGTCGCCGGGCTCCCTGCCGAGCAGCTCGTCGGTGAGCAGGATCTCGCCGTAGCTGCTGCGGGCGGCTGCGGCGGCGTCCGAGACGTAGATACGAGGGTCGTCCTCGCCGTCGATCCGGACAACGCCGAACCAGGCGTCCTCCTGCTCGATGAGCACCAGCACCGTGTCGTCCTCGGGCGAGGCTTCACGGGCCAGGTCGGCCAGATCCGACAGGGTCTCCACATCGTCGAGCTCTGTGTCGCTCGCTTCCCACCCGTCTTCGGTGCGCGCGAGCAGTGCGGCGAAGTACACCGTGACTCTCCCACTGGTCATAGGCGTGCCGGTTGGGGGTCCCCCCGGCGGAGGTTGCGGGCGGGGAGGCTCGGGGTCCGAGCCCCACCCACTCGGAATCGTGGCAGAAACAAGGCGTTCAGGGGACGTCTTCGGCTCCCTGTGTCCGGCAGTTTTGATCGCGTCGGCCCCATGGGGTCCGCGAGCACGTCCGTGAAGGACTCACCAGCACACTCGTTGCCACCACGTGCGGATCGTACGCGGCTTTTCCAGGCGTCCACGCACGCCCACGGCTTCAACGCCCCGGTGTGCCGCGGATCTTCCCGGTCGTCCCGGCCTACCAGCGGAACGTTCGCATGCGCATCGCGCGCCGCAGTCGGGCCGCCTTGGCACGGCGCGGCTGGACGCGGTCGCGCAGGGCGCGGGCCTCGGCGAGTTCCCGCAGGAACTGGGCGCGCCGCCGACGGCGCGCCGCGTCGGTCACCTCCGATGTGACCGACGAGACGGGTGAGTCCGGCGAGTCCGTCGAATGCGACAGATCCGGCGAGTCCGACGTGTCCGGCGCCTTCGGCGCGTCCCGCAGGGGACCCGCCGGGGCCTCTGGTTTCGGCATTGGTTCACCACCCCGGGTACGTCCCTCCCACTTTCCCTCCGATGGGCGGTTTGATGCCATCGACAGGGTCAAGCAATGGCCCTGGGCTTGCTCTGCGTGGGGCCCCGGGGACACCCGGCCCGGTTACTGTTGTGGACATGCGTCTCCACGTCGTCGACCACCCCCTGGTCGCCCACAAGCTCACCACGCTGCGCGACCAGCGCACCGACTCCGCGACCTTCCGCCGGCTCGCCGACGAGCTGGTCACCCTGCTCGCCTACGAGGCCACGCGGGACGTGCGCACCGAAGCGGTCGAGATCACGACCCCGGTCACCGACACCACCGGCGTCAAGCTCTCCCACCCGCGCCCCCTGGTGGTGCCGATCCTGCGGGCCGGTCTCGGCATGCTGGACGGCATGGTCCGGCTGCTGCCGACCGCCGAGGTGGGCTTCCTGGGCATGATCCGCAACGAGGAGACGCTCGAGGCGTCCACGTACGCCTCCCGTATGCCGGAGGACCTCTCCGGGCGTCAGGTGTACGTCCTGGACCCGATGCTCGCGACGGGCGGCACGCTGGTCGCGGCGATCCAGGAGCTGATCAAGCGCGGCGCGGACGACGTGACCGCCGTCGTGCTGCTCGCCGCGCCCGAGGGTGTGGAGCTGATGGAGCGGGAGCTGGCGGGGACGCCGGTGACCGTGGTGACGGCGGCGGTGGACGACCACCTGAACGAGCACGGCTACATCGTGCCGGGCCTGGGCGACGCCGGGGACCGCCTCTACGGGGCGGCCGAGTAGGACGGGCGTGCTCGCCCCTTCGGGCCTGCTCCCGCCTTCGGGCCCGCTCCCGCCTTCGGGCCTGCTCCCGCCCTCCGGCGGGTGCGCTCCTTCGGGGCGTCGCTCAGCAGGCCTTCCCTGAAGTGCTGGGCGCCGGCTTCGGCTCGGCCAATGCGGCCAGGGCCTTGTCGGCGTCCTTCTTCTTCGTCAGCTCCTTGAAGCCGTTGCCGATGATGAGGTCGACGGTCTTGTCCTTGCGGGCGGCGTCGGTGCGGCGCTCGGCCGTGGCGAGCTGGGTGCCCAGGACGGGCAGCGCGGAGTTCAGCGACGAGTCGGGGCCCAGCAGCATCCCGGTGCCCTTGACCTTCTTGTCGAACTCCTTGGTCGCGTTGCCCACGTCGCCGATCTTGAAGCCGCGCTTCTTCAGCTCGTCCGCCGTCTGCTTGGCGAGTCCGCTGCGGGTGGTGGCGTTGAAGACGTTGACGGTGATCTTGCCCGGCCGGGGCAGCGGGGCCGTCGAGGCGGGCGAGGGGGTCCCCGTCGTGCCGCAGTCCGCCTTCGGGCCGGCTGCTGAAGCCTTTCTGCCGCCGCCGCTGAAGACGTCGATGAGCTGCAGGGTGCCCCAGCCGATCATGCCGAGTGCGGCGGCGGAGGCCACGGTCAGGACGACGAGCCGGCCGCGCCGCCGGGGCCGGCGCATACGCGGGTACTTGTCCCCCTTGATCCGGTACTGGCCGCCCATGCCCGGGGGAGTCAGCATGCTCATGGGCGCAGCGTAGTGCGCCCGAGCGGCAATGCCTACTAGATGATCATCAGATGCCGCTCAGTCCAACCCGAAAGGGTGTACGGCCCGATGGGCGGGGGTGGCCGGCGCCGGTCAGTCCAGCTCGAGGACTCGCGCGTGCAGCACCTGACGCTGCTGAAGCGCCGCGCGCACGGCGCGGTGGAGGCCGTCCTCCAGATACAGGTCGCCCTGCCACTTCACGACGTGCGCGAAGAGGTCGCCGTAGAACGTCGAGTCCTCGGCGAGCAGGGTTTCCAGATCGAGCTGGCCCTTGGTCGTCACGAGCTGATCGAGGCGGACCGGGCGCGGCGCGACGTCCGCCCACTGCCGGGTGCTTTCCCGGCCGTGGTCGGGGTACGGCCGGCCGTTTCCGATGCGCTTGAAGATCACACGGAAAGCCTACCGGTCAAGACCTTCCGGGCGCAGCCATGGCGACGGAGTACGACGCCGGAAAAGCCGGGGCGAAACAGGGCGAAATGATGTTGAGCCGGGAAGGTACGGCCGGATCAGGCCCCGGAACGGGCCTGAACGGAACCCGGGCGTGGCGTCCGCGGGACCGAACCGAACACCAGTCGGGGCAGGGGGTGGTGCCCGGAGCGTCCCCGGCGTCATTGCGCCGACCGTGCGCCCGGTTCGCCCGAAAGGGGGCAGATCTCCGGTGCCCCCTTCGGAAGCCACGCGGCGGAGACGGCAGGCACGGCCGGGATGACCGGTCGGGAGCCGCGTCCGGATGGCCGGTGGGAGGACCGGTCGACCGGTCGGAAGTCCCGTCCGGATCGCTGCTCGGGATGGCCGGTGGGAGGCCGGTCGGGGCGGCCGGCCTGCCGCACCGGCAGGGGTCTCGCAGGCCCCGCCCGCCCCCGGTCCTTGCCCCCGCCTCCGCCGCGTCGGGGTCAGCCGCGTGGCCGTTCCTTCGGGGGCTGCTGCTGCTTCTCCTGCTTGGCCTGCGGTTTCGGCGCGTTGCGTGCGGCTTCCGCGCGCAGCAGGGCGCGCAGGACGGCGTAGTGGTCCGTGGGCATGGCTGTGCTCCTTCTGTCGTACCGACTGACCTGGTCGCGAGGTCGGTCAGCAGCGCAGGACCACAGTGCGCAGGAAGGGCGGGAGGTACGGCGGCTGCGGTGGGGCGGGCCGGGGAAGGCAAGGCCGGGTGGCGGGCGCGGGGCTCGGCGGGGGCTCGGGGCGCGGGCCCGCGGTGCCGCGTCGGTCGGCGCGGGCGGGGGGACGCAGGGCCGTGTCGAGGACGTCGTGCTCGGCCGCCTCACCGAGAGTGGCGGCCACCGTGGGCACGGCGTGCGCCTGGGCGTGCGCGCCCGGCACCAGCAGGGCGAGCAGCAGCACGAGGGCCCGCAGCCAGGCACGGCTGCGCGGCAGGCTTCGAGCGGTGCTGCTCACGGAAGGTCATCTCCCCGGTGGCCGTACGGCGTTCATCGCGCCCGGCGCGAGATCCGCCCGCACGGCGTAGGGATGGGCGGCGGGTATCACAGCTCGTGCGGGACCTGGGCGGCCCGTCTCCGCATCCGGATCCCGGTGACGATCTCGACGACGCCGACCGCCACCAGCCACCACCCGCCGAGCAGCGTGAGCACGGTGATCGACTCGATCGGGGCGTCGATGAGCACGATCCCGCCGGCGATGGTGACGACGCCGAGGAAGATCTGCCAGCCGCGGGCCGGCATGGACTTGTCCGAGGCGGCGGCCAGGGTCTGGGTGATGCCGCGGATGACCCAGCTGATGCCGATCCACAGGGCGAGCAGCAGGATCGACTGCATCGGGCGACGGAAGCAGAACAGTCCGAGGACGACCGACAGGGCGCCGCTGATGAAGGCGAGCACGCGCAGCGAGGTCGTTCGGTGGGTTCCGAAGGCGGCCACCAGCTGGAACACGCCGCTGATCAGGAGGTAGAGGCCGAAGAGGACACCGGAGACGAAGAGCGAGGCGTCCGGCCAGAGAAGGATCAGCAGGCCGAGGGCGAGGGAGGCGACGCCGGTGAGCAGGACGATCTGCCAGGCGGCACGCGAGAGGGCGTGCAGGAAGCCCTCGAAGGGCGGTTCGGGTTCATGGCCCGCCGCTCCCGGTGCACGGGAGGTTCCGGGCCCGTGCGGGTGGCCGGCATGGACCCGGCGGTCGTCGTAGTCCCGGCCCCCGGGCGAGCCGGTCGGTGCCTCGGTCATGGTCCATGCTCCGAACGACCCCACCCGCTCCGCCATCCGGGACGGTCCACTCGACTGACATCGGGCGGGGGCGAGGGCGAGGGCAGGGGCACGGCTGCGAGCCCGAGGGCGGGGGCCTCGGGCATGTGCTGGTGCTTCGGAGGGCGGCAGTCCTACGGTCGCGAGGGTCGGCCTCGGTGGAGTCGGTCCGTGAGGGTGCCGTTCGGGATGTGGGTCTTGCCGGGGGCGGCGATTGCTGTCCGGGGCCGGGCGAGGGCGTTGGGCGGCCGGGTGTGGTCTCTACGCGCCCGTCGTCTTCGCCGCCTTGGCCGCGGCCTTCATCTCCTGTTTGTGTGCACGCACCTTGGCCAGCGATTCCGGGCCGGTGATGTCGGCGACCGAGCGGAAGGACTTCTCCTCGCCGTAGGAGCCGGCGGCCTCCTGCCAGCCCGGGGGGCGCACGCCCAGCTGCTTGCCCAGCAGGGCGAGGAAGATCTGGGCCTTCTGCTTGCCGAAGCCGGGCAGGTCCTGGAGTCGGCGCAGCAGTTCCCGGCCGTCGTCGACGCCCTTCCAGACGAGCTCGGCGTCGCCGTCGTAGTGCTCGACGAGGTACTGGCACAGCTGTTGGATCCGCTTGGCCATGGACCCGGGGTAGCGGTGCACGGCCGGCTTCTGTGAGAGCAGGGACGAGAAGGCGTCCGGGTCCTGCGCGGCGATCTCGTGAGCGTCCAGGTCGTCCGCGCCGAGCCGGTCCGCGATCGTGCGCGGCCCTTTGAACGCCCACTCCATCGGAACCTGCTGGTCCAGCAGCATGCCGACCAGCGCGGCGAGCGGGCTGCGGCCGAGGAGCCGGTCGGCCTCGGGGTCCTGGGCGAGGTGAAGGGTGACGTCCATGACCCCGATCATGCCGTGGCCTGCGTCACATCTCCACGTGGGGGCTCGTGAGGGCGGCGCCGAAGCCGGCGTCCATCCCCCGGACCGTGATGCCGGCGCTCTTTCCGCACAGGTCGACCGAGCCGCTCGTGACCGGGCCCGAGGCCGAGCCGCGGGCCACCCAGACGCAGCCGTCGCTGTTCTCGCCGGGTGCGCCGACCACCGCCTCGGCCTTGCCGTCCTTGTTGAGGTCCGCGAGGTGGACGGCCCCGCCGAACTGGTCGCCCGTCTCGGCCGAGCCGGGCACGCCCGCCGTGTCCTGGGTGTAGCCGACGGCCTTCGCGGTGGTCAGGCCGGTGGCGGAGCCGCGCAGCAGAACGGCGGTGCCCGCCGAGGCACGCGAGCCGACGGCCTCCTCCGGGGAGCCGACCAGGACGTCGGCGTACCCGTCGGCGTCGACGTCGCCGACGCTCAGGGACTGACCGAACCAGTCGCCCCACTCCGCGCTGCCGGGGACGCCGGCCGTGTCCTGATGGAAGACCTTCGGCTTCTGTTCGGCGGTGATGCCCTGGGCGCTGCCGTAGAGGACCTGGATCTCGCCCCCGCGACGGGCTGCCGGAGTGGGCGCGTTGAAGTGGTTGTCGTCGCCCGCGATCCCGGTGACCAGGTCGCCGTACCCGTCACCGTTGACGTCGCCGATCCGCCCGGCGTGGCCGTCGGCGTGGGGGAGCTCCACCGGCCACGTGGTGAGCGGGTTCTCGGGGTCGGGGGGACCGACGTCGAGGCTCACCGGACCGCGGATGTCACCGTCGGTGGGGCCGGCCAGATGGAAGCGCTCCGCCTTGCCGTCGCCGTTGACGTCGCCCATCACCACGCCGCGGGCGTTGTCCCGCCACTCGAGATAGCGGGAGGCCGCCTGTCCGGTGCGGGTGAAGGGGCCGTTGTAGGAGGTGGCCTGGCAGCCCGAGCCGATGCCGACTTCCGGGGCGCCGTCGCCGTTCATGTCGCCGGTGGCGATGGACATGCCGAAGCGGCAGTACGTCCGGTCCTCACCGAATCCGGCCGGAGGGGCGATGGTCGCGCCGCCCTTGAGCCCGCTCGGCCCGCCCCACACCACGGTCACCGAGCCCCGCGAGGCGGCCTCACCGACGTCCTCGCCGGGGGCGCCGACGAGCAGATCGGCGTAGCCGTCCCGGTCCAGGTCGGCGGTGGCCACCGTCCTGCCGAAACGGTCGGACTCCTCGGCGGTGCCGGGGATCCCGGTGGTCGACTGGGTGACGACCGTGCGGCGCGCGGTGCTCACCGAGGACGCCGAGCCGTAGAACACGACGACCGAACCGGCCTCCTCCACCGTGCCGTTGGCGGCGCCCGGCGCGCCGACGGCCAGGTCGCGGTACCCGTCGCCGTTGAAGTCGTCCTGTACGGCGGCGGTGTTGGCGCCCTTGTAGGGGGCGGCGGCGGACGACGTCACCGGGGTGAGCGTGACGGCGACGGAAGCGGCGAGCACGGCTGCCGCCGTGACTGCTCTGCGCAACGGAACTCCTCGACTCGTGCAACGGGTGTCACACTCGACGCACGAGTCACAGGAATGGTTGTACGAACACCGACAATCGACCCCCCCGGACTCGCGGACCGACAGTCGACACCCGAGGACCGACAGCCCGACACTTGAGGATCGACAGCCGACAGTCGACAGCCGACGACAGGCAGCCGACACCCGACATCCGGCAGCCGACACATGACACCCGACAGTCGGCGTCCGACGCCGGGTCAGGGTCGCCAGTACCCCAGCGCGTTCACCCGCTGCTTGGGCACGCCCAGGTCCTTGCGGACGTACGACGTCAGGGCGCGGGTCGTCGCCGTGTCGCAGGCGATCCAGACGTAGGGGTCCGCGGCGCGTTCGAGGAGGCCGGGCAGCGTCTCCTTGACCTGGGCGACCAGGTGGGCGCCGGCATCGCGTCGGGGCAGGGTGCGCACCTCGTGGTGGGACGGCTCGGCGCGGAAGGGCAGTCCGTCCCGCTCGCCCTCGAACCAGACCGTGGCCGGGGTCGGGCCCAGTGCGGTGAGCAGGGAGTTGAGGGCGGGCAGGGAGGCCGCGTCGGCGACGGCGAAGATGTGGGAGGGGGCCGGGTCCGGGTCGGCGAAGCCGGTTCCGTGGACGGTGGCCTCGATCGTGTCGCCGGGCTTCGCCGTCCGTGCCCAGTCGCTGGCGACCCCCTCGTGCAGGGCGAACTCCAGGCTGAAGGTGCCGGCCGCCGGGTCCGGGTCGACCAGGGTGTAGGCCCGCTGATGGGGCTTGCCCGCGTTGTCGAACCAGAGCCGGACCCACATGGTGGGGTGGACGCCGGTCGCCGCCAGCATGCCGCCGTCCGTGAGGTGGACGCGGCGGTAGCGCTCGGTGACGTCCTCGGCGCCCGTCACCGTGAAGACGAAATCCTTGGCGCGCAGCAGTTTCAGGACCGCGCCCTCCCAGCCGTGACCCTGCCCCATGGCTTCTTCACCCTTCAAGTACCATTCCCGCACCAATAACTTAGGGGAGCCTAACCTAAAGTAAAGGAGGGGCACAGGTGACCGGCGAGATCTTCCGCGATGCCTGGGGCATTCCGCATCTCCGCGCCGACGGGGCGAGAGAACTCGCCCGGGTCCAGGGCCGCGTCACCGCCCTCGACCGGGCCTGGCAGCTGGAGGTGGAACGGCACCGGGCGCAGGGGACGTCCGCGTCCTTCCTCGGCGCCGAGGCCCTGCCCTGGGACCGGTTCGTCAGACGGGCCCGCCTCGACGACACGGCGAGACGCTGCTTCGCCGAGCTGGAGAGACGCGACCCCGAGACGGCGGCCTGGGTGCGGGCGTACGTCGACGGGGTCAACGAGGGGCTCGCCGAGGGAGCCCGCCGCACCCCGGAGTTCGCGCGGACCGGCCTCGCGCCCGGCCGGTGGGAGCCCTGGACCCCGCTCGGTGTCTGGCTCGGCATCCACATCCTGTTCGCGGGCTTCCCGGCCAAGCTCTGGCGCGAGCAGGTCGTACGGCATCTCGGCGCCGACGCGGTCGGGCTGTTCGCCACCGACGGGCCCGGCACCTCCGGCAGCAACGGCTGGCTGGTGAGCGGCGAACGGACCGTCACCGGGCACGCGATCATCGCCGGTGACCCGCACCGCTTCATCGAGGAACCCGGCGTCTACCAGCAGATCCACCTCTCCTGCCCGGAGTTCGACGTCATCGGCCTCGCCGTCCCGGGTGTCCCGGGCATCGCCCACTTCGGCCACACCGGCACGGTCGCCTGGGCCATCACCAACGCCATGGCCGACTACCAGGACCTGTACCGGGAGCGGTTGCGGCGCACGGGGGCGGGGGTGGAGGCCCTGGGCCCGGACGGGGTGTGGCGGCGGGCCGCCCGGCACACCGAGGTCGTGGAGGTGGCGGGGGAGGAGCCGGTCGAGATCGAGGTGATCGAGACCGAGCGGGGGCCGGTGATCATCGGCGGGCCGGAGGGCTTGCCGGGCGGTCTCGCCGAGGTCGATGAAGCCGGGGTCGAGGAGGTCGGGGTCGAGGAGGTCGGGGTCGAGGAGGCCGGGGCTGATGAAGCCGGCGTGCCGGCGGCCGGCGTCCAGGAGGGTCTCGCCGCTTCGCAGGAACGTTTTTCCACCCGTCTTCCCGACGCCCCGGACACCCCCCAGGCCCCTCATGCCCCCGCCCTCCCCGACGCCCCCGACACCCCGGAAGCCCCCCACGCACCCGACCTCGCCGGCCTCTCCGACCCCCCGCCCCCGCCCCTCGCCATAGCCCTGCGCTACCCGCCCCGCGTCACCGGTGACCTCGGCTTCGGTGCGCTGCTCCCCTTGCTGCGCGCCCGCCGGGTCGCCGATGTCGACCGTGCCCTCGACCTGTGGGCCGAGCCCGTCAACGTCGTCCAGGCCGCCGACACCGAGGGCGGCCTGCTGCACCGGGTCGCCGGAACGGTGCCCGTGCGCTCCGCGGCCAACCGCACCCGCCTCGTACCCGCGTGGGTGCCCGGCCACGACTGGCACGGCCGGCACGAGACGCCCCGCGGCGGGCTCACCGACGGCATCGCCGCCATGGCCAACCAGCGTGGTCTCGCCGCTCCCCTCGGCGTGGAGTTCGCCCCGCCGCATCGCGCCGACCGCATCACGGCCCTGCTGGGCGAGAAGGACCACTGGTCGGCCGCCGACATGCCGGCGATCCACATGGACACCCGACTGGCCTCCGCCGCACCCCTCCTGGACCGCCTGAACGCGCTGGACGCCCTCAGCCCCGAGGCCGACCGCGTCCGGCGGACCCTCGTGGCCTGGGACCGCCGTATGGACGCGGACAGCGAGGCCGCGGCCGTCTACGCGGCGGTGCGCGGCGCGGTCGTACGCCGGCTCGCCGCCCACCCGGCCTTCGCCGCGCTGGCCGTACCGCCCGCCTACCCGGAGGTCCTCCTGCCCTGGTTGGCGCTGCTCCCGCGCGTCGGCTTCGCGCTCGAACACCTGCTGCGCGCCGAGGAGTTGTACGGCATCGACCGCGCCGGGATCGTCCGCGCGGCGGTCGAGGAGGTGGCCGGGAGCGGCGCCGCGCCCGAGGCCGCTTCCCGCGGGCCCCGGCGGACCTGGGGCGACAGTCACCGCCTCGCCCCCTGGCGGGCGCTGCCCGGCCCGTCGTACGACGAACCCGGTCTCGCCGGGGACCACGACTGCGTGCTGTGCACCTCGGCCGTGCCCGGCCTCAGCGATCTGAGCGCGCGTGGTCCCGCCGCCCGCTATGTCTGGGACCTGGCCGACCGCGAGGCGAGCCGCTGGGTGGTCCCGCTCGGTGCCTGCGGCATCCCCGGCTCGCCCCACCACCGCGACCAACTCCCCCTGTGGACCAGGGGCGACCTGGTCCCGGTCGTCACTGATTTCACCCGGCTCGAGAAGGAATCCGATGTCTGAGCAGCCCGCGGCCGTCCGTGCCGCCGTCCGTACACCCCTCCATGAGCAGTCCGTCGACGGCTTCGGCACCGTCCGCGTCCTGCCCCTCGACCCGCGGGCCGACGCCGAGGTCGTACACGGCTGGGTCAGTGCGCAGCGGGCCTCCTTCTGGGGCATGAACGGCCTCACCAGGGACCAGGTGACCGAGATCTACGCCCACATGGACACCCTCGACACCCATCACGCCTTCCTCGTCGTACGGGACGCCGAGCCGGTCGCGCTCCTGCAGACCTATGAGCCGTGGGCCGACCGGGTCGGCGAGTGCTACGACGTCCTGCCCGGCGACATCGGCGTCCACCTGCTGCTCGCGCCGGCCGGCCCCGGTGGCGGGCGTCCCGGCTGGACGTCGGCGCTGCTGTCCGTCGCCGCGGCGTACGTCTTCGGCACGCTGGGCCGGCGGCGGGTCGTCGTCGACCCCGATGTGCGCAACGACAAGGCCATCGCCCGCTTCGTGAAGCAGGGCTTCACGGCCGGACCGGTGGTCGTGCTGCCGGAGGTCGACCTGCCGGAGGTGTACCTGCCGAAGAAGGAGGCCCAACTCGCCTTCCTCACCCGGGAGGTAGCTTTTGGGGCGTGACCCCGGAAGAACTCGTCGCGCACTATGCCCTGGAGCCGATCCCGCGCGAGGGCGGACTGTTCCGCCGTACCTGGGCGGGACCCGAACTGTCCGACGGACGGCCTCAGGGCACCGCGATCGTCGTCCTGCTCACCGCCGACGACTACTCGGCCCTGCACCGCCTGCCGTCCGACGAGGTCTGGCACTTCTACCTGGGAGACCCCCTGGAGATGCTGCTCCTCGCCCCCGACGGCACGTCCCGTACCGCGGTCCTGGGCCCGGACATAGGGCGCGGCCAGCACCTCCAGCTCACCGTCCCCGCCGGAACCTGGATGGGTGCCCGGGTGGTGGCGGGCGGCTCCTGGACCTTCTTCGGCTGCACGATGGCGCCGGGGTTCACCTACGAGGGCTACGAGCACGGCGACCTGGCGGAACTGACAGCGCGCTATCCCCGCGAGGCCGCCCGTATCGCGGCACTGTGCCGCCCATGAGCCAACTCCTCGAAGGACAGGTGGCCCTGGTCACGGGTGCGGGCGGCGGCATCGGGCGCGGCATCGCGACGCGGTTCGCCGAGGAGGGCGCGGCCGTCGTGCTGCACTGCCGTACGGCCGTGGCGGCTGCGGACGAGACGGCGCGGCGCATCCGGGGGCTGGGGGGCCGGGCTCTGGTCGTGCGGGCCGACCTGGCGGACGAGGACGCCTGCCGGCGGACGGTCGCCGAGGCCGCCGAGTGGGGCGGGGGGCGGCTGACCGCGCTGGTCAACAACGCGGGAGTGCAACCGACGCAGGAGTTGGCGGGGATGACGGCGGCCCAGTGGCGGGCGGTCGTGGACACCAATCTGTCGAGCGTCTTCGCGTGTACGCAGGCGGCGGCCGAGGTCATGCGGGGGCAGGACGGGGGCGGCTCGGTCACCCACATCGCGTCCATCGAGGCGACCCACCCGGCGCCCCTGCACGCCCACTACTGCGCCGCCAAGGCGGCCGTGGTGATGCACGCCCGCTCGGCCGCCCTGGAGTACGGCGGCTCCGGCATCCGCGTCAACACCGTCTCGCCCGGTCTGATCGACCGGGAAGGGCTGGCGCAGGCTTGGCCGGAAGGGGTGCGGCGCTGGGAACGGGCGGTGCCCACCGGGCGCCTGGGGCGGCCGGAGGACGTGGGCGACGCCTGTGTGTTCCTGGCCTCGCGGCTGGCGTCCTGGGTCACGGGGCACGACCTGGTGGTGGACGGCGGGGTGTCGGCGCGGCCGACGTGGTGACCGGACCGCACCGATCACGGGGCCGAGGTGAGACGGAAACGCCTCGCGTCCGTACGTATCCCCGAGGCGGTAGGTCCGACGACGGAGATGTGTGACTGACGTGGGGTGCGATGACCGACAGGGACGGCGCCGGACCGACCCGCGGCGACGACTTCACCGGCTGGTGCTGCTGGGCACCTTGCTGGTCCTGTTCCTCCTCGGCGGCACCGGCCCCGCCTCGGCGCACGCCGCCCTGCGCGGCACCGATCCCGGGGACGGCAGCCTCCTCAAGTCCGCCCCCCGTCATCTCACCCTGACCTTCACGGAGTCCGTCGGCCTGCTCGATGACTCCTTCCGCGTTCTGGACCCGGACGGCCGCCGGCTGCGCACGGGCGAGCCGCGGCACGGCACGGGCGGCGCCGACACCGCCCGGGTGTCGCTGCCGGCGAAACTGGACCGGGGCACGTACACGGTGGCCTGGCGGGTGGTGTCGGCCGACAGTCACCCGGTCTCCGGCGCGTTCACCTTCTCCGTCGGCGAACGCTCCCTGACCACGGCCACCGCCGACCCCGGACCCGTCGAGGACCCGGCGACCAAGAGCCTCTACAACATCGCCCGCTATCTCGCCTACCTCGCCGCGACCGTGCTCATCGGCACGGCGACGTTCATGGCCGTCTGCCGACCGCCCGACACCCCGGCGCTCGCCAGGCTGCTGCGCACCGGCTGGTGGACTCTCCTCACCGCCACCCTCGCCTTGCTGGTGCTGCGCGGCCCGTACGAGACGGGCGAGGGCCCGTTGGGTTCGCTCAGCGCCGATTCCCTCACCGGCACCCTGACCAGCCGCCCGGGCGCGGTCCTGCTGACCCGGCTGGCCCTGCTCCTGGCAGCGGCCGTCCATCTCGTACGGCTGTCCCGGCAGCGCAAGCCCTACGGCTGGTCCGGCGCCGCCCTCGCCGTGGGCCTCGCCATGACCTGGGCGGCCGGCGAGCACGCCTCCGCGGGCATCCAGGTGCCCGCCGCGATGACGTCCTCGGCGCTGCACCTGCTGGCCACCGCGGTCTGGCTCGGCGGCCTCACGGCCCTGCTCGTCACCTTGTACCGCGCGCATCTGACACCGGCCGCGGTCACCCGCTTCTCGCGACTCGCCTTCGCCTGTGTGGTCGTCCTGGTGGTCACCGGCGGCTACCAGTCCTGGCGCGGCCTGGGCTCCTGGGAGGCGCTCACCGGTACGACGTACGGCAGGCTGCTCGTCCTGAAGCTGGCCGCCGTGGTCCTGCTCCTCGGCGCGGCGGCCCTGTCCCGCCGCTGGACGACGCGGCTCGCGACGGCCGATGTCCGGGCGGTCGTACGGGAGAAGGTTCCGGAGCCGGTCGGCGGCCCGGCCCTGCCGCAGCCCATGGAGTCGACCGAAGGGCCCGAGGCGGGGGACTCCCCTGAGCCCGGCGGGCCGGAGGGCGACGGGCCCGGGCAGCGCAGGGCCCTGCGTCGCTCCGTGTTCGCCGAGGTCGCCGTCGGGGCCGCGGTTCTGGCGATCACCACGCTGCTCACCAGCACGCTGCCGGGCCGGGCGCAGGCCGAGGCGGCGGCCGGGGCGCCCACGGTGGTCGGCGCCTCCGTCACCAATGTGCCCTTCGACGTCGGCACGCCCGGTGGCCGCGGCAAGGTGCAGATCACGATCGATCCGGGCCGGGTCGGCGACAACTCCGTCGAGGCGCTCGTCTACGGCCCCGACGGCGGGGTGGCCGTCGTTCCCGAACTGCGGATGTCCTTCACCCTTCCGGCGAAGGACGTCGGCCCCATCGACGCCGAACTCACCGACAAGGGCGGCTACTGGAGCAACAGCTTCCTCAACCTGCCGCTGGCCGGCACCTGGGAGATGAAGGTGACGGTGCGCACGTCCGAGGTCGACCAGGTCAGCGAGACCCGGACCGTGGTCATCCGTTAGGTGCGCGGGGGCCGCCCGGGCCGCCGGACCGTATGGGGCGGGGGCGTCCTGGCGCTCGAACGTTCTTGCGGGCCCGATCGGTTGTGACAAGGTGACGTGACATCGCCGGGGGACTTCGAGGGGTGGGCGGCATGCCGGAGCTGAGCAAGGGCGGGAACATCGTGGTGGGCTCCGGGCCCCTCGTCGCCGAACTGCACACCGAGGGGGGCACGGTCGACCTCAGCGCCCTGCTGGTCGCCGCGGACGGCAAGGTCCGCTCCGACGACGACCTGGTCTTCTACAACCAGCCGTCCGCCGAGTCCGGTGCGGTACGGCACCTCGCCGCCGACGCCGGGGGCGTGGAGCGCGTCGAACTGGACCCGGCCGCGCTGCCCGTGGACGTGGACCGGGTGGTCCTGGTCGGCAGCTGCGACCCCGACGACACGAGCCGCACCTTCAGTGAGGTGAAGGACGTCCTGATACGCGCCGCCCAGCCCGGCGCCGACCCCGACCCCGTCCTCTTCCGCCCGCCCGCCCTCACCGACGGCGAACGCGCCGTCCTGCTCGTGGAGCTCTACCGCAGGGGCGAGAGCTGGAAGCTGCGCGCGATCGGCCAGGGGTACGCGAACGGGCTGGCGGGCCTTGCCACCGACTTCGGGATCGACGTGGCGGAGGAGTCGGGCTGCGAGCCGGAGGAGCCCGAGCAGCCCGCCGCGCAGCCCGCCCAGCCCACCCAGCCCGCCCCGCAGTCCGCCGCCGCGCACCCCGCCCCCGCGGCGCCGCCCGTCGACCTGCGCAAGCCGCCGCTCGGCACGATCAGCCTCGACAAGGGCAGCCAGGTCTCGATGAGCCTGGACAAGGGGGACCGCGAGCTGGTGGTCACGGCCACCCTGGAGTGGGACGGCGGCAGCGACGCACGCCGCAGGAAGGGCGCCGACCTCGACCTGTACGCCCTGTTCGTGCCGGCTTCCAAGGCGGTACGCGGCGAGCAACCGCCCGGCACCGTCGTCAGTCCGAAGAAGAAGGGGCCGCGCCCCGCGGACGACTCGGGCACGGCGAAGAAGGGCAAGGGCGGCGACGTCGTCTACTACAAGCGCCTCGGCTCCCTGAAGAACCGTCCCTTCATCCACCTCGACGGCGACGCCCGCGTCCCGGGCCGCGAGACCCTGCGTATCGTCCGCCCCGACCAGCAGGGCTACGTCCTGCTCTGCGCCTACTCCGCGGTCAGCAACGGCTTCGGCTCCTTCCGCAGCTTCGGCGCGAAGGTCGTCGTCACGGACGACCGCGGCTCGACCGTCACCGTCCCGTTGTTCGAGAACACCAAGACCCGCTACTGGGTGGCCCTCGCCCTCGTCGACTTCACCGACTCCGACGGAGCGGCGATCCACCACATCGAGGCATACAGCGCCCGCATGACCGAGCGCCGCCCGGTGCTCCACCCGGACGGCACGATCGAGATGAACGCGGGGCCGGTGGAGTTCAAGAGACGCTGAGCGTCCAGTGAGGTGCAAGACCCCACAGAACCGGGCACATGACAGGAAGTACGGCATCCCGCTGCCGAAGGCCGTCCGCCATGCCAGAGCTTCCCGACGTCGAAGGTTTCCGGAACGTACTCCAGTCCTGCGCGCAGGGCAGGGTCGTCCGGCGCGTCGAGGTGCGCGACACCGGCGTCCTGCACGGAGTCGGCGCGCGGCAGCTGCGGGAGGCACTGGAGGGCCGGCGCGTCACCGGGACGGAACGGCACGGCAAGTGGCTGCTGGCTCGGACCGGCGGCCCCACCCTGCTGCTGCACTTCGGCATGACGGGGCGGCTGCTGTGCGCCCACCCGGACGACCCGGCCGAGCCGCACGACCGGGTCCTGTTCACCGTTGCCCGCGACCGCCAGCTGCGCTACCGCGACCAGCGCAAGCTCCAGGGCCTGTGGCTGGCCCACGACGAGTCCGACGTCGTACGGCTGCTGGCGGGCCAGGGCCCGGACGCCCTGACGGTGGACCGCGCGGAGTTCGAGGCGGCGCTCGCCTCCCACCGCGGCCGGCTCAAGGCGGTGCTGATCGACCAGTCGGTCCTCGCCGGCCTCGGCAACCTCCTGGCCGACGAGATCCTGTGGCGCGCGAGGCTGCGCCCCGGCACTCCCGCCGACGCCCTCACCGCACCCGAGTCCCGCCGCCTCTACACGGAGATGCGACGCACCCTGCGCCCCGCGGTCGCCGCAGGCCGCGTCCCGCCCCGCGACACCTGGCTGACGGGCCACCGGGACACCCCCGACCCGCACTGCCCCCGCTGCCACACCGCCCTGCGCCGGACCCGCGTGGGAGGCAGGACCACGGTGTGGTGCCCGGGCTGCCAGGCCGCGCCGAGTGACACGGGGCGGCGATAATGGCTTGAGCCCGGGCAATGGCGGCTCCGGACGCGCGGACCCGGCCCGCGCGCCGCGGACGCCGACCTGACGGATCTCTGCGAGAGCGAGATGAGCGATCATGGACGAGCCCGCCATCGGCCGGGCGAACCGTCCGCTCGACCCGGTGGTCGGCGACGAGCTCACGGCCCGCGTCACCGTCGACGAACAGGGCACGGTGACCGGGTGGAACGAGGGCGCCGAACGGCTTCTCGGGTACACGGGCGCGCAGATCGTCGGACGGCCGGTGGCCGGCCTGCTGGCCGATCCGGTGCCGGCGCAGGCCCTGCCCCCCTTCGCCCAGCTGCCCAGATGGCACGGCGAGGTCGCCGTCCGGCACCTCGACGGCCGACGGCTGGAGATCAGGGTCCTCGCCCACCACCGGAAGCTCGCAAGCGGCGGGCACGGTGGGAGCGGCGGGAGCGGCGGGAGCGCGGGTAGCGGCGGGCGCGCCGGTAGCGGCGGGCGCGGCTGGTTCCTGGTCTCCGCCCTGACCGGCCGGCCGGCCCGGCCGCCGGCCGAGGAGTCGTTCGTGACCTGGACCTTCGCCCAGTCCCCGTGCTGCGCGCTGGCGCTGTACGACACCGGGCTGCGTCTGCGACGGGCCAACACGGCCATGGAACGGGCCGTGGCCCTCCCCGAGGCCGACATGCTCGGGCTGCGCGTCAGCGAGATCGTGGACGACCCGGCCGGTGAGCGGGCGGAACAGAGCATGGCCCGGGTCCTGGAGACCGGCGAGCCGCAGTACAACGAGAACTTCCTGCGCGGCAGCGGCGAGTCGCGGGGGCATGCCTGGTCGGTCCTCATGTCGCCGCTGCGCGACGGCGCCGGCACCCTGCGGGGGGTGTGCCTGACCTCGCACGACATGACCGAGCAGTACTGGGCGCGCAAACGGCTCCAGCTGATGGCCGACGCCGGCCGGCGCATCGGCAGCACCCTCGATGTGATGCGTACGGCGCAGGAGCTGGCGGACGTGACCGTCCCCGAATTCGCCGACTTCGTCAGCGTCGACCTGCTGACCTCACTCGACGACCTCCAGGAGCCACTGCCCGACGGCGCCGTTCCGGCCGGCCCCCTGGTGCTGCGCCGGGCCGCCCACCAGTCCGGGACCCCGGGCGTCCCGGAGGCGGTCGTCGCCCTCGGCAGCCTCGACGAGTACCCGGAGGGCTCCGCGCCGGTCGAGACGCTCCGTTCCGGGCGGGCCATGCTCTACGAGATGACGCACCCCGCGATCACCGCGCTGGTCGCCCGCGACCCGGCCCGGGCCTCCCGGGTCCGGGAGTTCAACGTCCACTCGGTGATGGCGGTGCCGCTGACGGCACGCGGAACCACCCTGGGCGTCGCCGTCTTCGTACGCCATCGCCACCCCGACGTCTTCCGGCAGGACGACCTGGTGCTGGCCGAGGAACTGGCGGCCAGGGCGGCCGTGTGCATCGACAACGCCCGCCGCTTCGCCCGCGAGCGCGGCACCGCGGTGATGCTGCAACGCAGCCTGCTGCCGCAGCGGCTGCCGGAGCAGGCGGCGGTCGAGGTCGCCTCCCGCTACCTCCCGGCCGACGCGCACGCCGGCGTCGGCGGCGACTGGTTCGACGTGATCCCGCTGTCCGGCGGGCGGGTGGCCCTGGTCGTCGGCGACATCGTCGGCCACGGCCTGCACGCCTCCGCGACCATGGGCCGGCTGCGGACGGCCGTACGTACCCTCGCCGACATCGATCTGGCGCCGGACGAGCTGCTCACCCACCTCGACGACCTGGTCGCCCGGCTGTCGACCGAACGCGACACCGGCGGCGCCGTGGGGGCGACCTGCCTGTACGCCGTGTACGACCCGATCTCCCGGCGCTGCACCCTGGCCCGGGCCGGCCATCCGCCGCCGGCCGTGCTGAGCCCCGGCGGCGGCGCCGAACTCGTGGCCCTGCCGGCGGGACCGCCGCTGGGCCTGGGCGGGCTGCCCTTCGAGGCGGCCGAGATCGATCTGCCGGAGGGCAGCCTGCTGGCCCTCTACACGGACGGCTTGGTCAGGCCCGGCCTGCGCGACGGCGACCGGGACGGCGGTGACCGGCACGGCGGCGACGGCCGCCCTTCCGGCGGCGGTGACGCCGGTGACGCCGATGACACCGACGGCGGCGACGGAATCCTCCGCCTGCGCCACCTCCTCACCCGCCCCGAGCCGACGCTGGACGCCCTGTGCGACCGGATCCTCACCGACCTGCTCCCGCCCCGCCCGCCCGACGACGTCGCCCTCCTCCTCGCCCGCACCCGCGCGCTGGACGCCTCCCAGGTCGCCACCTGGGCCGTACCGGCCGATCCGTCCGCCGTCGCCCAGGCCCGCAAGGACGCGCTGGCCCAACTGGACGCGTGGGACCTGGAGGACGCCGCCTTCGTCACGGAACTGGTCGTCAGCGAACTGGTCACCAACGCCATCCGGCACGCCCAGCCCCCCATCGAGCTCCGCCTGATCCACCTCGCCCACGACAACTCCCTCATCTGCGAGGTGGCCGACGGCGACAGCACCGCCCCCCACCTGCGCCGCGCCCGCACCTACGACGAGGGCGGCCGGGGCCTGCTCCTGGTCGCCCAGCTCACCCGGCGCTGGGGCACGCGTCAGACCCCGAAAGGCAAGACGATCTGGACGGAACAGCCACTGGACGTCTGAAGGTCCGACACGGGCTGATGATCTACGCGTGTTAGCTTCCGTGGACGTTTCCGTGGACGTCTCCGCGGACCATGAGCGCCCGGCACGACCACCCGGGCCGAGGGGGAGCACATATGAACGGCGACGCCGTGCGCACGACGGAACCGGTCCGGCCGGCCGGGGGCATGTCCGAGGCTCTGAAGCACCTGTGGGCCTCGCCCTTCTGCTTCATCACGGCGGCGTTCATCGCCTTCAACGTCGTCGGCCACAAGAACGCGGGCTGGTCCCTGATGGCCGCCGCCCTGACCGGCCCGGCCATCGCCCTGACCTGGGGCGCGGTCCGCCGCGAACGCCCCGACTCGTTCGTGATCGTCCCTCTGGGAGCCATGGCCCTGTTCACGGTCCTCTTCGGCATCACCCAGGGTTTCCCATGGGGTTGATCTGTCAGTGAGGGTCGCCCTGCCGGCCGAGGGTCTCCACGGGGGTCGCGCCGGGCCGGGTCCACTGGGGCACGGGGCGGCTGGTCGGCCCCCAGGTGGCGTTTCCGTCCGCGTCCGAGCGCCAGGACCAGCACGCGTGCCCTCCCTCCGGCCGGCCCTCCGGGTTGTCCTCCCACGCCTCGCCACGGCCGTAGGGGGTCATGTCGAGCAGGCCCAGTGAGGCGTTGACCCGCTCGTTGCCACGGCCCGTCGTGGAGTAGGTGAGGAACACGCGGTCGCCGTCGCGAAGGAAGCAGGTGAGGTACCCCATTTCGCCGCCGACCGGCTCTGCCACGCCCCGCACCGAGTACCAGGGCTGGGTGTAGCCCATGAACTCGACGTAGGGGGCCACCTCCGCCCAGCGGCCCGTGGTCAGGACGGCGAACGAGACGCCGCGGGCGTTGAGATAGGCGGCGTCCTTCAGGTGCCAGGCCGTGGTCGTGCAGCCCTCGCACTGTCCCTGGTGCGGCGCGCCGTCGTACCACATGTGCTTGTAGACCACGAGCTCGTCGCGCCCCTGGAACAGATCCAGGAACGGAACCGGCCCGTCGGCCCCGACGACCTCGACCGTCCCGTCGAACTCCACCATCGGCAGCCGGCGACGGTCCGCGGCGATGGCGTCCCCCGCACGGGTATGGGCCTTCTCGCGGACCAGCAGCTCATCGCGGGCGCGCTGCCAGGTGGCGAGGTCGACGACGGCCGGCCAGCCGGGCAGCGAGGCCGTCGAATCGTCCGGCGTGGTCGTCATGACGTCCTCCAGCGAGAGTCAGGTGACCGGGTGGAGGCCCGGTCCACGAGAACAGACTCCCGCCCCGAAGGAAACTCATCGACCGGACGCGGCGACCGGATCACCATCGCGGTGAGGTCGGCCCACGCATCACTGCCCGCACGCACAGCCAGCGGCTGCCGGGGTCTGTTCGGTGGCCTGGCCGGTGCAGCAGCCGTCCCCGGATCCGTTCGGGTCGGCGTCCTTGCCGAGGGTGTCGGCGTCCGCCTTCACGACATAGACCTCCCAGGGTTCCCGGCCGGGGCCGTGGACCCACACCTTGTCCTGGAGGGCGTAGCAGCAGGAGGTGTCGTTCTCCTCGAAGGTGGCCAGGCCGGCGTCCTTGAGGCGGTTGGTCGCGGCGCCGACCTGCTCGGTGGACTCGACCTCGACGCCGAGGTGGTCGAGCCGGGTGTCCTGGCCGGGCTCGCCCTCGATCAGGACGAGCTTGAGCGGGGGCTCGGCGAGGGCGAAGTTGGCGTAGCCCGGGCGCCTCTTGGCCGGTTCGGTGCCGAACAGCTTCGAGTAGAAGGTGATCGACGCTTCGAGGTCGCTGACGCGCAGGGCGAGCTGGGCACGAGACATGGCACGGTTCCCATCTGCTTGCATTGATGTCTGTCGATACACAGCTTGCGCCCTGGATCGATATTCGTCAACATAGAAGCATGTCGAATCAAGAGCTGGTGGTGCTCGGGCAGGACGCCCCGTCCGACGGCTGCTGCCCAGGGCTGCTGACCGCTCCTCTGGGCGAGGACCAGGCCGCCGACCTGGCGAAGACCTTCAAGGCCCTGGGTGACCCGGTGCGACTGCGCCTGCTGTCGCTGATCGCCTCGCGGGCCGGCGGCGAGGTCTGCGTCTGCGACCTGACCCCGGCCTTCGACCTCTCCCAGCCGACGATCTCGCACCACCTCAAACTGCTCCGCCAGGCCGGTTTGATCGACTGCGAGCGCCGGGGCACCTGGGTCTACTACTGGGTGCTGCCCGCCGCTCTGGACCGGCTCTCCGCCTTCCTGACCACCGCGCAGCAGGCCGGGACGACTGCGTGAACGCCACGCTCGGCCGCCGGGCCCTCGCTGAGGCCATCGGGTCGGCCGCCCTGGTCGCGGTGGTGGTCGGCTCCGGCATCCAGGCCACCGAACTGACCGATGACGTCGGCGTGCGGCTGCTGGCCAACTCCCTGGCCACGGTGTTCGGCCTGGGCGTACTCATCGCGCTGCTCGGCCCGGTCTCCGGCGCCCACTTCAATCCCGTCGTCACGCTCGCTGCCTGGTTCACCGGCCGCCGCACCCCCGACGGACCGACGGCGCGGGACGTGGCCGCGTACCTCCCGGCGCAGACCGCCGGGGCGATCGGCGGCGCGGTCCTGGCGGACGCCATGTTCGCCAGGCCCTTGGTGCAGTGGTCCACGCACGACCGTTCGGCCGGCCATCTGTGGCTCGGCGAGATCGTCGCGACGGCGGGGCTCGTCCTCCTGATCCTCGGGCTCACCCGAGTCGGCCGGGCCCACCTGGCGTCGGTGGCCGTGGCGTCCTACGTCGGGGCGGCGTACTGGTTCACGTCGTCCACGTCCTTCGCCAACCCGGCGGTCACCGTCGCACGTGCCTTCACCGACACGTTCGCGGGCATCGCCCCCGCCTCGGTGCCGCCGTTCGTCGCGGCCCAGCTCGCCGGCGCCGCACTCGCCCTGCTGCTGGTGCCCGCCGTATTCCCCCGCCCCGCGCCCGCACCTGCGCCCGCGCCCCCATCCGTGCCCGCACAGGCGCCCTCACCCGCGCTCGCCCGGACGCGGCCCGTGCACGTGCTCCAGGACGACCCAGAACCCGCCCCGCCCCCGACCTCCTGAACCGCCGCGCCCAGAAGGACAGCCACCATGCCCACGCCCCCCGAGCGACCGTCCGTCCTGTTCGTCTGTGTCCACAACGCAGGGCGCTCACAGATGGCCGCCGCCTTCCTCACCCACCTGGCGGGCGACCGCGTCCAGGTGCGCTCCGCAGGTTCGGCGCCTGCCGCCACCGTGAACCCCGCCGTCGTCGAGGTCATGGCGGAAGCGGGCGTCGACATCTCGTCGGAGGTCCCCAAGGTGCTCACCGTGGCGGCGGTCCAAGCGTCCGACGTCGTCATCACCATGGGCTGCGGCGACACCTGCCCGGTCTTCCCCGGCAAGCGTTACCTCGACTGGCAGCTGCCCGACCCGGCCGGGCAGGGCGCCGAAGCCGTCCGCCCGATCCGCGACGAGATCGAGAAGCGCGTACGCGGCCTGCTCGACGAGATCTCCCCGGCGGGCCGACGATGAGTTCACCGGACGGGACCCGCATCCGCGTCGCCGCGATGACGGCCGAGCATGCGGACGACGTCCTGAGGATCTACCGGCTGGGCATCGACGAGGGTGACGCCACCTTCGAGGCGACCGCCCCGGCCTGGGCCGAGTTCGACGCCGCCAAGCTGCCCCGACACCGGTACGTCGCCCTCGACCTCTCCGGCCGGGTCCTGGGCTGGATCGCCGCGGTGCCGGTCTCCGACCGCTGCGCCTACGCGGGTGTCGTCGAACACTCGGTGTACGTCCATCCCGACGCCCGCGGCCGAGGCGTCGGCGGCGCCCTGCTGAACGCCCTCATCACCTCGACCGAGGCGGCGGGCATCTGGACCGTGCAGTCCGGGGTCTTCCCCGAGAACACCGCCAGCCTGGCCCTGCACCAGAAGGCGGGCTTCCGCGTGATCGGCACCCGCGAACGCATCGGCCGGCAGCACGGCATCTGGCGCGATGTCGTCCTGATCGAACGCCGCAGCCGCACCGTCTCCTGACCGGGCGCCAGACCTGGCTCACCGACGTACCATGTGCACGCAAGGGGCGTTCCCCGGAGCTGACTTCCGGGGAACGCCCTTTGTGCTCACGTACTCACGTACTCACGTACTCACTTGCTCACGTGATCACGTGCTTTGGCGTCAACTACGCCTCATCCGGTGGCCGTTCAGCAGTTCTTGATGCCGTCGAAGCGGCGCGGCTGGATGGCGACCTTGGAGGTGGCGTGCCCGCCCGGGTTGAGCGTGTGACAGGAGCCGTCCGCGCCGTAGGCCCAGACGATCTTCACGCGCACGCGGTAGCTGCAGTCGTTACGAGCGTGGCCGGTCTGCGTGATGGTGCCCCTGTCGACCCAGCCGGCAACGCAAGTGGGCGCGGCGGCGCGGGCGCTGCTGCTGCTGCTGCTGGTGGTGGCCGCCGTCGCCGGCGAGGCGCCGACAGTGACTGCGAGAGCCGCTGCGGAAAGCGCCACCGCCGCCGATCGCTTGAGGGTGGTCGAGGTAGTCAAAGGAATTCCCCCTTTGTGTGGATACCAACAAACCGCTCCACCGGAGCGCTGGTCGTCCTCCTCCTGGGAGCGCGGTCGATTGGAAGCTTTGTCTGCGCTTGTTCGGCACGCAAGTGGCTTGATCGGTAGGTGAGTTGAGGCCGCGTCCGAAAATGTGCGCGAGTCCGATAAAGGGAGGGATGTCCTCCGTTCGGCCTTGATCGTGTCCAGTCAGGGCGTTCGTCGATCATGCGCGCCCTCCGCGGCCGAATATCGACCTGATGGGCGTCCGCCGTGTGGCCTGAACCGAGCGGTGCGCTCGATTTGAATGTGATGAGGGTCACTTCGGGTGCGTGAACCGGAAACGCGGGCCGCTACGACGAAGGGGTGTGATGGGAGAGCCGCGCGACGCGGATACCGAAGCGGACCTCGTGGCGGCTGTCGCCGAGGGGGACCGCGATGCCTTCGAGCTGCTCTACCGTCACTACGCCCCTTGGCTGACCAGCCGGTTGCGCCACCGATGCGCGGACGACTCCCAGCTCGACGACATCGTGCAGGAGACGTTTCTCGACCTGTGGCGCACCTGTGCGGCCGGCCGGCAGCAGAAGGTCGCGGACATGGCCGGCTGGCTGTGGCGTATCGCCTCCCGGCGGCTCGCGGACCAGGCCCGCTCGGGCGGCGCCCGCTCGCGGCTGCAGCAGGCACTGCAACGACTGCGGATACGCGACGAACCGTCGGCCGAGGAGAAGGTGCTCGCCGGCGGCCGGCACGGCGATCTGGCCGACGCGCTGGCCCGGTTGCCCGTAGAGCTCCGGCACGTCATGCAGGCGACGGTGGTCGAGGGCCTGACCGTACGGCAGGCAGCGAGCGCCCTCGGAGTGCCGCCCGGCACGGTGAAGACGCGCGCCATGCGCGCCCGCAGGTTACTCAAGCAGGAACTCGATGGGTCGCGGTCGCGGCCCGGCTGGAGAGGAGGCGAGGATGACGCAGCAGAGACTGCCGCAGGAGAGCGCTGACCCCCACACCCCCGACGCGCTGCTGCGCGACTACGCGCGCAGAGAGACGGCGCCGCACGCCTTGCGGGCCGTCGAGGCGCACCTCGACCGCTGTCCGCTCTGCCGCTCCCGGCTGTCCGCCCACACCGACCCGCGCGTCCTGGACCACGGCTGGCAGCGCCTCGACGTGGCCATCGACGCACCCGTACCCGGCCGGGCGGAGCGGTTGCTGCTCCGGTTCGGCGTGCCCGACCATGTGGCGCGACTCGTCGCGGCGACTCCCGTGCTGCGTGCGTCCTGGGTGGGCGCCGCCGCGCTGACGTTGCTGCTTGCCGCGCTGATCGCGCGCCTCGCCGAGCCGGCCGGGACTCCGGTGCTCTTCCTCGGTCTCGCGCCGCTGCTGCCCGTGGCCGGAGTGGCCGTGTCCTACGGGTGGCGCTGGGACCCCGCGCACGAGATGGGTCTGGTGACGCCCCTGCGGGCCTTCCGGCTCGTGCTGCTGCGCACCGCGGTGGTCCTCGGCACCTGCATCGCCCTGACGTGCGCCGCCAGTCTGGCCCTGCCCGGGCTCGGCCTCGCCACCTTCGGCTGGCTGCTGCCCGGCTGTGCGCTCACCGCGGTCAGTCTCGCGCTGGCGGCACGCATGGAATCCACGACGGCGGCCGGCGTGACCGCGGCCGGATGGCTCGCCGTCCTGTTCGCCACCCACGACTCGCACGCGGTCTTCAGTACGACGGGACAGACGGCCTCGGCCGCGGTGCTCACCGTGGCCTGTGCGGGCGTGCTGCTGTCCCGTACCGCATTCGACCGGCCCGTCCAGCGAGGGCCCCTCCACCGACGACCCATCCACCGACAGGGGACTGCCCGATGACCGAACACACCGTCGAGGTGAGGGAGCTGGGGGTGCGCTACCGGCGCTCCGTGGCCCTCGGCTCCGTGTCCTTCTCGCTGCAGACCGGCGTCACCGGTCTGCTCGGGCCCAACGGCGCGGGCAAGACCACCCTGCTGCGGGCCCTCGCCACCGCTCTCGTCCCCGACACCGGCGAGATCCGGGTGCTCGGCCGGGATCCCCGCCACCCCGGTCAACGGACGGAGATCAGGCGGCACCTCGGATTCCTGCCGCAGGACCCCGGATTCCACCCGAACTTCACCGCCTTCGAGTTCGTGGACTACGTCGCGATCCTGAAGGAGATGACGCACCGCGGCCGTAGGCACGACGAGGTGCGCCGGGTGCTCGACGCCGTGGGCCTCAGTGAGCACCGCGGCAAGCGGATCAGGATGCTGTCGGGCGGTATGAAGCAGCGCGTGGCGCTCGCAGCGGCCCTCGCGGGCGAGCCCGAACTGCTCATCCTCGACGAGCCGACCGTCGGCCTCGACCCCGAACAGCGCCTGCGTTTCCGTGAGTTGATCGCCGACATCGGAGAGGGTCGGACCGTCCTGCTCTCCACTCATCAGACCGAGGACGTCGCCGCCCTGTGCCGTCGCGTCGTCGTACTCGACCACGGCGTCGTCAAGTTCGACGGCGATCCGGTCGGGCTGAGCGCGGTCGCCCAGGGCCGGGTGTGGAGCAGCGCCGAGCGCGACCCACGGGCGCTGGCCGGATGGCGTACGGGCAACGGGACCTTCCGCAACATCGGCAGTCCACCGCCGGGCGCCGCGATCGTGGACCCGGCGCTGGAGGACGGCTATCTGCTGCTCCTGGACGACACCGGGCGGCGGGCCGGTCAGGGGGCCGCGGCATGAGCGGCACGATGACCGAGGCCCCGGTGGGTACCGTGAGCCGCACCCCCTCCGCGGCGGGCGCCGCCACACGCACCCTCGCCCGCGCCGAAGCCGTACGACTCCTGCGGCACCCCGCGGTGCTCGCCGCGTTCGCGGTGTATCTGGCGCAGTGGGCGTACAGCGCGTACTCCGGCGACGACAGCTATCCGGTGCTGCACGACGAGGACCGCTACACCCAGGTGACGCTGCTGCTGATCGCGGCGGGAACCCTGCTCGCGGCCAACCTCGCCGCGCTCCGCTCGCACCGGCACGGCACCGATGCGATGTTCGACCTCCTGGTGCTCCCGCCCTGGCGGCGCACCGGGGCCCATCTGCTCGCCCTGGTGCCCGTGACCGTGCTGTCGGCGGTGCTGTCCGGGGCCCGCATCGGATACGCGGCCGCTCAGGACGCGGCGGTCGGCAGCCCCTCCGTGGCGGAGCTCGCCACGGGTCCGGTCGTGGTGCTCCTCGCCGGCGCGATCGGCGTCCTGGCGGCCCACGTCGTCCGGTCCGTGGTGGCCGCCCCGCTCACGCTGGCCGCGCTCGGGATCGTGACCGTGGCGGGCGCACTCCAGCCGGAGTCGGGGGCGCGGTGGTGGGGCCTGATCGGCATCGAGGACGAGAACGTCCCCCCGCTGCCCACGGCCCTCACCCACCGTCCGGTGACCTGGCATCTGCTCTACCTGGCCGCCCTGGTGGTCCTGGTGGCCACGGTGGCGGTCCTGCGCGCCGGCGGTCGCTCGACCGCGGTCAAGGCGACGGCGGGGCTCGCCCTGCTCACCGTCCTCGGCACGGGTGTCGCCCAGCAGGGCGGCCTGCCGGACGAGGTGCGCAAGGCCCGTACGACCGCCGAGAACGCCCCGTCGTCACAGCAGGTGTGCGTCGAGAGCGGCGGCGTCGACTACTGCGCCTTCCCCGAGTTCAAGGACCGGTACCGGCAGTGGGCCGAAGTGACCGGGGGAGTGTTGCGCCGGGTGCCGCAGACCGCGCGGGAGAAGCCGTACGCCGTACGCCAGCACCTCTTCCTGAACACGGTCGACGACGGTGTCCTCCCTCCGCTGCCGGTCGCGAAGTGGGCCGCCGACGATCGTGCGGCCGGAACGCCGGGCGCCGTGCCCGTCGGCACCGACTGGGGCACGCACAGCGATTCCGCGGGCGACCACATGCTCGGCTTCGCCGGAGGCTTCGCGTACCGCGCGGTGACCGGCGAGGCCCCTGCGAGCGCCGGCAACCAGACGATCTGCCGTGCGCGCGGGGCGATCACGCTGTGGCTCGCGGTCCAGGCGACCGACGGGACCCGGGAAGCCTACGACTCGCTGAGCGGGCGATCCTTCGGCGGCATCCCCCTGAACACCTTCAACGCCGCCACCGGCTTCAGCGTCAACGCGCGGGAACAGGACCTCGTACGGACCCTGCTGGCGCGGCCCGACGCCGAAGTCGGCGCCAAGGTGAAGCAGTCGTGGACGGAGCTCACCGCCCCGGACACCACGACCGACGAGGCGGCGTCCCTCCTGGGCGTCCCGGCCCCGCCGGCCGCGCGCGAAGGCGAGGAGGGCCAATGCCGGTGACTGCCTCCACGGGCGCGGTGCTGCGCACTCTCCTAGGGCCAGACCTGCGGGCCACCCGCATCCTTCCGCTGCTCGGCGCGGGCGTGGTGGGGGTCGCCGGTACGGCCTGCCCGGTGCTGTTCTCCGCACAAGTCCAACCAGACGCGGCTGCCGTGCTCCTGAGGATCGCGACCGTACTGACCGCCATCGGCCTCGCCTGTCTCCTCGACGATCCCGCGGCCCGCACCACCGTCGTGGTGCCTGTCTCCCGAGCGCTGCGCAGCGGCCTGCGCATGGCCGTGGGCCTCCTGCTCTTCGCCCTCTTCTGGGCCGCCTCGGCGAGCCTCGTCCGACTCGGCCTGCCGACCGACGCACGTCAGCTCTTCCCCCTCGGCGGCCTCGCGCTCGAAGCAGCGACCCTCGCCGTAGGAACCCTGGCCTTCGCCCTCTACGGCATGCGCCGCTCGGCCCTGGGAACGGGCAGCCTGCTCGCCGCCCCAGCGCTGACGGTCTTCGTCATGGCGGCCATGTTTCTGCCGGACGGCCTGGAACTGTTTCCCACACCGGGCGACCCGAACTGGACCGACGCCACCCTGCGATGGACGGCGCTGCTGACCGCCGCCCTGACCGCCTGCACAGCACAACTACGCCCCGAGCCCCGCGCAAAACGCCCGCCCCGCTCCCCGGCCACGCCTTCTCCCGCTTCCCCGGGGCGGGCAGTCCACTAGGCCTGCGCGGCGACGGGCTGAACCGTCACATCACCGCTGCCGCGTGTCGTGGCGCCTTCCAGGGAATCCCGTTCGGATGTTGGGCTCCTTCGACACGCGTGCGGCTGACGGCTTGTGCGACCGTGCGCCGCTTCATCCCGCCGCCCCCTTGAGCGTGGGCGCGAGCGCCTGTTCGGGCGTGAGACCGAAGCCGATGTCTGTGCCGTAGATCGCCATGGCCAGAGCCTGAAACATCGGGGGAGGCGTGATGGCGTTGGGATTCTTGGTGCTTACCACCTCGATCGCCGTCCGACGGGTGGGCGAGTACATGGCGGTCGACTCATAGCCGGCGAAACTTCCCTCTCCACCGATGAAGCCGCCAGTCTCGACGAACCCCAGTCCGTACCGCCACTTGCCGGGTCCGTTGTAGTTCCCCGCGAAGGTGAAGGGGATCGGGTTCTTGGTCGCCTCGGCCCAGACCTCTGGCTCGAGCAGCTCACCGGTCGCCAGGGCGCGGGACCAGACCCGCATGTCCGAGAGCGTCGAGACCATGCCTCCGTGCGCCCAGAGGCACGACGCCGGGAGGTCCGTCGCATCGTCGGAAGCGGTGGGTGCCTGGGTGGGGCCCACGTCTCCCAGCCCGTAGCCGTGTGTGAAGGGTTCGCTGAGGCCGTTGCCCGAAGTGGGGAGCAAGGTGCGCCGGAGTCCGAGCGGTCGGGCGATGCGCTGTTGGACCGCGGCGCTCAGATCCTGGCCGCCGGCCAGCTCGACGACCCGGCCGAGCAGGTTGTAACCGTAGTTGCTGTAGGACCACTTGGTGCCGGGAGGTGCGACGGGGGGAAATTTTGCCTCCGCCGTGAGGAGTTCCGCGACGGTGCAGCCGGTTTGTACCTTCGACTGGACGGTGGGCGACGTGAAGCCGTCCGCGAGGCCGCTGGTGTGGTTGAGCAGCTGCCGGATCGTGATCCGGTCTCCGTTGGGTACGCCCTTCACCCACTTGGAGATGTGGTCGTCGAGGGCGACCTTGCCCTCCCCGACGAGCTGCAGGACGAGATTGGCCGTGAATGTCTTGGTCTGACTCGCGATCTTGAACTGCATGTCCGATCGAAGGGGCGCCTCGGTCGCGAGGTCGGCGACACCAGTGGCGCTGACGAACGCCCCCTTCGGGCTCCAGATGCCGACAACGACTCCCGGCGTACGGTTCGTATCCTGGAAGCGGCGGACGATGTCCTCCAGCTTGGCCTCGGTCGCCGCGTCGAGAGGGCCACTGCCACTCGATTCCGTGCTGTCGTCGTTCGACCCGCATGCCGACAATGCCAGGACGCTGACCAGGACAAGAGCACCCAGCAGACGTCCTCTGCACCGACCCATTGGCTCACGACTCCCGTATGTCGACGCATCCAGCCGCGACGAGCGAGAAGGGCTGGTCCTCCGCCAGCGTCACCGACGGCACGGACCGGTACATCCTGGCCACGCCCATCGGAGTGGCGAACGGCCCGGGCCCTCCCATCGGTGAATGCCGACCGGGACAGCCTGGGCGAACGGGCCTGGTCCGTCTTCCATCACCCAGCCATGCGCCCCAGTAGATCGTTCGATCTGTTAGGCAGAGGAAGCCGCCCTGCGGGCCGTCCCACAGTTTCCGCGCAGGCGCGCTGGCGATCTTCCGTTCCCCTGGATCATGCACGGTCGACCTCGACGCGGGGTACGTCCGCATCCGTAATACCGACTTCCACGTCAACCAACTGCGACGGAAACTGAGGCCGACAACGTCGATGGGCACCCACCGCGAACGGTGGGGCCCATCGAGATCGTGCCCGGTGAGGCACTGGCGGAGGATACGAGATTCGAACTCGTGAGGGGTTGCCCCCAACACGCTTTCCAAATGTTCGTCTGGGGGTTCAAGGAGGGACGGGGGCGTTCTGACCTGGGGCGGAGCCGAGATTCGGACGGTTGATGAACGGCTCTGGACGGGGGTGAATGAGACCAGAAGTGAGACCAGAGTGCCGGGTCACACCTTCTTGACGACGATCGACTCCGGAACCAGCTTCTCCAGGTCGTCCACGTCCGAGGTGAAGACGGTGACCTGCCCCTTCTGCTGGCGCGCGATGACGGCGAGCACCGCGTCGATCGCGTACTTGTGGCCATGCAGCTTGGCATCTGCCAGCAAACGGCGGGCCTGGCGGGCCTCGTCCTTTCCGATGTCGGCGACTCTGAGCCGCGAGAGCACCCAGTCCCAGCGTTGCTCGGTGGTTCTGCCGTCGAACGCCTCGATCAGCGTCATCGGAGATGTCACGACCTCGGCTTCACCTCCGGCCGCGAGGTCGATCCAGGCGATCATCTTCCGGTCGCCTCGTACGGCCAGGGACAGGGCTTCGCAGTCGAGTACGAAGACACGCAGTGGCCGCTGCCCCGGCTCACCGGCCCGCTTCTTCACGCGGCCTCTCCCGCGCCGTGCGTTCCGGCGGCGCGACGGCGCTCGTGCTCGGCGTCGAGCTCCTCCAACTCCTCGAACGCTGCCGTGCGCTCCGCCTCGGTGAGGGAGCCGTGTTCCTCCTGCAGCCAGTCGGACAGCTCCCGCAGCCGGTCCCGGTCGCGCTTGAAGCGCAGCGCCTCGGCGACGTACGCCGACAGGCCCCGCTCCGCCGCCTCCGCGCGGATCTCGTCCAGGAGATCCTCGGGAATCGTCACCGTCACCTTCTTCGTCGCCATACAAGAGACCATACTCTTGGTATCGCGTTCCTTACCAGCGCGTTCAGTGCGTTCATGTGACCACCGGATCGGCGATCAGACGGTCACGGCGGCGGGGCGTGGGCTGCCGTGGAAGACCTGGCTGGTGTGCCAGGAGCGGTGGGCGACGGCGATGGGGCGGACGCCCGGCTGGGGACCTATGACCGGACGGCCGGCGAGCGTGATGACGTGCTCGCGGGCGGCGGCACTGCGGCCGACGAAGCTCTGCGAGACCAGGATGCGGTGGCCTCCCCCACTCTCGGCTTCGCTCGAGCGGGGGGACCCCCATCCGATACCGAGAACGCCCTTGTCGAAGAGCTTGTGGTGCAGCGAGCACAGGCACAGCCCGTTGTCGATGTCGTCCGGTCCGTCGAACGCCCACCAGCGCACATGGGCGGCCTCCAGCCCGACCGGCACCGCGCCGATCCTGCCGTCGTACCCGCAGAAGGCGCACTGGTACTCGTACGCCGTCAGGACCAGCTCCCGCATCCGCCGGTCCCGCTGCCTGCGCGCGGCTGAGAGCCGTCCGGTCTCGGCCTCCTCCGGTTCCAGGCCGACGGCTTCGCACAGCTCGCCGTGGAGGGAGGGCGGGAAGTTCAGATCGAGCAGCACCCGAGTCATCCGGCCGAGCAGGGACGGCTCCCGCCGCAGCGCCGCCCGCAGCTGAGGCGTCAGCCGCCCGGCGGCCCCGGTCGCCCGCAGCTCCCTGACCCCGGTCCCGGGGCTACCCGTCCCGCGCGCGGTGCGCACCTCCCACACTCCGTCACTCACCAGGTGATGGAACGGATAAGCGGGCGTTGTCCGGTTTCCGGGCCCGTACTCGGCGAGCAGCCGCCGCAGGTCCTGCTCCACCGCGCTGTACCGCAGCTCGCCGTCGGCGTCCTGCTGGAACCGGCTGAGCGCGTACAGGAACAGCAACGGCTTGTGCGGAGCCCGCACCCCACTCCTCGTCCACTGCCTCAGCTGCGCGGTGCGCTCGACCCAGTCCATGACCGGCGATCGTAGTGGCGGCTCGCGAAACAGTGACCCGTGCACGGGGTGGGCCAATGGGACAAGTCGAGGGCTACGCGGGCATGACGCCGAGGATGCGGGAGAGGGTGAAGACCCGTTCGTCCTCACGCAGATGGCACCAGGCATACAGATGGGGCGGGTCGAGATCGAGCTCGCTGAGCGTACGTACGGTCCGGTTGCCCGAGGCGGCGACGTACTCGACCGTGATGGCCGCGCCGGCGTCGACGGCGTGGGCGAGCTGGCGGACATCGCTGTACGTCAGGTTCTTCGCGTACCCGGCGATGATCTCCTCGGTGTCCGTGCCGTAGGGGACCCCGGTGCCGAACGGGTCGGGATCCGGAAGCGTCGGCGGGGCGTCCCGCAGCCTGGCGGCCAGGGCGCTCAGACCGATGTCCACCGGGGTCTCCGTCGGCACAGACCGCGATCGCTGGCCTGGGAGTGGGGTCGGAGTCGGGGCGGAGGCACGTCGGCTTCGGGTCTTCTCGACGCGTACGGTTCCGTCGGCCGTCTCGGCGACGGGGGCGTAGCCTGCGGCCCGGAGCGTGGCGAGGGTCTTGTCGAGCGGAGTCCGGCAGACCAGCACGGTCGGTGCCAGCTGCCGCAGCCCGAGCTCGGCGAGCCCCCGGTGGGCGGCGAGTTCGGCGAGGAGGGCGGGTTCCTCGCCGTGGATCACGCAGGCCGCGGGGGCGATGCGCACACGGCCGTGAGCGCGCGCGGTGTCATGGATCAGATACGACAGCGGCTGGGGGAGGGCGCCGACGGCGACGTCGGCCAGGTCGGAGGTGATGGCGTCGGGTGTACGGCCGGTGTCCAGGGCGCCGCGGATGGTGCCCGGGCTGAACCGCCACACGGACGCCGTGCCGACGGCGTCCCGGTCTGCGACGGCGTCCAGCAGAGCGGCCAGGCGGGCTGACGGTGTGCCCGTGACGACGGCGGTGAGGTCCGCGCCGAAGCGGGCCGTGCTGGTGGCCGTCGGCAGCAGCCGCCGACTGGCCGCGGCCAGTGCTTCGCCGTCATCGGCCCGCAAGGCGGCACCGATGCGGGACAGGGAGCCGCGGGCAATCACACCGAGCAGTTCTGCCTCGCGGATCACGGAGGCGAAGGGCGCGGCGTCCTGGGGGAGTTGATCGGCGAGCGGACGGTGCCAGGCGACGAGCGGCCCCAGTTCCACGGGGCTCTTCACTCCCTGGCCCGCCGGGAGACCCACCGCCGCGGCGAGGAGCCCGTCCCGGGCCTGCGCACAGCCGCCACAGGGTGGTGTTCCGGCGAGTGCGGGCAGCGCCTTGCCGTCCTCGTCGCGGGCCTGGGTAGGGGTCAGCGGCAGCGTCCGCCATGCCTGGAGGAGCGCGGTGAGCTGCTCCGCCGGCTCCCGCTCCGCCCAGGCGTCGTAGCCGTCCGTCGCCGCGACCCGGTCACCGTCCCGGGCCAGCAGCCCGGCGTCGTACGCCGTCTCCAGGACGAGGCGTACGACGATGTCGTCGCACTGTGTGGCCTTGCCGATCCGGGACAGCTCACGCGCCCCGACCCCGCCGGACTTCAGACGGGCCGGCGGGGACGCGGCGCACGCCGCCAGAACCGAGGCGGCGTGGGCGGCGAACGCCGTGGCGGCTGCCGCCGCCTCCCGATCCACCTCCGCGTCGGTGACGGACACCGTCTGCACGACGGGCGGGAACGGCTCGAACCGGGCGCGCCAGTCGGCCCCTCGCAGCGCGAGCGTCACCTCGGCCGGCATGCGTGCGGGCCCGTACCCGGAGTACCGGTCCTGGACCAGAAGTCCTCGCTCCAGCGCCCACCGCGCACCCGGTTCGGAGTCGGCCCGTGGAGCCCCGAGCATGATGAATTCCGCCTGTCCCTGCGTCTGTTCACCCTGGTGACGGGCTCGCCGCTCAAGCAGTTTCCGAGTGGCCACAGGCGCCGAAGCGACCACCGCGGCCACCCGCTCCGGATCACTGTGGTGTTCCAGCAGAGTGGCCAGCCGGTCCTTCTTGGTGGTGCCGGGCGACGGGACGCCCAGGGCAACCAGCATGCGGCGCAGCTCCTCGGAGGTCGTGTCCGCCAGCAGCCGGGCGAGCGGCCCGTCCAGCCCCAGCGGCGAATCCCACGCCTGCCGCAACGGCGCCACCAGGTGCAGCAGCCCTTGGCCGTCCGGCCAGACGAGCGCGTGATCGGCCAGTGTCTCCAGGACCGCGTCCAGCCCGCGATCGCTTCCAGGCTCGGTCACGTCCAGCAGATCGGCCAAAGCGGCACGTGGAACGGGTCCCAGCGCCGCCAGCGCCTCAGCCACCTGCAGCTGTGGCAGCGCGAGCTCCGCCAGCACCGGTGCCACCGACGCCGGGCGCTGAAGGCGGTCCGCGAGTTCGCCGAACGATCGTGGCTCCGGCGGGGACACGGCATCCAGGCGAGTCGCCAGGACTCGCTCAAGTCGACCGACTTCCAGACCACTCAGCCACGAGGCCAGAGTTGATCCGCTGGGCTTGCCGATGGGGCACCTCACCAAGACGACGCCGTTGCTCTTCGAACCGGAACCGGTCCAGCACACGCTCCAGAATGGCGCATCGCGGGGGCACCTGAGTCCTGCGGCGGCAAGAAGCCGCTTGGGAGTGAAGGCGTTGTCCTGTGGATCGACCCACCAGCGGCAAAGCGATGCGCGAAAAGTGCTCTATGCCGGAAATGAATGAGACCAGGACTGAGACCAGAACATGCCGAGAACCCCGGCCGCTGAGCGGTCCGGGGTTCTCGTTTCGCCTGTTCAGGCGGCTGCGGAGGATACGAGATTCGAACTCGTGAGGGGTTGCCCCCAACACGCTTTCCAAGCGTGCGCCCTAGGCCTCTAGGCGAATCCTCCGCCGGAAACATTACATGACCGAGAGGAGTGCTCGCGAACTCGTTCCGCGCTGCTGACATCGGGTACTCTCTGGGAAGCCCCTCACGCGGCGCTATCTGACTGAACTCCCCCAGGGCCGGAAGGCAGCAAGGGTAGGTTGGCTCTGGCGGGTGCGTGGGGGGCCCTTGCGTGTGCGGGGTTCCGGGCCGTGGGTGATCTACGGGCGGGGCTCGTTGTCAGTGGGCGCCTATAACCTCGTATGCGTGTCGTCTCTCGCGCTGTACCGCCGCTATCGCCCGGAGTCGTTCGCCGAGGTCATCGGGCAGGAGCATGTCACCGACCCGTTGCAGCAGGCGCTGCGGAACAACCGGGTCAATCACGCGTACCTGTTCAGCGGTCCGCGCGGCTGTGGCAAGACGACCAGCGCGCGGATCCTCGCGCGGTGTCTGAACTGTGAGCAGGGTCCTACGCCGACCCCCTGCGGGGAGTGCCAGTCCTGCCAGGACCTCGCGCGCAACGGGCCCGGGTCCATCGACGTCATCGAGATCGACGCCGCGTCGCACGGCGGTGTGGACGACGCACGTGAGCTGCGCGAGAAGGCGTTCTTCGGGCCCGCGAGCAGTCGCTACAAGATCTACATCATCGACGAGGCCCACATGGTCACGTCGGCCGGTTTCAACGCGCTGCTGAAGGTCGTCGAGGAGCCTCCCGAGCATCTGAAGTTCATCTTCGCCACCACCGAGCCCGAGAAGGTCATCGGGACCATCCGCTCGCGGACCCACCACTACCCCTTCCGGCTCGTCCCGCCCGGCACGCTGCGCGACTACCTCGCCGATGTGTGCGGCCGGGAGAACATCCCCGTCGAGGACGGAGTGCTGCCGCTCGTCGTGCGCGCCGGCCAGGGATCCGTGCGTGACTCGATGTCCGTCATGGACCAGCTGCTCGCCGGAGCGAGGGAGGAGGGTGTGACATACGCCATGGCCACCTCCCTGCTCGGGTACACCGACGGCTCGCTGCTCGACTCCGTCGTGGAGGCCTTCGCGACCGGTGACGGGGCCGCGGCCTTCGAGGTCGTCGACCGTGTCATCGAGGGGGGCAACGACCCCCGGCGGTTCGTCGCCGATCTGCTGGAGCGGCTGCGGGACCTGGTGATCCTGGCCGCCGTGCCGGATGCCGTCGAGAAGGGGCTCTTCGACGCCCCCGCCGACGTGCTGGAGCGTATGCGGGCCCAGGCGGGCACCTTCGGCGCCGCCGAGCTGAGCCGCGCCGCCGACCTGGTCAACGAGGGGCTGACCGAGATGCGGGGCGCCACCTCGCCCCGCCTCCAGCTCGAGCTCATCTGCGCGCGCGTACTGCTGCCCGCGGCCTACGGGGACGAGCGTTCCGTGATGGCCCGCCTCGACCGGCTGGAGCGAGGCGTCAACTTCTCCGCGGGCGGCGGCATGCCGACGATGGGGTACGTGCCGGGTCCCGACGCCCATGCGGGAGCGAGCGCCGCACCCGTTCCGCCGGGCGGCGGTCCCGCCGCGGCCCGAGCCGCCGTACGTACGTCGGGGGCACCGGCAGGCGGGCCCGGTGCGCCCGGTCCGGGAGGACCGGGGGGCGTGGCTGGTGCCGGCGTTCCTGGTGGCCCCGGCAGCGGTACGGCCGCGGCGGCCTCGGCCGCGGATCAGGGCGCAGCCTCGGACCGGACAGCCCCGCCCGCACCCTCGGCTCCCGATCCGGCTGCGGCCCAGCCTCCGATGCCGCCCGCCCCGCCCGCCCCGCCCGCCCCTCCCGCACCTGCTCCCGCGGACGCCCACCCCTCCGGGCCCCCCGCCTCCACGCCCCCCGCCTCCGCCCCCGGCGCCTGGCCCACCGCCGCGTCGGCAGGC
>NZ_JBIMKE010000036.1:0-73409 GCF_043673425.1 Streptomyces sp. M41 | reverse complement strand
CACCTCCGGGCCTCAATGATCTGGATCAACGACCTGCTGAAGGCAACTGGCTGATCACAACGTCACACAGACCCTAGGTCAGCAGATCGTCGACCTGGGCCTCGCCGTCCCGGTAGCGGCGGGTGATCTCCGCGCCGCAGTCGTCCGCCGTCCGCTGAAGCCCCTGACGGCGCAGCGACACCTGCTGTTCGTACCCCACGAGCCGTCCCATCGCGGTGGTCAGCTCGACGTCCGTGCGCGCCTGGAGGTCCGACAGCTCGACCTCGGCGAGCATCTCCGCGGCCAGCCGCCGGTACTCCTCGCTCTGCGGGGTGCCCAGCGTCACATGGCGTGCGGAGGAGCGGTGCCGGGCCGGTGCGTCGGTCAGGATCTCCGACAGCCGCTCCACGACGGACGCCGCGCCCGCCGGGGAGCGCCGCGCCAGCTCGGCCCGCAGGATGTCGATCCGCCCCTGGAGCAGGCGCCGTACATAGCTCAGGTCCGCCTCGTCGCGCTGGGCGTCCCTGCGCAGCGTGCGCAGCTCCGGCAGGCTGAGCACGGTCAGCTCGTGCTCGGGCGGCTCCGCCGGAAGCCGCGGATCCGCCCCCGGGCCCGGATCCTCAGCGGTGCGCTGGGTGGGCGGCCGGAGAACCTCCAGCCGCCCCGCTTGGTTCAACACGACAGCCCCGGACGGCTGCCCGGTACTCGGTGTGCTCATATGCCTCTACCGTCCCCTCGACCGGCGTGTGGAAGCATGGTGCCATCCCAAGTGGCCGCTATGTGACCGAGTGCCCACGAACGGCCCCAGATGGGGGCTTAAGGATCAAAAAAGAAGCCGCTTACGAGGCACTTTCACGTACACGGCATGATGGCGGCATGCGAGCTGTGGTGCAGAGGGTGGACGGCGCGAACGTCGTCGTGGACGGCGAGACGGTCGGGGAGATCACCGGCGAGGGGCTGTGTGTGCTCGTCGGGGTCACGCACGAGGACACCAAGGAGAAGGCGGCCCAACTCGCCCGCAAACTCTGGTCGATCCGCATGCTGCACGACGAGAAGTCGTGCAGCGACATCGCCGCCCCGCTTCTCGTCATCAGCCAGTTCACCCTCTACGGTGACGCCCGCAAGGGCCGCAGGCCCACCTGGAACGCCGCCGCCCCCGGCGATGTCGCCGAGCCGCTCGTGGACGAGGTCGTCGCCCAACTGCGCGCTCTGGGCGCGACGGTGGCGACGGGGCGGTTCGGTGCGAAGATGCGGGTCTCGTTGACGAATGACGGACCGTTCACGGTTCTGCTCGAAATCTGATCACCATCGACATCTGATCACCGGCTGCGCACAGCCGATCGGCTCCCGCTCGTCGCTGCCGCTGTCCCGGGGGGGGACCATGAAGAGATCCGCGTACCTCACCGGCGTCGCGCTGCTCGCGCTGGTGGCCTGCTCGGCCGAAGGGAAGACCGGGAGCGGGAGCGGGACCGGCGCCGAGGTCGCCCGGGCCGCCCCCACGGTGACCCCCGGGAACCGGGCCCCGGCAGAGCCACTTCCCGCTCCCTACACGCTGAAGGCGCTGAAGGCCGCGCTGCTCACCTCCGCGGAGCTGCCGAGCCGCTTCGAGATCCACCGCACCACCGCCGCCGAACCCAGCAGCCCCGCGGCCGACGCCGCGGAGGTGGTGCGGCCGGCTCGGTGCGCGGGCCTGCGCAACCCGGACCTCAAGGCGAAGGCGGAGACGATCGTCGCCACGGCGCAGCTCCACCGGCCGAGCGAGGGCCTCGACCTGCACCGCATGTCTCTGGCCGCCTGGTCCGAGGCCGACGCGAAGGCCCGGATGGCGGCGCTGCGGACCGCGTTGGACCGGTGCTGGCACATCGAGTACGAGAACCCCGAGAGCAACGGCACCAGTCGGGCCGGCTTCCAGGCCGAGAAGGCGCCGAAGCTCGGCGACGACACGCTGCGGTACTCGCAGCGCTCGCGCACCGCCTACCTGGGCTTCACCGTCGTACGGGTCCAGGGTGTGATCGCGTACGTGCGGGCCGACACCATTTTCGGCGCCTCGCTGCCCGACGATCGACGTGCGGCACTCACGCCCAGGCCCGAGGAGAAGCTCATCCGCGCCCAGGTCGCGAAGATCGAACGGACCCTGGGCCAGGGGGCGTCGCACGCACCCTAGAAGCGCCTGCCGTCAGGGCTCGACCACGACCTCCTGTGCCGCCGCGGTGTCCCCCGCCACCAGCCGCGCGTCCACCGGCACATTCCGCTTGACCAGCGCGAGCGCGACCGGGCCCAGCTCGTGATGGCGGGCCGAGGTGGTGATGAAGCCGATCTTGCGGCCGTCGGGGCCCTCGTCCGCGAGCCGGAGCTCGGTGCCGTGGGCCGGCAGATGGACCTCGCTGCCGTCCAGGTGCAAAAAGACCAGCCGGCGCGGCGGCTTGCCGAGGTTCTGCACCCGGGCGACGGTCTCCTGGCCCCGGTAGCAGCCCTTCTGGAGGTGCACGGCGGTGCCGATCCAGCCCAGCTCGTGCGGGATGGTGCGGTGGTCGGTCTCGAAACCGAGGCGCGGGCGGTGCTGCTCGACCCGCAGCGCCTCGTGCGCCAGCAGCCCGGCCGCCGGGCCCGCCTTCGCGGCGTACGACTCCAGGTCCGCCCGTGGGAGGAAGAGATCGCGGCCGTAGGGCGTCTCGCGGACGACAACGTCCTCGGGCACCTCGGCGATGGAACCGGCGGGCAGATGCACCACCGCGAACTCGTCGGTGCGGTCGGCGACCTCGACCCTGTAGAAGAACTTCATCGACTCCAGGTACGCGAGGAGCGCCTCGCGCGTGCCGGGCTCCACATGCGCCCACACCGTCGCGCCGTCGTCCACCAGATACAGCGCGTGCTCGACGTGGCCGTGCGCGGAGAGGATCAGCGCCTCGGTGGCCTCGCCCGTCGGGAGGTCGCTGACATGCTGGGTGAGCAGCAGATGCAGCCAGCTCAGCCGGTCCTCGCCGGTGACGGCCACGACTCCGCGGTGCGAGAGGTCGACGAAACCGGTGCCGTCGGCGAGGGCGCGCTGCTCGCGGAACAGATCGCCGTAGTGGGCGGCGACGCCTTCGTCCACACCCTCGGCGGGCACGGCGCCGGGCAGGGTCAGCAGGGGGCTTTTCATACGACTAAGCCTACGACTCGGTAGTTGAACTCTTCAGCGCACTCTGTGCGGAGCTCTGTGCCGCATTCTGTGCCGCGCTCTTCGAAGCACAGTCCTTGCACCGGCCGAAGATCGCGAAGTGCTTCATGTCGGTGTCGAACCCGAAGGACTCGCGCAGTTTGCCCGTGAACTCGGCGGCCACCGACAGATCGGCCTCGATCACGTCCGAGCAGTCCCGGCACACGAGGTGGATGTGATGGTGCCGGTCCGCCAGGTGGTACGTCGGCGCCCCGTGCCCCAGATGGGCGTGGCTGACCAGCCCGAGCTCCTCCAGGAGCTCCAGGGTCCGGTACACGGTGGAAATGTTGACCCCCGACGCCGTCTTCTTCACTTCCGTGAGGATGTCGTCGGGGGTCGCGTGCTCCAGGGTGTCCACAGCTTCGAGCACGAGTTGCCGCTGCGGCGTCAGCCGGTAGCCGCGCTGCCTGAGGTCGCTCTTCCAGTCGGTGCTCACCACACCGGAAAGTCTAGAGCCACTCGAACGGCTGCCCACCGGATCGGCGCCTACTTGAAGAAGGCGATCCCGTCGTCCGGCAGGTCGTCCGGGAGGGCCTTGGCCCAGCGCTCGACCTCCTCCGGGGTGACGACCTTCTTCAGATGGGCCGACATGTAGGGGCGCAGCTCGACCTCGGGGGTCTGCTTCTCGCCGACCCACATCAGGTCGCTCTTGACGTAGCCGTACAGCCGCTTGCCGCCGGTGTAGGGGCCGGAGGCGGCGGTCCGCGCCACGGCGTCCGTCACCAGGTCGATCTGGGGCTTCTTGTCGGCGAGCTCGCCGTACCAGATCTCGACGACACCGTCGTCGCGGACCATGGTCACCTCGACCTTGCGGTCGGCGTCGATGCGCCAGAAGCCGTGCTCCGACTCCAGCGGCCTGACCTTGTTGCCCTCGCTGTCGAGCACCCAGGTGTGGGACTGGTACTCCAGGAAGTCCCGGCCGTCGTGCGTGAAGGTGACCTCCTGGCCGAAGTTGCACTTCTCGGAGCCGGGGAAGTCGTGCACGCCCGCACCCGCCCAGTTGCCGAGCAGGAAGGCGAGGGGGACGAGGTCCTTGTGGAGGTCGGACGGGATCTCGATCATGAGCAGCTCAGAAGTCTCGTACGTCGGTGATGGCGGTCAGCGCTGGCCCTGGTACAGCTTCTTCACGGTCAGCCCGGCGAAGGCGAGGACGCCGACGCAGACCAGGACCAGCAGGGCTTCGAAGAAGATCTCCACGGGGTGCTCCTCGATTGAGCGGAGGGATTGCGGTACGTGCACAGGGCCGGGCCCCAGCTTACGCGGCCGGGGCCCGGCCCTCCCTGTGAGGTATGCCCTCGCGGGCTCAGCCCAGCAACTGGCTCTGCAACGTCACCGTCTGCTGGAAGGGCACGGCCTTCGCGTTGCCCTTGCGGGACTGGACGACGACGCCGAGGACGTCACCGGCGGCCAGGTACGCCTGCCGGACGTGTTCGGCGCCGTACGGCTCGGCCTCGTCGTAGGCGAAGCGCGGGAACTCGCCCGGCCAGGGCACCTCCGCGAAGGCGTTGTCCATGACCGAGGTCTCCGTGCCGCGCACCCGGTACGCGGGGCCGCTGTACGGGGCGATGTCGGCGACCACGTCGTCCACCACGGCGGCGGTGCCGAAGTGCAGCAGATACACGCGGGTGTGCGTACCGTCCTCGGTGGTCCAGCCCCGGGCGGCGATGTGCCGCAGCCCGTTGTCGACGAGCTTCTGCCGCAGCTCCTCGCGCTCGCCGCTGTCGGCGTACTCCGCGAGGAAGCCCTTCGTGGGCAGCCAGCCGTCCCTTCCGCGCAGCGCCGGGTCCTCCTGTGCTCCCCTGGGGGCGGGAAGCAGGAGGGCCCGCAGGTCGGCGTAGTGGGCCTCGGCCTTGTTGTCCGCCGCGAAGGGCTGCGGCTTGCCGGACGGCAGGGGAGGCCGGGCCAGCGCCGGGTAGTCCCAGCGCCCGTCCGACTCGGTGCTGAGTCCCGGCAGCTCACCGCGCTCCAGCCCGGCGATCCCGTAGGCCGTCCCGGCCCCGACCGCCGCGAAGACGGCCACAGCGGCGGTCCACCGCAGTACGGCACGCAGCACTCGGCGCTCTCGCGCGGCCTCGGCGGGCGGTTCGGGGAGGGAGCTCGGCGCCACGGCCTCGTTCGCCTCGGCGGGCTCCACGGGCTGCGCGGGCTCCGCGGGCGGCGCGGGCTCCGCGGGCGGCGCGGGCTCCGCGGGCGGCGCCGGGAGCGTGGCTCCGGCGCCGGGTGACTGGTGGTCGGTCATACCGCCTCCCCCGGCTCCGCGATGCGGTCGAGCTGGGTGCTCAGGAGCATCGCGACTCCCTTGGTGTCGAGTGGCCGGACGCCGTCCGCCGAGGCGGTGACGAGGACGTCTCCCACGTAGGCGGAGCAGAACATGCTGTCGATGCTCTTCGTTGCCTCCTTGGGCAGGAGGAAGCACCTGGCGTTCTTGTGGCCCTTGATCTTCGGCCCCTCGCGGAACACGTCCAGCGAGTCGAAGACCTCGGCCGGGATCCTCGCCATGTCCCGCACGGCGGCCCGGTTGTCCATCTGGCTGAGCACGATGCTGACGGAGTAGATGTCCTCCACCAGATCCTGCTGGAGCCCGCTGCCGTACATGCTGAAGTAGCTGCGCATGGCCATGCCTGTGATGCGCAGCCGGTTCATCCGCTTCTCCAGCTGCCGCCGCTGCGAGCGCGGCAGATCACGCAGCGACTCCTTGTTCAGCGCGGTCGCCTCGGCCCCGGTGAGCTGTGTGTCCGAGCCGAACCGGCCCAGGTCGGGCCCGCGCACCCAGCCGTCGGTGCCGTACGGCACGAGCATCCCGGCCAGACCCTCGGCACTCGGCGCCTTGTCGTCGGCCTTGTCCGCCGGGAACTTCCACACCGGTGCTCCCGCGGCCCGGTCGGCGTCCCGCACCGTCACGACGGTGTGACCGACCCCGGCGACGACCGCCCCTACCAGCAGGACGGTCCCCGCTACGGCGGCGACGCGCCGGGGCCGGATCCACCGCTTGCGCTTGCCGGCGACCGGCTCGTCAGGTGCCTGGTTCTCAGTCACAGCCGCTCCATCTGCCGCTCGGCCAGGCCCAGGATCGTCTTCTTGGTGACCGGCTTCGAGCCGAAGGCGAAGATCTGCATCGCGATGTCACCGCGCCACGCGAACGCCTCCGCCGCGTACAGGGGCAGATAGCCGGCCTTCGATTCGGGCTCGGAGTAGGCGTAGGCCATGCCGTTCTCGGTGCCGGGGACGACCCAGCTGTCGGCGTCCTGGGTCTCGGCCCAGTACTGGTTGTCGTCCGTGATCTGCACGGCGCCGGCGGACTCCTCCTGCCGGAACTGGATCAGCCGTATCTCCACGGCCACGTCGCCCTTCTTCCAGCCGACGACTGCGGCGCGCCTGAACTCGTCGCTGATCAGCTCACCGAAGATGCCCTGTGGTTGCTCATAGGTGCGCGCGTAGTCGGCCAGGTCCATCCAGCCGTCTGCACCACGCAGCCATACGCCGCTCTTCGCCCCGCGCGGCTTCTTCAGCAGCAGCTTGCGCAGATCGCCCTCGGTGCGCACGCGGCGGTCCTGTGCGGCGGGCAGCGGCTCGGGCGCCGCTCCCTTTGCCTGGGGCAGCTTCGGCTGCGAGAGCGAGGGCAGCTTGTCCGGCTTGCGGTCGGCCTGGATCAGGTATCCGGTGCAGGTACCGGCGACGAGCCCCAGTACCGCGGCGCAGGCGATCAGCGCCGCCGTGCGTCCCCGCCGCCCGGCTCGGGGCGGCTCGGGAGGCGGTTCGCAGGCGGCTGGTGCAACCGGCACAACCGGCGCATCAGCCGCTTCCCGTATCTCTTCGGGTCCTTCCAAAACGTCCCCCCACGAACCGTGAAGCCTGAATTCCGTATGCGTGCGCACACAAGACCCGCAGCCCACACCCCGGGTTGTAACGGAGTTGATTACGATTCGGCCATGGCGAAGAAGCTGGTGATCAAGGTGACGGCGGGCGCGGACGCCCCCGAGCGCTGCTCGCAGGCCTTCACGGTGGCGGCGGTGGCCGTGGCCAGCGGCGTGGACGTGTCGCTGTGGCTGACCGGCGAGTCTGCCTGGTTCGCCCTGCCGGGCCGCGCCGCCGAGTTCGAGCTCCCGCACGCGGCCCCGCTCCCCGACCTGCTGGACTCACTGCTGGCCGGCGGCCGGGTCACCCTGTGCACTCAGTGCGCGGCCCGCCGGGACATCACGGAGAAGGACGTGCTGGAGGGCGTGCGGATCGCCGGGGCACAGGTCTTCGTGCAGGAGGCCCTCGGGGACGCGACGCAGGCGCTGGTCTACTGAGCCCGCCGCGGGCGCGCCCGGTGCGGAGTCCCGGCGCTCACCGCGGTCGCTTCTTGCCGTCCAGTTCGTCCCACCACTCGTCGGACTCCGGGTCGCCCGAGGGGTCGTCCCACCAGCGGTCCTCGGGACCCCGGCGGTTGGCGACCATCGCGGCCAGCGGCGGGATGACCATGGCGACCACGCACATGCCGACGGCCACCGGCACCGACCACAGACGTACGACGCCCCAGGCCAGGACGAAGAGCGTGAGGCACGTCCCCATCATCGCGAAGTAGATGTGACGCCGACGTGCGTACATGTCTCCAGAGTAGGTCTGTGCACGCCAAAGGGGCCGCACCTCGGGAGTCCAACCCGTGAGGTGCGGCCCCTCGGCCGTCACTTGCGATCAGACGGCGATCGCGACCTCCGCCAGGCCGCCCTGCTGGGCGACGACGGTGCGGTCGGCGGTACCACCGGGGACGAGTGCGCGCACGGTCCAGGTGCCCTCGGCCGCGTAGAAGCGGAACTGGCCCGTGGCGGAGGTCGGGACCTCCGCGGTGAACTCGCCGGTCGAGTCCAGGAGACGGACGTAGCCCGTCACCGGCTCGCCGTCACGGGTCACCTGACCCTGGATGGTGGTCTCACCGGGCTTGATCGTCGAGGCGTCGGGGCCGCCGGCCTTCGCTCCACACATGTCTTTCTCCAAGAGGGGTCTGACCGGAGGAAGGCCGGTCGGGATTTGCGGGTCTGTTCGCTTGCTGCGGGTCTTACTTGTTGGCGCCGAGCTCGATCGGCACGCCCACGAGCGAGCCGTACTCGGTCCAGGAGCCGTCGTAGTTCTTGACGTTCTGCACACCGAGCAGCTCGTGCAGCACGAACCACGTCAGCGCGGAGCGCTCACCGATACGGCAGTAGGCGATGGTGTCCTTCGCCAGGTCGACCTGCTCCTCGGCGTAGAGCTCCTTGAGCTCGTCGTCCGACTTGAAGGTGCCGTCGTCGTTGGCGTTCTTCGACCACGGGATGTTGCGGGCGGACGGGACGTGGCCCGGACGCTGGGACTGCTCCTGCGGCAGGTGGGCCGGGGCGAGCAGCTTGCCGGAGAACTCGTCGGGGGAACGGACGTCGACGAGGTTCTGCGCACCGATGGCGGCCACGACGTCGTCGCGGAAGGCACGGATCGACGTGTCCTGCGCCTTGGCCCGGTAGTCGGTCTTCGGGCGCTCGGGCACCTCGTCGCCGGGGACCAGCTCGCGGGCGTCGAGCTCCCACTTCTTGCGACCGCCGTCGAGGAGCTTGACGTTCTCGTGGCCGTACAGCTTGAAGTACCAGTAGGCGTAGGACGCGAACCAGTTGTTGTTGCCGCCGTAGAGGATCACCAGGGTGTCGTTGGCGATGCCCTTGTCGGACAGCAGCTTCTCGAAACCGGCCTGGTCGACGAAGTCACGGCGGACCGGGTCCTGAAGGTCCTTGGTCCAGTCGATGCGGATCGCGTTCTTGATGTGGTTCTTCTCGTAGGCGGACGTGTCCTCGTCCACCTCCACGATCGCGATGCTGGGGTTGTCCAGGTTCTCCTGGACCCAGTCGGCGTCGACGAGGACGTCGCTGCGGCTCATGCTCTTCTCTCCTCCGGGGCAGTTGCGGCGGGGCGTGCGAGTGCGAGGGGGTGCGTCCGCTCAGGGCGAGACGGCGCACCTGTGCCCAGGTTCAGGGCAGGGGGAACGCGGAAGTCGGAGCTTCCGCTCAGAAGGGGCGACAGAGCATGGCGGCAACGCGGCAGAGGTCTACTGCCCGCCGCTTCGTGAGATCCGCCTGTCCTCTCGACCGGAGGACGCTCGTCGAACACTGCATGGGCTCGATCGTAGGGACGGACAGGCGGGCGTGTCACCGGTGTGTCGCATGTTGAGACAAGATTGTCCGGGATGCGGGAAGGAAGGGCCGCCGAGGCCGCTCCGGCACGGCCTCCGAGCGGATGCATCGGCGGTCACAGCTACGGTGCGGACGGCGCCGTCTCGCCAATTGGACACGCGGTGTCCATCAAGGTGTTCATCGGGGTGTTCATCGGGGGTGCCCATCGGGGGGTGCGCCTCCACAGGGCATCCGCCGACGGTCGTACTACCCGGCGAGGCGGACGTTCGAGCCCTGCACCGTGATCTCGACCCCGCTCTTCGCGGCCCGGACCTGGTCGAGCCGGATGCCGCCGGGGAGACCGTCGATCTTCTGCTCGAAGTCGGTGATCGCACGGGCCTTGGACTCGGCGATCGCGGCGCCCCCGAAGTCCGGCAGAGTGTCGGCCTTCACCTTCACGGTGTCGCCCTCGGTGGTGACCGAGCTGAGGACCGTGACCGGGTTCGGCAGCTTGTTGCCGAGGACGGTGGCCTCGACGGCGACCTTGATCTTGCCGTTGCCGCCGTCGGAGAGGCCGACGACACTGGCGGTGACACCGGGGGCGACCTGCGTGGGCTCGGACTTGGCGGTCTTCAGCAGCTCGGCGTAGGTGATGGACGCGGTACCGGTGGCGGTGGCCGCGGTGGCGGAGCTGTAGTCGCCGGAGAACTCGACGCCCTTCATGTTCGCGGTGAGGTCGTCGATGCGGATCCGCTCGCCCTCGGCGCCGGCGGTCGCCTCATAGTCCTTGATGCCGACCTCGACGTCGTCCAGCGTGCCGCTCGCGACCTGGGTCAGGAACGGGAAACCCTTGATGGACACATCGGGGGCGGTGGACAGGTTCTCGTTGGCCTGGAGCTTGCCGGCCGCCTCGTCCTCGGCGAACCCGACGGCGAGCCGGTCGGCCAGCACGAAGAGGCCGCCGAGTATCACGACGACGATCAGCAGTATCCGCAGGGCTCGCATGTTGTGGTGTTCCCCCCACCTCGGCGGTCATCCATGACTGGTCGGACGGCGATCGGGTGGCCGTCCAGCGCGAGGGTAACCCTGAGGCCGGGGGTGACCGGAAGATTGTCGATCATCTGTGACAGGGGCGGGCCTCAGGCCACCGCCCGGCCCAGCAGGTACACCGCCGGTGCCGCCGCCGCCAGGGGCAGGGCGACGCCCGCCGTGAAGTGGACGAAGCGCGACGGGTAGTCGTAGCTCGCGACCCGGTGCCCGATCAGGGCACACACGGCGGCGCCCACGCCGAGCAGCGCCCCGCTCGCCCCCACCCCCGTCATCGCGCCCATGGCCACCCCGGCCCCGGCCGCCGCGAGCAACGCGACCACCACGGAGGCCGGCGTCGGCAGCGGCAGCGCCCGGGCCAGGACCGCGACGGCGACCGCCACCGCGCCCACGGTCACCGCGTCCGCCTCCGCCGCGAGATACCCGGCCGCCACGATCGCCAGCGCCGCCGAGGCGACCGTCGCCATCAGGCCGTACATGCGCTCGTCCGGGTCCGCGTGCGACCGCAGCTGAAGCACCAGTGCCAGCAGGACCCACACACCCAGCGTGCCGAGGATCGCCGCCGGGGACCGGTCGGCCGCCAGCAGCGCCACATCCGCCGTGAGCGCGCCCGCGAAGGCCAGCGCGATGCCCTGCCGGGCGGGCCACATGCCGTTCAGCCGGAACCAGCCCGCCGCCGTCACCGCCTGAAGGCCGACGAGCGGTACGACGAGGGCGTACGGCCCGAGGGCAGCCGCCGCCGCGAGCAGCAGCCCCAGCAGCGCCGTGAGCGCGGCCGGCTGCATCCCCGGCTCGATGATCGGGGAACGGCCCTCCAGCCGGGCCCGCTGGGCGTCCGTGACACGGGAGTTGCCGGAGACGGTCGCGGGCCCGTACGCGGGAGCGTCACCGGACTCCGCGTCGGCGTCGGGGCGGGGGGCCTGGCCCTGCGGCTGCCCGTACGGCTGGAACTGCGCCGGGGGCTGCCCGGGCGTCTGCCCGTGAACCTGCTGTGCCGCCTGGGCCTGCGGCTGGGCGTGGCCCTGCGGTTGGGCGTGGCCCTGCGGGTGCGCCGAGCCGTCCCAGCCGCCCGCCTGGTATCCCGCGGCCTGGCCGCCCTGCGACGGCAGATACGACGTCTCCGCCCCCGAGGCCGGCGTGACCGGCGCGTGCACCTGGGTCTCCCAGGTCTGCCCCTGCCACTGCTGTGTGTACTGCTGAGCGGCCTGCGGATCGTCGTACGGCTGCTGCCCGGGCCAGCCCTGCTGCGGCGCGGGCTCCTGCGGGGGCTGCCCGCCGGGCTGCTGATACGGGTCGTATCCGTCGTATCCGTCGTACCCCTGATACGGCTGGTCGGTCATCGTCACCCTCCTGCGAACGGCGGGAGCACCTCGACCGTGCCGCCGTCGGCCAGCCGTACCGTCTCATGTCCGCGGGTGCCCACGGGGTCACCGTCGACGAGGAACGAGCATCGCTGCAGGACGCGCACCAGTTCGCCGGGGTGTCGCTCGCGGGCTGCGTCGAGCGCCTCGGCGAGGGTGGCCGCCTCGAACGGCTCCTCGGCGATCCCGGCTGCGGCCTTCGCGGCGGCCCAGTAGCGCACCGTGACCTTGGGCATCAGGTTCCTCAATCGGTCGGCTGTGTACTCGGTCAGGCTAGCCGCCCTGTGCGACGGCCCAGTCCCCGATCCGGTCCAGCAGCTCCTCGCCGGCCGCGTTCTCGGCGTGCCCCATGCCGGGCTCCAGCCAGAGCTCGCCCTGGTCACCGGCCGCGGCGGCCAGCATCCGGGGGTGGTCGAGGGGGAAGTAGCCGTCCCGGTCGCCGTGCACGATGAGCAGCGGGGTGGGCGCGATGAGCGGCACAGCCTCGACCGGCGACATCGGGACGGGATTCCACCGGCGGTGATGGATCCGGGTACGGAATCCGTAGCGGCTCACCAGGCGCCCCTCCGGCCGGGTCACCAGCCAGTGCAGCCGGCGCATGTACGGCGTACCGCGGTAGTACCAGCGCGCGGGCGCACTCACCGACACCACCGCGTCCGCGTGCGCCCCCACGCCCCGCCCGCCCCGCCCCTCACCGCCCGGTCGGTCCTGCCGGTCCTGCCGGTACAGCGCCCCGTGCCGCAGCGCCACCGAGCCGCCCATGGAGAAGCCGACGGTCACCACGCGCGCGTGCCCGAGCTCACGGGCCCAGCGCACCGCCGCCGCCAGGTCGAGCACCTCGCGATCGCCGACGGTGGAACGTCCGCCGGAGGCGCCGTGGCCCCGGAAGGAGAAGGTGACGACGGCTCCGTGCCGGGCGAAGGCCCGCGCCACCCGTCGCACATGCGGCCGGTCCACATCGCCCGTGAAGCCATGGGCGACGACGAACACCAGGTCATCGGCAGGTGGACGTGAGGAGTCGTATACGACCGCACCCGGGTCGTATACGGAATCGATCGTCACGCCGTCGTCGGTGTGCAGAAACGTCCGCATAGGTGTACGTCTGGTTGTCTCAGAGTTCGGACGAACCGTCGATCGTGCCACATGACCTGCCGAACCGTCGCTCATGTCCGCTATTCTGCTGGGCAGAGGACTCGGGCAGCGTAGCCCCCGGGTCCTTTTGTGCTTTCGGAAGCGTTGTATACGACGCGGGAAACCGCAGGTGTACGGGCCTTCGGGATCGCAGAGCAGTTCCGTACCGCAATGTCCTCGCAGGGACCGAGGAGGAACCAGACGTATGAGTTCTCTGCTGCTCCTGACCAACGCCCTCCAGCCGTCGACGGAGGTGCTCCCGGCTCTCGGCCTGCTGCTGCACAACGTGCGCGTGGCCCCGGCGGAAGGCCCGGCACTCGTCGACACCCCCGGTGCCGACGTCATCCTCGTCGACGGCCGCCGTGACCTCCCGCAGGTCCGCAGCCTGTGCCAGCTCCTGCGCTCGACCGGGCCGGGCTGTCCGCTCGTCCTCGTCGTCACCGAGGGCGGCCTCGCCGCCGTCACCGCCGACTGGGGCATCGACGACGTCCTGCTCGACACCGCCGGTCCCGCCGAGGTGGAGGCGCGGCTGCGGCTCGCCATGGGCCGCCAGCAGATCGTCGCCGACGACTCCCCCATGGAGATCCGCAACGGCGACCTGTCGGTCGACGAGGCCACCTACTCCGCCAAGCTCAAGGGCCGGGTCCTGGACCTGACCTTCAAGGAGTTCGAGCTCCTGAAGTACCTCGCCCAGCACCCCGGCCGCGTCTTCACGCGCGCACAGCTCCTCCAGGAGGTCTGGGGCTACGACTACTTCGGCGGCACCCGGACCGTCGATGTGCACGTACGACGGCTGCGGGCCAAGCTCGGCCCCGAGCACGAGTCGCTGATCGGGACCGTCCGGAACGTCGGTTATCGATTCGTTACGCCCGAGAAGGTCGACCGGGTCGCCGAGGAAGCCAAGGCCAAGGCGGCCAAGGCAGGCCGTTCAAAATCGGACGATGCGGACGAGACGGCCGCCCTGGACGCCACCGAGGTCCGCGCCGACGCCTGACGGGCGTCCCGACGGGGTGTGACCAGCGTTGCTTTCGCACAGTCGAGCGACCCTCGGGCGACAGGGAAGCTCCTTCACGCCCTGCCCAGAGCGGGTCCATCCGCGTAGACTCCGCGCGTGGCCAAGGTGACTCGCGATGACGTCGCGCGACTGGCAGGGACCTCCACTGCCGTCGTCAGTTACGTCATCAACAACGGACCCCGGCCGGTCGCCCCGGCTACGCGCGAGCGTGTTCTCGCCGCGATCAAAGAGCTGGGCTACCGTCCCGACCGGGTCGCCCAGGCGATGGCCTCGCGGCGCACGGACCTCATAGGCCTGATCGTCCCGGACGCCCGCCAGCCCTTCTTCGGGGAGATGGCGCACGCGGTCGAGTGGGCCGCCGCCGAGCGCGGGAAGATGGTTCTGGTCGGCAACTCCGACTACGTCGGCGAGCGCGAGGTCCACTATCTGCGGGCGTTTCTCGGGATGCGTGTCTCGGGGCTGATCCTCGTCTCGCACGCCCTGAACGACCTGGCCGCCGCCGAGATCGAGGCATGGGACGCCCGGGTCGTCCTGTTGCACGAGCGGCCCGAGGCCATCGACGACGTCGCCGTCGTCACCGACGACCTCGGCGGCGCCCAGCTCGCCGTACGCCACCTCCTGGAGCACGGGTACGAGTACGTCGCCTGTATGGGCGGCACCGCGGAGACCCCGGCGGTCGGTGACCCGGTCTCCGACCACGTCGAGGGCTGGCGGCGCGCGATGGGCGAGGCCGGGATCTCCACCGAGGGGCTGCTGTTCGAGGCGCCCTACAACCGCTACGACGCGTATCGCATAGCGCTGGACCTACTCTCCGGGCCGGACCGGCCGCCGGCGATCTTCTGTTCCACCGACGACCAGGCGATCGGTGTGCTGCGGGCGGCGCGCGAGCTGCGCATCGATGTGCCGGGGAAGCTGGCGGTCGCCGGGTTCGACGACATCAAGGAGGCGGCGCTGGCGGATCCGCCGCTGACGACCATCGCGTCGGACCGGTCGGCGATGGCCCGGGCCGCGGTGGATCTGGTCCTGGACGACGGGCTGCGGGTCGCGGGGTCACGGCGGGAGCGGTTGAAGGTGTTTCCGTCGCGGCTGGTCGTCCGGCGGTCCTGCGGGTGCGCCTGAAGGCGCGTCCGACGGCCCTGCTGGGCGCCTGAGGTCTCGGTGGGGTCTGCTGCCGGGCGGCTCGCGGTCGTTCGTCACGGCATGTTCATGAGGCCTCGCTGAGAGCGCCCGACCGATTGCCGGAAGCGTCTTTACATCGGGCATACGCCCTTCTGCCGGGCTTCTCAGGGAGCACTCAGGGAGCTCTCATGGTCGGGCGACAAGCTCATTGCCATGACCGAGAGCTTCCGCCGCAGCGGCGACTACGACCACCCGTATCAGGGCGCCCAGCAGCACGCCTCCTCCCCCGTGAACCCCGAGTGGCCGCCCCCGCCGGCGCACCGGCCCACGGTGCAGGACGGGCCCGGGGGCCCGGGCGGCCCCACCGCTCTCCTCGCCGAGCCCGTCGCCCAGGCACCCGAGGCGCCCATGCCCCCGAAGTCGCGGCGGCGCAGCCGTGGTCCCGTCGGCCTGATCGCCGCCGTGGCCATCGTCGCGGCGGCGATCGGGGGCGGCACTGCGTACGGCATCCAGCAGCTGACCGGCAACGACACCGTCGCGAGCGCCGGCTCCGCCGACACCAATGTGGTCCCCGCGAGCCAGAAGGGCACCGTCTCCGGGGTCGCCAAGGCGGTCAGCCCGAGCATCGTCGAGATCAAGGCGGCCTCGAACGCCGGGTCGTCCACCGGATCCGGCGTGATCATCACGGGTGACGGCGAGATCGTCACCAACAACCACGTCATCTCCGGTGCCTCGCAGATCAAGGTGACGACCAGCGACGGGAAGTCGTACTCCGCCGAGGTCGTCGGCACCGACAGCAAGAAGGACCTCGCGCTGATCAAGCTGAAGGACGCCTCCGGCCTCAAGGCCGCGAGCCTCGGCGACTCCGACGCGGTGCAGGTCGGCGACCAGGTCGTGGCGATCGGGTCCCCCGAGGGTCTGACCGGCACCGTCACCAGCGGGATCGTCTCGGCCCTCGACCGCGATGTCACCGTCTCGACGGACGAGGGTCAGCAGCAGCCGGACGGTGGCTGGCCGTTCGAGTTCGACGGACGGCAGTTCAACGGCGACCCCGGCTCGGACACGACGACGTACAAGGCCCTCCAGACCGACGCCTCCCTGAACCCCGGCAACTCCGGCGGTGCGCTGATCGACATGAACGGCAACGTCATCGGCATCAACTCCGCGATGTACTCGGCGGCGGGTGCGAGCTCCGGGGACGCCGGCAGCGTCGGTCTCGGCTTCGCCATCCCGATCGACACCGTCAAGTCCGACCTGGCGACCCTGCGGTCCGGGTCGCAGACCTGAGCGCGCGGCACCCGAACCGAAGGAGAGGTCGAGAAGCCCGCGAGCATGCGAGGCTGAAGGCGTTCGGCCGTCCAGCCATCCAGCCGTTGAACCGTTGAGCCTTTCAGTCACCCGTCCCACCGCACCCGAGGATCCCGAGCCCATGAGCCCCGCCGATGCCGACCGTGCCCCCCAGCGCATCCTGATCGTCGACGACGAGCCGGCGGTGCGTGAAGCGCTCCGGCGCAGCCTCGCCTTCGAGGGGTACGACACCGAGGTCGCGGTCGACGGCGCCGACGCCCTGGAGAAGGCGGCGGCCTGCCGGCCCGACCTGGTGGTCCTTGACATCCAGATGCCCCGTATGGACGGGCTGACCGCGGCCCGCCGCATCCGGGGCGCCGGGGACACTACGCCGATCCTGATGCTGACGGCGCGCGACACCGTCGGCGACCGGGTGACCGGACTGGACGCGGGCGCCGACGACTACCTGGTGAAGCCCTTCGAACTGGACGAGTTGTTCGCCCGGGTCCGCGCGCTGCTGCGGCGCAGCTCCTACACGGCGGCGGCCGGGGCGGGCGCGGCGGCGGACGACGAGGCGCTGACCTTCGCCGACCTGCGCATGGACCTCGCGACGCGGGAGGTGACGCGGGGCGGGCGGCCGGTGGAGCTGACGCGTACGGAGTTCACGCTGCTGGAGATGTTCATGGCGCACCCGAGGCAGGTGCTGACCCGGGAGCAGATCCTGAAGGCGGTGTGGGGATTCGACTTCGAGCCGAGCTCCAACTCGCTGGACGTGTATGTGATGTACCTGCGCCGCAAGACCGAGGCGGGCGGCGAACCGCGGCTCGTCCACACGGTCCGGGGCGTGGGGTATGTGCTGCGGCAGGGCGGGGCGGAGTGAAGCGTGTAGCGCGCCGGTACCGGTCCCTGCCGATCCGCTCGCGGCTGGCGCTGCTGGTGGCGGCGGCGGTGGCGTTCGCGGTGGCGGCGGTTTCGGTGACCTGCTGGTTCATCGTGCAGGGCAAGTTGTACGACCAGGTCAACGCCGATCTCAAGAAGCTGTCGCAGACACAGCCGTACAGCCAGGTCGTGAAGCTCCTCGGCGCCTGCCCGCAGACGATGACGACCGACCGGAGCGACCAGAGCGGCGACAGCGGTCTGCGCACGCAGACCAACTACCTCCAGCTGGTCAAGGCGGACGGGACGCCCTGTGTCTCGGCGAACTCGGCGGGCACCGTCAAGGTCACCGACGCCGACAAGGACGTGATCGAGGACGCCGGTGACGGCGTCGGGAGCCCGATCGACCCGAGCGCCCTCGACGGAATCACCCGGGACGGCACCGACACGAACGGCAACGCCGTACGCGTGCTCACCGTGCCGCTGGTCGTCGAGAGCCCGGCGAGTCCGCCGCAGCTGTATCCCGACACCGCGCTCCAGATCGCGGTGCCGCTGAAGAACACCCAGTCCACGCTCAACGACCTCGCCCTGTTCCTCCTCCTCGTCTCCGGTATCGGGGTCGTCGGCGCCGGGGCCGCCGGCCTCGCCGTCGCCCGCGCCGGGCTGCGTCCCGTGGACAAGCTGACCGACGCCGTCGAGCACGTGGCCAGGACCGAGGACCTGAACATCCGCATCCCCGTCGAGGACGACGCCGAGGACGAGGTCGCCCGGCTGTCCCGGTCCTTCAACTCCATGACCTCCGCCCTGGCCAGCTCCCGCGAACTCCAGCAGCAGCTCATCGCGGACGCCGGTCACGAACTGCGCACCCCGCTGACCTCCCTGCGCACCAACATCGAGCTCCTCACCCGCAGCGAGGAGACGGGCCGCCCGATCCCCGAGGCCGACCGCAAGGCGCTGCTGGCCTCGGTGACGGCCCAGATGACCGAACTGGCCGCCCTGATCGGCGACTTGCAGGAACTGGCCCGCGCGGAAGGCCAGCGGGGGGAGCGCGTCCCGGTGATCTCCCTCCGGGACACGGTCGAGTCCGCCCTGCGCCGGGCACGGCTGCGCGGTCCGGAACTGACGATCACGGCCGACCTCCAGCCCTGGTTCGTACGCGGCGAGCCGGCCGCCCTGGAACGCGCCGTGGTCAACATCCTCGACAACGCGGTGAAGTTCAGCCCCGACGGCGGCACGATCGAGGTGCGGCTCACCGACGGCACCCTCACTGTGCGCGACCACGGCCCCGGCATCCCCGTCGACGAACTCCCCCACGTCTTCGACCGCTTCTGGCGCTCCCCGAGCGCACGAGCACTGCCCGGCTCCGGCCTCGGCCTGTCCATCGTGGCCCGTACGGTGCAACAGGCGGGCGGCGAGGTGCTGCTGGCCCGGGCGGACGGCGGCGGTACGGTCGCCACCGTACGGCTGCCGGGGGCGCCCACGGCTCCGCCGGAGTATCCGTAGGAGGCTCGTGGAGTTCGACGCGCGCCGCGTCGACGTCACCCGAATGTGCGCGGACGCGCCCCTCGCTTCACAGCCGCTACGAACGGCCCCCACGACGACGCCCCGAAGATCAGCGGATGTGCCGCGGGGACCTTGCTGTCGCGGACGGGGACTATGCCGGGGTAGCCGTCGGCGACCTCGACGCAATCGTTGTCTCCGCCTTCGCTGTAGCTCGACTTGCGCCACACGGCGGCACTGAGGTCGGGGGTGCGCTTCATGATCTGTGATCCTCCAGAACGTCCCTGGTGAGCGCGAGCGAGTCCGACGGGGACAGCGCCAGGTCGCGGAGCCGATCGTAGGACAATCGCTGCCGCAGAACGTCGTCAGGATCCTCGATCAACCGGCTGCAGCCGTTGCCTTCCTTATAGGCAACGGCACTCCCGTCCCCCTGCCACAAGAGGGTCAGCGACCCGTTCATATGGTGGTGCGCCCCCGCCGAGAACGGGAGTACTTGCAGCGCCACGTTGGGCAGCATCGCAGCGGTTTCAAGACGTAGTAGCTGGTCGTGCCACGTCTTGCCGTGGGCTGCCGGTCGCTTGAGCGCGAACTCGTCCATGATGATGCGCACTTCGGGCTCAGGCTTCTGCTGCAGGAGGTATTGCCGTCCGAGCCGTGCCATCACCTGCTCCTCGACAGCCTCCCCACCGTCAGCCGTTGTCTGAGCCCCAGACAACACCCCCCGGGCGAAGTCCTCCGTCTGAAGAAGTCCGGGAATCCCGAGAGCGAACTTCCACATGATCCGAGCCGTCGCCTCCAGCTCCATGAACCGCTTGTACTGGTCCTTGAACGCATCCAGCCGCGCCGCATGCCAGTGCCGAACCAGCAGGTCACCGGCCCCGTAGTACCCGTCCAGGTCCTCCATGACGGTCACCTTGGACAGCCGCTCACCCGTCTCCAGCCGGCTCAGGTAGCTCTTGTCGTACCCGGTGTCATCGGCCAGCTGTCCCAGCGTCTTACCCGCCTTCTCCCGAAGGAACTTCAGCGTCCGCCCCAGCACAGCACGCCCCGACTCCCGCTCCCCGTCAACGGCTTCGCCCACGTCACCCCTCCCCGTTGCCTGGCGCCCCAGGCAACACCGAACCTCTTCCGCAGCGTACGCCGCAGCTGTGACGATCTAGGCACGAACGGTAATCACCGCTCGTCAGGCCCCAGTCATGCCAGAACCCCCGCGACCGATGCACCTCGGTCCGGGGGCGTGGCCGACGCGTCTCCACGAAAGGTCGCCGACATGCGCGAACGTACCGCCGGACTCATCAGATCGCTACTGATCGCACTCGTACGGGTGCTGCTCCCCAGCCGGGAGCGGCACCGAGCAGCTCCGCCCCAAGCCCCGCTCATCACTGGGAAGTTGGACGCACCACCCCATCGTCCTGCCCCCGTACCCCTGTGCCGCTGCGAGCGCGAACGCATCCTGCAACGCCGCCGCGCCCACTGGGTCGCCACCTACGGCATCGACGCCGAGCTGCGCCGCAGGGCCGGACAAGGGGCCCCCTCATGAGTGCCTCCCAAGAACTTCGCCTCCTGCCCTGGACCACCCCCGACGGCAACCCCTGCTACCTCAGCACCGAGAGCGAGCACGGCAGACTCTCCCGGCTCGCCGACGACCTGGAGGCGGCGCAACTCGACTCGGGTGAACAGGTGCTCGCCGGAGCCAGGGCCGTCCTCACCGACGCCAAGGCCGGCGAACGCGCCGTACGTTTCGCGCTCGCGCGTGCAGCGGAGTCCCTGGAGGACGTACTCCGTATCGCGGTCAGCCGTGGTGGACGTATCACCTGACGACACCCTCGGGCTCTACTTGCCCCCGACCGCCAACCCCGCCCCCTCCAGCCGCACCCTGATCCCGTCCTCCTCCACCCGCACATCCCGCAGCCGTACGTCCCCACTCGGCGGTTCCGGGAGGCGGAAGCCCAGGGAGAGTTGGTCGGCGAGGACGGGGCGGGTGAGGCGGGGGAGGGCGTCGAGGAGGGCGGGGTCGAAGCCGAGGAGTTTGAGGAGCTCGGGGTGGTCGAGGGCCAGGTCGATGAGGTTGAGCTTCATCGCGCGCTGGGCGAAGCGCGGGGTTCCGGTCAGCTCGCTGAGCTTGGCCTCGTTGCGCAGGGCCTCGCGCACCATCGAGTCGGGCACCCCGAGGCGCCGTACGACCGAGGGGATCGACAGCAGCGCCTTGGCCTTGCGGGTCTCCCGGGCGATGCGCTCAACCGACCGCGGGCTCAGATGCAGACCGTCGGAGGCCCGGGCGCCCGGGCGGTACGTGGCCAGGTCCCCGATCTCCAGGCGCATGCCGGCGATATGGGTGGCGATGCCGCGCTCGCCCTCGCGCACGATGCTGGCCTCGGCACGCAGCCGCAGGTCGTGCCCGGCGACCGGCAGGGTGCCGCGCGCCCGGACCCGGTTGCGGCCCTCTCCGGTGAACGTCACCTGGGAGGCGCCCAGCTCACGGTTCAGGTCCGCGAAGGAGAGCAGGACGTCGCCCTCCAGGTGGGGGACGTCGGCGCCGCGCACCGAGACCGGGCCGTCGGTGTCCAGCCGTACGTCCTTCGCGGTCGCGGTGACCTGCGCGAGCGAGACCCGGTCGGCGGCGACGTCGGGGACGGTCACCTTGACCGAGTCCAGTCGTTCGTCGGCGAGCTGGGTGAGGAAGGGGAAGCCGGCGATCTCCACCTCGGGTGCCGCCGTCAGATGCAGGCGGTCCTTGAGGGTGTCCGCGGCTCTGCGCTCGGCGTACAGCAGGGCCCAGCGGTCCGCGAGGGTGAGGAAGGCGGCGAGGACGACCAGGCCGACCACGGCCTTCATGGCGAGCGGCAGCCCCGCGAAGCGACCGCGCCGGCGACGGCGGCTGCCTCGGCGGTGGTTGGGCGGGGCCCAGGGATCGTCCTGGGCCTCCGCCTCACCGCGCTCGTCCGGCAGGTCCTCGCGAAGGAACTCGTCCAGCGGGCCGTGGTCCGGTGGACCATCGTCCAAGGTGGCGAGTTCTTCGTATGGATTTGTATATGGATGCGCCGTTATGTGGTGGGGGGAACGCATCGGCCCATCCGACCATGCGCACGCCCCCCACCCGCAACCTCTACCGGGGGTTTGCGATCTAGTTCACGCTAATTCACTTCACCTCGCTGATTCACTTCCCGACCGCACTTCACTGCTGCACGACCGTGATCCGGTTCGCCGCCGGCGGAGCGATCGGGTTCGCGGCCGAGGAGTTGGCGGTCAGGTACTTCTCCAGCGCCGTCAGGTCGTCCGAGCCGACCAGGTCGTTCGTGCCCTGGCCCAGGGTCGGGAAGCCGTCGCCGCCGCCCGCGAGGAAGCTGTTCGTCGCGACCCGGTAGGTGGCCGTCGGGTTGATCGCCTCGCCGTTCAGCTTGATCGAGTCCGTCACGACACGGTCCGCGCCCGACTTCGTCAGGTCCAGCGTGTACGTCAGACCCGACGACACCTGGAGAACCTTCGGCGCCGCCGCGTTCGTGCCGCTGACCTGCTCCTTGAGCACCTGGATCAGCTGGGCGCCGGTGAAGTCCTGGAGGTTCACGGTGTTGGAGAACGGCTGCACGGTGAAGCCCTCGGCGTACGTCACCACACCGTCGCCCTCGGCGGCCTTGGCCGCGTAGGTCAGCGGGGCCCGGATGCCGCCGGGGTTCATCAGCGCCAGGTCGGTCTCCGGGTCCAGCTCCTTGCCGTGCGCGAGCTGGGCGTCCGCGATCAGGTCGCCCATCGGGGACTCGGTGCCGGTGCTGGGGATGTCGGCCGAGATGTGGCCGATCGCGCGGTTGCCGATGGGCGCCGCGAGGGTGTTCCACTTGCCGATCAGCCGGGTCATGTCGGGAGCCTTGGGGACGTCCCGGGTGACCACGCGGTTCGCCGACTTCACGGACGTACGGGCGATGTCGCCGGTGTAGCGGTCGTAGGTCAGCGTGGTGTCCGTGTAGAGGCGGCCGAACGACGCCGCCGAGGTGACCATGCGGGGCTTGCCCGACGGGTCGTCGATGCTGCACACGTACGCGGCGTGCGTGTGGCCGGTGACCAGCGCGTCGACCTGCGGCGTGATGTTCTTGGCGATGTCGACGATCGGGCCGGAGATGCCGTCGCCCGCGCCCGGCGCGTCACAGTCGTAGTTGTACGAGGTGGAGGCCGGGGCCCCGCCCTCGTGGATGAGCGCCACGATCGACTTCACGCCCTGGCGCCGGAGCACCTTGGCGTACTTGTTGATCGTCTCGACCTCGTCCTTGAACTTCAGGCCCTTGACGCCCTCGGCGGAGACGACACCCGGGGTGTCCTCCAGGGTCACGCCGATGAAGCCGACCTTGACGTCCCGCTTCTTCCACACCCAGTAGGGCTTGAGGATCGGCTTGCCGGTCTTCTCGTTCAGGACGTTCGCGGCGAGGTACGGGAAGTCGGCGCCCTTGAACTTCTTGTCCGTGTAGCAGCCGGCCGTCGGGTGGCAGCCGCCCTTCTGGAGACGGGCCAGTTCCTTGGCGCCCTCGTCGAACTCGTGGTTGCCGACGGAGGTGACGTCCAGGTCGAGCTTGTTCAGCGCCTCGATGGTGGGCTCGTCGTGGAAGAGGCCCGAGATCAGCGGGGAGGCGCCGACCATGTCGCCGCCGGCCGCGGTGATGGAGTACTTGTTGCCCTCGCGGGCCTGGCGCAGATGGGTGGCGAGGTACTCCACACCGCCCGCGTCGATGGTCTTCGTCGTGCCGTCCGCCTGGAGCTCGGTGACCCGGCCGGAGGAACCGGACGGCGGCTCCAGGTTGCCGTGCAGGTCGTTGAAGGACAGCAGCTGCACGTCCTGGTAGCGGCTGTGGTGGTGCCCGCCGCCGTGCTTGCCGGAGCTCTCCCCCGCGGTCGCCGCCCCGGGGAGGGCCGCGACCAGCGCGCCCGCGGTGGCGAGCGAGGCGGCGGTCGCGACCAGCGCATACGTACGTCGTCTGCGGTGGTCCTGGTGGGATGTGGCTGGCATACGCCCCCCTGTCGGTCGTGGATGTGACATGGCCCCGTCGGGCGGCAGCCTAGAGTCAACGCGCGTAGCGCGACTAGGGGTTCGTGGTCACACCTTGATTGCTTCTGTGCCGGGACTTCGTGCCGGGACTTTGCCCGGACCGCCCCTTACCCTCGTACGCATGACCAGCGACGACATCGCACACCCCCTCTCCTCCCGTTCCATCGAGACCCACTCCGCGCTCTCCCCGGAGCAGACCGAGGCCGTGCTGGAACTGCTCGCGGAGGCCGCCCGCAACGACGGGCAGCAGGCGGTGTCCGAGCAGGGCCGGCTGCAACTGCGCGGCGGTGAGCGCCCCGGCGTCTCCCATCTGCTGCTGTCCCTCGGTGGCGAACTCGTCGGGTACGCCCAGCTGGAGGACACGGACCCGGTGGAGGCCCCGGCCGCCGAACTGGTCGTCCACCCCTCGCACCGCGGCCACGGTCACGGCCGCGCCCTGGGCTCGGCCCTGCTCGCCGCGTCCGGCAAACGGCTGCGCGTGTGGGCCCACGGCGGTCACGCCGCCGCCCGTCATCTCTCCCAGGTCCTCGGCCTCACCCTGTTCCGCGAACTGCGCCAGATGCGCCGCTCCCTCGCGGACCTGAACCTGCCCGACCCGGTGCTCCCCGAGGGCGTCACCGTCCGCGCCTTCGTGCCCGGCCAGGACGACGCGGCCTGGCTCGCCGTGAACGCCGAGGCGTTCGCGCACCACCCCGAGCAGGGCTCGCTGACCCAGCTCGACCTCGACGACCGCAAGGCCGAGCCCTGGTTCGACCCGGCGGGGTTCTTCCTGGCCGAGCGCGCCGGTGAACTCGTCGGCTTCCACTGGACGAAGGTGCACGCGGACGAGGGGCTCGGTGAGGTGTACGTCCTGGGCGTACGGCCGGGCGTGCAGGGCGGCGGTCTCGGCAAGGCCCTGACGACGATCGGGCTGCGCCATCTGGCCGCCCAGGGGCTGCCGACGGCGATGCTCTACGTCGACGCCGACAACAAGGCGGCGGTGTCGGTGTACGAGCGGCTGGGCTTCACCACGTACGAGACGGACCTCATGTACCGCACGGAGACGTGACCCCGACGTACCGCACATAACTCCCCTAAGGGGCGGCGAGCTTGACGCCGCCCCTTCCTTTCCATCATCCTTTCACTACTCAATTAGTGAAAGGGTGGTGGAACGGGTGGTCGACTACCGCATCGACCGGCGCTCCGGCGTCGCCACCTACGTACAGATCGTCCAGCAGACCAAACAGGCCCTGCGTCTCGGCCTGTTGGAGCCGGGCGACAAGCTGCCCACGGCCCGCGAGGTCGTCGAGGCCACCGCCATCAACCCCAACACCGTCCTCAAGGCCTACCGCGAACTGGAACGCGAGGGCCTGGTCGAGGCACGACGGGGACTCGGCACCTTCGTACGCCGCGCACTGGGCACCGCCCCGGCCGACACGCCCCTGCGCGCCGAGCTGGACGCCTGGGCCGCACGGGCCCGCGAGGCCGGGCTGGACCGCGACGACGTGGACGCGCTCTTCACTTCCGTACTGGACACGCACTTCAAGGGGGACGACTCATGACCGACACCGCCATCGAGGCGGCGGCACTGAGCAAGAGGTTCGGGCGCCGCCGCACACCGGCGCTGGACGGCTGCGCCCTCCGGCTGCCGACCGGCCGCGTCTGCGCGCTGGTCGGACCGAACGGCGCCGGCAAGTCGACCCTGCTCTCCCTCGCCGCCGGACTGCTGCGGCCCACCAGCGGCACGATCAGCGTCCTCGGCCGGCCTCCGGCCGCCGCCCGCGAGCGCCTCGCGTACGTCGCCCAGGACAAGCCCCTGCACCCGCAGCTCACCGTCGCCGACACCCTGCGCTTCGGACGCGAGCTCAACCCCGGCCGCTGGGACGCCAAGGCCGCCGAGCGGATCGTCGCCGAGGGCGAACTCGACCCGGACGTCAAGATCCGCACGCTCTCCGGCGGCCAGCGCACCCGCGTCGCGCTCGCCCTCGCCCTCGGCAAGCGCCCCGAACTGCTGCTCCTGGACGAGCCGATGGCCGATCTGGACCCCCTCGCCCGGCACCAGCTGATGGCCACGCTCATGGCCGACGCGGCCGAGCACGGCACCACCGTCGTCATGTCCTCCCACGTCGTCGCCGAGCTGGAAGGCGCCTGCGACCACCTGCTGCTCCTCGGCGCCGGACGCATCCGTCTCGCGGGCCCCCTCGACGACCTGCTCGCCGCGCACCGGCTCGTCAAGGCCCGGTCGGAGACTCCGCTTGCCCCCCACACCGTGATCGAGTCCCGCACCACCGGACGCCAACTCACCGCACTGATACGCCCCGAGGGCCCGCTCGGCGACAGCTGGCAGACCTCCGCCCCGACACTGGAGGAGCTGGTCCTGGCCCATCTGCGCGCCCCCGAGGCACCGGCGCTGCGCTTCGACGGAGTCCAGGAGGTCGCCGCATGACCGCCGTGACCCTCCAGAGGTCCGCCGCCGTCGAGCCCTCCCGGGGGCCGGGCGGACTGCTCTGGGCGATGCTGCGAGTGCACCGCTCGGCGCTGTGGTTCTGGGTGATGCTGGTGGTCGTGGCCGCCGGGGCCCTGCTGTGGGCGTACGGTCCGGGCTCGGACGCCGCCTGGGCCGAGTACCGCAGGAACTGCGACACCGCTCAGCCGGAACTGGGCTGCGACATCTCCGGCCCCGCCTACGGCCGGTACAACACCGCCGTCGCGGTCGGCGCGGGGCTCCTCGGCCTGCTGCCGTTCCTGACCGCCGCCTGGGCGGGCGGCGCGCTCATCGGGCGTGAACTGGAGCAGGGCACCGCCCAGTTGGCGTGGACGCAGTCGGTGTCCCCGGCGCGCTGGCTGGCCGCCAAGCTCGCCGTGCCGGCCGTCCTGCTCGCCGCCGGCACGCTGGCGCTCACCCTGCTGCACCGCCTGGTGTGGTCGGCGGACGGCCCGCTGCGGGTGGTGATGGGCTCGAGCGAGTGGCACCACGGCCCCACCTTCGAGACCAACGGCACCCTCGCCACCGCCTATGTGCTCCTCGGCCTCGCGTTCGGCGTCCTGGCGGGCCTGCTCCAGCGCCGCGCCCTGCCCGCGCTCGGCACGGCGGTCGTGGGCCTGGCCGTCCTCGCGACCGCGATCGGCGCCGTCCGCCCCTACCTGTGGCCGGTCGAGACGCTCGTGGGCAAGGACGAGTACCCGCCCTACATCGGCATGGTCATCGAGGAGGGCGCGCTCACCTCCACCGGTGCCCGGATCGCCGACCCGATCTGCGTCGAGGACGCCAAGTGCCTCGCCGAGCACGACATCGTGGGCTTCTACCGCGACTTCCACCCCGCGTCGCACTTCTGGCCGCTGCAGCTCGTGGAGACCGGCATCGTGCTCGCCCTCGCGACCCTGGCGGTCCTGGCCGCGTTCCGGCTGCTGAAGCGGCGTACCGGAGCCGCCGTATGACCGCGCTGCACGACACTCGGGCGCGCACCGCGCGAGCGACGCCGGCCGGCCTCCGGGGCCTGATCCGGGCCGTGCTGCGCCTGCACCGGGCGGCGCTGACGCTGTGGTGTCTCGCACTGGTGGCCGCCACGGCCGTACTGATCTGGATGTACGCCATCGCGGACGAGGCCCGCCGGGGCGACGTCCCGTGCGCCACCCCGGCCAGAGCGGGCTTCCCCGGCTGCGTGACCATCGACGCGATCACCGTCGACCAGGTCTACGCGGGCTGGATCGAGCTGGTCACGACCGCCCTGGCCTACGCGATCCTGCCCGTGGCGGCCTGGGCGGGGGCCGCGCTCATCGGACGGGAGCTGGAGAGCGGCACCGCGCAGCTGGCCTGGACCCAGTCGGTCACACCGGCCCGCTGGCTGGCCGTCAAACTGGCCGTCCCCGCCGTCCTGCTCACCTCCGGCACCGGTGTGATCGTGCTGCTGAACGTCTGGGCGCGCGGGGACAGCGGCCCGAACCTGGTCGGGGAGTGGTACTACCCGGACGTCTTCGTCGGCACCGGGCCCACCGCGGTCGCCCACCCGCTGGTCGGCCTCGCCCTGGGCGCTCTCGCCGGGCTGCTGCTGCGCCGGGCCCTGCCGGCCGCCGCCGTGGGCTTCGCGTCCACGCTCGTCCTCTACGTCCTGCTGGACCGCTTCCGTGCGCACCTGTGGCCCGCGGTCACCCGCGACGACCAGGGGCGTCCGGAGCTGCCGCGCTCGGCCTGGCAGCTGGACGACGAGGGGGCCGGCCAGGTCTTCCACCCCGTGTCCCACCACTGGCCGCTGCAGCTCGTGGAAAGCGGCGTCCTGCTCGCCGTGGCCGCCGCCGCGACCCTCGCCGCCTTCGGGATCCTGCGCCGCCGCACCCCGTGAGACCCCCGCACGCCCCTCCACGGGGGAGGGACGTGCGGCCCCCGGCCGACGACCGGGTGCCGGACGCCCGCGAGCCGCCCCCCGCTATCCCGCACGCCATGTCTCCGTAACCAGTGGTTCAGACGGGCTTGCGACGCTCGGCCAATGACGCCCGTCGTGCCAGAGCCTTCGCCGACCGCGGAGGGGAGCGCGAGGAACGGGGACGCCCGACGCCTCGCCACCGCGCTCCCGCCCGCCCGTTCCGACGCGCCTGTGAGCCTCGACGCGCGGAACAATGGGCACATGAGCCAGTCCACAAACGCCCAGGCGAACGCCCAGCACGCGCAGCCCTCCGTGGGCTCCATCGCGGCGCACCGCCCGCACACGGTCACCTCGGCTGTCGTCTCCGACCTGGAACCCGACATCGACGCCGACCTCGACTCGTACGAGGTCACCGAGGTCGAGGGCGTCCAGCTGCCCCAGGGCCGCTTCCTGGACCGGGAACGCAGCTGGCTCGCGTTCAACGAGCGCGTCCTGGAACTCGCCGAGGACCCCAACACCCCGCTACTCGAACGGGCGAACTTCCTGGCCATCTTCGCCAGCAACCTGGACGAGTTCTTCATGGTCCGGGTGGCCGGTCTGAAGCGCCGGATCGCCACCGGCGTCGCCACCCGCTCCGCGTCCGGCCTCCAGCCCCGTGAGGTGCTGGAGATGATCTGGGCCCGCTCCCGTGAGCTCATGGCCCGGCACGCCGCCTGCTACCACGAGGACGTCGCCCCCGCACTCGCCGAGGAGGGCATCCACCTGGTCCGCTGGAACGAGCTGCAGGAGAAGGAGCAGGCCCGCCTGTTCACCCTGTTCCGGCACCAGATCTTCCCGGTCCTGACCCCGTTGGCGGTCGACCCCGCGCACCCCTTCCCGTACATCTCCGGGCTCTCCCTGAACCTGGCCGTACGGGTCCGCAACCCCGTCACCGGCACCCCGCACTTCGCCCGCGTCAAGGTGCCCCCGCTGCTCTCCCGCTTCCTCGAGGCCTCCCCCGGCCGGTACGTCCCGCTGGAGGACGTCATCGCCGCGCACCTGGAGGAGCTGTTCCCGGGCATGGAGGTGCTGGAGCACCACGCCTTCCGGGTCACCCGCAACGAGGACCTGGAGGTCGAGGAGGACGACGCGGAGAACCTGCTCCAGGCCCTGGAGAAGGAGCTCATGCGGCGCCGCTTCGGGCCGCCGGTGCGCCTGGAGGTCGAGGAGAACATCAACCAGGAGGTCCTGGACCTGCTGGTACGCGAGCTGAAGATCAGCGAGGCCGAGGTCTACCCGCTGACCGGCCCCCTGGACCTCACCGGCCTCTTCCGCATCGCCTCCATCGACCGGCCCGAGCTGAAGTACCCGAAGTTCGTCGCCGGCACCCACCGGGACCTCGCCGAGGTCGAGTCGGCGTCCGCGCCCGACATCTTCGGCGCCCTGCGCAAGCGGGACGTCCTGCTTCACCACCCGTACGACTCCTTCTCCACCTCGGTGCAGGCGTTCCTGGAGCAGGCGGCCGACGACCCGGACGTCCTCGCGATCAAGCAGACCCTGTACCGGACCTCCGGCGACTCCCCCATAGTCAACGCGCTCATCGACGCCGCCGAGGCCGGCAAGCAGGTCCTCGTGCTGGTCGAGATCAAGGCCCGCTTCGACGAGCACGCCAACATCAAGTGGGCGCGCAAGCTGGAGGAGGCCGGCTGCCATGTCGTCTACGGCCTCGTCGGCCTGAAGACCCACTGCAAGCTGTCCCTGGTGGTCCGCCAGGAAGGCGAAACGCTACGGCGTTACAGCCATGTCGGCACCGGCAACTACCACCCCAAGACGGCCCGCCTCTACGAGGACCTGGGCCTGCTGACGGCCGACCCGCAGGTCGGCGCCGACCTGTCCGACCTGTTCAACCGGCTGTCGGGCTACTCCCGCCGCGAGACGTACCGGCGCCTGCTGGTCGCCCCCAAGTCGCTGCGGGACGGGCTGATCTCACGGATCAACAAGGAGGTCCAGCACCACCGTGCCGGGCGTCCCGCCCACGTCCGCATCAAGGTCAACTCGATCGTCGACGAGGCACTCATCGACGCCTGCTACGGCGCGTCCCAGGCGGGCGTGCCGGTCGACATCTGGGTCCGCGGGATCTGCGCGGTCCGGCCCGGTGTGCCGGGGCTGTCGGAGAACATCCGCGTGCGCTCGGTCCTCGGCCGCTTCCTGGAGCACTCCCGGGTCTTCGGCTTCGGCAACGGCGGCGAGCCGGAGGTCTGGATCGGCAGCGCCGACATGATGCACCGCAACCTCGACCGCCGTATAGAGGCCCTGGTCAGGGTCACCGACCCGGCCCATCGCGCCGCGCTGAACCGGCTCATGGAGACCGGAATGTCCGACACCACCGCGTCCTGGCATCTGGGCCCGGAGGGCGAGTGGACCCGGCACGCGACGGACGCGGAGGGCCAGCCCCTGCGCAATGTCCAGGAGATGCTCATAGACGCCCGGAGGCGCCGGCGTGGCACAGCGACACCTTGACCCGACGGACCCCCTGGCCGGGGCGGTGACCGGGGACGCCCTCGCGGGCTACCTGCGCGCCCAGGCCACGGAGTTCCTCCGAGCCCTGCGCCTGCACCGGGAGACCGGCGGCGACGCGGGTCCCGCCCGGGCGAGGTCCAGGCCGGCGGGCAACGGCTCGGTGGATTCCGTCGAAGCGGCCCGGGCCCTGCGCCGTTCGGCCCGCCGCATCAGCGCCAGCCTGCACACCTTCCGCCCCCTGCTGGACCCCGACTGGGCGGAGTCCATCCGCCCGGAACTGGCCTGGCTCTCCGGCACCCTCGCCATGGAACACGCCCACGCGGCCCGCCTGGACCGCCTGCTGCTGGCCCTGCACCGCCTGTCGGGCGCACCGGCGTTCCCGTCCCAGCCGGGTACCGCCGTCGCGGAGGGCCCGGCAACGGGCATCGCAACGAGGGGCGGCACCTACCGCGCCGGGGGCGGGGGCGGGGGCTCCGCGGAGGGGGCCGGCCGGGCCGAAAGCGTGCGCTCGCCGGGCGGGGTCGGCCAAGCCGGAACCGGGTCTTCGGCGAGCGTGGCCGCCCAGGCCGGCCAGGGAGGTGCGGCCGACGGGTCCGACCCGGCGGGGAGCGCGGGCTCGGCGGACAGGTCCACCCCGGCCGGGGACGCGAGCTCGGCGGACACGGCGGACCCGACAGCCAGCGGCTCCTCTGCGAGCTCTGCCGTGCCGACGACAGGCGGCTCCTCAGCAGGCGCCGCCGACCCCTCGCCGGCCGGCGGGGCGGGCCGTGCGACCTCTCGCAGGGCGGTCGGCACCACGTCCGCTCCAGCCGAGCGGGCCACGGCCGGCCCCCCTGACGCAGCCGCGGGCAGCCGCTCGGGCGCAGCCACCGCCGCCCGCCCCGGCACGGACGCGGTCAGGCACGCCGACGCAGCCACCGGCACCCACATCACCGGCGCCGACGCCGACCGCGCCGACACGCACACAGCCGACACCACCACCGGCCGCACCGACGCAGCCACCACCAAACGCCCCGGCGTCACCACCCTCACCCGTACCGACGCCACCGCGGCCAACCCCGCCGACGCCCCCGCGGGCCCCCGTGCCCCCGGCGCGGCGGCTCTCGTGCGGAAGGCGGACGCGGGCCACGGCAGCGGCCCCGTCGCCCACGCCGCGCCCGCCCCCGCCCCCGACCGCGGCAACCTCACCGTCGGTGCCGCCAAGGCGGGTGCGCTGCTCGAGCGGCAGCTCACCCTCGCCCGGACACGGGCGCACAGCACCGCGCTCCAGGCTCTCGGCAGCAGCCGTTTCCATGCCGTCGCCGACAGCATCGCCGTACTGGCCAGCGAGGTCCCCCTGACCCCCGCCGCGGCCGACGCCGATCTGCGCCCCCTCGCAGCCGCGGCCGAGGAGCGCCTCACCGACGCCGTCGCCGCGCTTCCCCTGGTGACCGCCGGCCACCCTTACAACGCCGAGGCCCTGATCCACGGCCTGTCCCCGGACCCGGCACCGCACCCGCAGGACGCCCCCTGGCACCAGGTCCGGCTGCTGCTGCGCCTGCACCGCTACGCCCGCGAGGTCCTCGACGGCGACGACGCCCCCGTCGACGTACGCCTGTCGGCGTCCGGGCAGGCCCTCGACCGGCACCGGGACGCCTCCGAGGCGGCAGCCGCCGCGGCCCAGGCGGCCCGCACCCCGCGCATCGCCCCGGCGACGGCGTACGCCCTCGGCGTGCTGCACGCCGACCAGCGGCACGAGGTGGAGGCGGCACGGTTCGCGTTCCAGCAGTCCTGGCAGATGCAGACGGTGCCGATGCCTTGAGGCCCTGAGGACCAGAGGACCTGAGGACCTGTGGACCTGAGGAAGGAGAGGAAGGAGGCGTGTCCGGTGACTCAGGCGAACGACCTCGTCGTCCATGCGGCCGGTTGCGTGCTGTGGCGCCGTGGACCGGAAGGCGGTGAGCTGGAGATATGCCTCATCCACCGGCCGAAGCACGACGAATCGTAGAACCGACTATCACAGTGCCTACGCTGCGTCGCATGATCGACACCAGGAACCCGGCACGACCGTCCAAGACGTTCTCCCGCTCCTATGTCGCCCCTGAGTTGCAATCACACTTGGACCAGGGGGGCACGGTCGAGGAGTGGCTAGGCGGGAGGACGCCTGTTGCCTCCATGGCCCGCATCTCCGCCGACCGGCTGAAGGGTGACGCGATCGGCGTAAGCCGCCAGCACAAAAACAACGCACGTAACGCAGACCTGCACGGTTGCGCCGTCGTCGTGCACTACGAGGACAACAACATCACGGCAGCCAAGCGTGAGGTCATCCGTCCCGCCTTCCTCCAAATGATCAAGGACATCACCCACGGTCACGAGGAAGAGACAGGCATCCCGCTCAAGGGCTGTATCGCGGTGGAACGTGAGCGGGTATACCGACTCCCCCGTGACTTCGTCGCCCTCCAGGACGCGTTGGTACTGAACGGGACAGGGACCTTCATCGAAGACAAGACCCCTCTGAATCTCGTAGACGATGACGGCACGATCATCGCCGGTCTGGTGACCTCCGGTACGGGCGAGGCAGAGGTTCGCAAGGTTCGGAAGAGGACGAGGCGAAACGCCAAGGACCGGGCCGAGGAAGGCGGTGTTCCCGGTGGCCCCCGCCGCTTCGGTTGGCTTGGAGTGGACAAGCGGGAAGGGCGCTTGGGTAACGAGAAGAAGAGCCCCGCTGAGTGGCCCTACTTGATTCAAATGATCAAGAAGCGGGCAGACGGCCGTTCTTGGCGCCACATCACGGGTTGGATCAACCGCGAGAGAGACAAGGACGGGAACCCCATCCTCACCGCGCGGGGAGGTAAATGGTCCGAACAAGGTGTCAAAGGGGCAGTTACAAATCCCGCTTGGTGGGGTGGACGGATCCTTGATGGAGAAATCGTCAAGGACCCCGACACGGAAGAACCCAAGCTGGGGAAATGGGAATACGCCGACCCCGAGGTTGACCAGGTGGACTACGACACTTGGAAACAGATCATGGCCGGGGTGAATGCGAACCGCCTACACCGAGGCATGACTAAACCCTCTACCATTACAACAGAGGGCGAGAGCACCCGCGTTGGAAAGTATCTCTTCTCAGGGATTCTCCGTTGCGGACGGATCAACGACCTGAACGAGGTCTGCTACTCAAAACTCAACGGCAATAAAGCCACCGGGAAGAACGCAAAGTATGGCGATTACTACCGGTGCGGTGACGCCAACTGCAAAGGCGTAGGCAGCCGCGTGGCACCGGTTGATAAATACCTTGAAGAGCTGGTCTTGGCCTATCTAGACAAGCACTTTTCGGGAACCAAACCCAAAACCACGCCATGGAGGGGAAAACAAAAGCTGGCCGGGCTCATCACCCAGCGCAAGAAAATCAAAGACTCCGTGGCAAACGGAGAAGCCGACTGGGACGACGTACACGACATGATCACGCGCCTCAACAGGAACATCAAAACACTTGAGGCGGAGGAACAAGAACACCTCCGGGCAGAGTCCAAGAGGAATCTACTCACGGGCTGGAGCCAAAAGAAATGGGGCAAAATGGAACTGAACGAGAAGAAGGAGGCCATCTCTCAAGTTCTCACCTCAGTTGTAGTTCTGCCAGTGCCCCGAGAGCGAGGCGACAAGGCCCCGTTTGATCCCAACCTCTTGCAGGTCTCTTGGCGCAAGGACAAGCAGGCTAATCCTCAGAGTCAAGACCAAGAATCGCTGCCAACGTCTGACGTTGCATAGGGCCCGGTTCAGGCGCATTGGCTAGCTGAGCCTGCACCCATTCATCTATTGAAGAGCCTTCCCATTCCAGGCCCCAGGCTTCCTGCCGGGGGTTTCCTGTGCGGCACTTTCCTTGCGAGGCATACCGCCACCCCTCGGCGATCATGTCTCTTCTGATTTCGCGTAGGGCTGCGAGGTCTTCGGTGATACCGACCGCGAAATCGGATTCGGCCGGGGAGTGCCCGGAGCCGACGTAGCGCCAGGCGGATTCGGTGACGGTGTCTCGGTCTTCCAGAGCGAGGAGGCCGCCGCCGTTCTGGTGGTCCGCGCGCACCTGGCTCAGGGCTCCGTATGCGGTGGAGTACTGGGTGGATTTGGTGAGGACGGGGCCCCGGTAGCCGAGGGTGTGAGCCCAGGCCCGGAGCCTGATTCCTCCAATTCGGGTAGGCCGCCCAGGCGCCAGCAGGCCGCCGTCAGAGCCCGCAGGTGGGCATTCACCGGGGCGAGGCGGATCCTCGCTGGGCTCTGGCGCCCTCTCCAGTTCGGCAGCCACCCAGTCAGCGACGCTGACCGTCTGGCCCCTCCCAACGTCGCTCCTGCTGCTCCGGCATCACAGCCCCCTCGCGTCTTCGTCGTTACCAATGGCGATAAGCGCGGCAGGGATCAGATGCCGGTCCCTCTCATGCGTGAGTCGTTCACGAGCACCGTCGGGCGGGAGCCAGACAAGATCGCTGACTTCCTGGTTCGGCTCAAAGGCGCCGTCGGTTGCCTCCGCCACCCAGTAAGAGACCTCTTTGGGACGCCCCTGATGATCGGTGTACTGCGACGAGGGGAGCTGCGTTCCCAGTCGGCACATGTAGCCGGTCTCTTCCAGCACCTCGCGGCGTGCCCCCGCTTCAGGCGCTTCCCCCCGCTTGAGCTTGCCTTTGGGCCAGGACCAGTCAGACCACTTCGGTCTGTAGACCACCGCCAGCTCCAGCCCGGCCGACGAGCGACGCCACAACAGGCAGCCCGCAGCACGAACGACATACGCTCGATCCATGTGGTCCATGGTGCCGCCAAAGTGTCGAAGGCGCCCTGACCTGCGACTTTTTCCACTGTGGTTAAAGTTCATACGCCGACTGGTAGGTACGCTACTGGGCCGCCGAAGCCGGCCCCGGTGCCTTCACCCCGGGCACGGAGGTGGACCGCATGCTGTGGCTGTCGCCCACGGCCGCCCGGCGCCGTCTGACCCAGCCGAGAGACCGCACCCTCGTGGACGCCCTACTGGAGTCCCTGCGCCTCGCCTAGTGCGAAGCAATCCGCACAAATTCTCGGAATGCCCCCGTGTCCTCGACGTAAGCGTTCCGTGACCTCACCGCACCGTCCCCAGGGGTTCACCCCTCGTTCATGTACGCCCATCGGCGGCTTCACCTGATCTGCCTAATTTCAGCCTTACGCGGTGCGGACCGCGCCCGGGGGGAGCGTCCGCATCACCCATTCTTCGCACGCCGCCGAATTCAGGACGGCGGCTCCTGGAAGGAACTCCCTCAAGTGAAGCTTCAGCGCAAGAACCGGCGGGCTCTCGCTCTCGGCGCTCTCGCCGTCTCCGGCGCCCTGGCCCTCACGGCGTGCGGCTCCGACGAGACCGGCAACAACGGTGGGGGCGGTGCCTCCAGCGCCGCGGCCGGCAACATCAAGTGCGACGACGCCCAGGGCCAGCTGCTCGCCGACGGCTCGTCCGCCCAGAAGAACGCGATCGACGCCTGGGTCAAGCAGTTCACCGCGGCCTGCAACGGCGTGCAGATCAACTACAAGGGCGGCGGCTCCGGCGCCGGCGTCACCGCGTTCACGCAGGGCCAGGTCGCCTTCGCCGGCTCCGACTCCGCACTGGACGAGGAGGAGATCACCGCCTCCAAGAAGGTCTGCTCCAGCGGCCAGGGCATCGACCTGCCGATGGTCGGCGGCCCGATCGCGGTCGGCTACAACGTCCCGGGCGTCGAGGACCTCGTCCTGGACGCGCCGACCCTCGCCAAGATCTTCAACGACAAGATCAAGAACTGGAACGACCCGGCGATCGCGAAGCTGAACCCCGAGGCGAAGCTTCCCGACCTCAAGATCCAGGCGTTCCACCGCTCCGACGAGTCCGGCACCACGGACAACTTCACCAAGTACCTGATCGCCGGCGCCAAGTCCGAGTGGCCCTACGAGGGCGGCAAGGCCTGGCAGGCCAAGGGCGGCCAGTCCGCCGCCGGCTCCTCGGGTGTCGCCCAGCAGGTCAAGCAGACCTCCGGCGCCATCAGCTACATGGAGCTGTCGTACGCCAAGGACGGCATCGACGCGGTCAAGATCGACACCGGTGCCGCCGAGCCCGTCGAGGCCAATGTCGCCAACGCCACCAAGATGATCGCCGCCGCCAAGCGCGTCGGCACCGGCAAGGACATGGCGCTCGAGCTGGACTACGCCACCAAGGCCGACGGCGCCTACCCGATCACCCTGGTGACGTACGAGATCGTCTGCGACAAGGGCAACAAGGCCGAGACCCTCCCCGGCACCAAGGCGTTCCTGCGCTACATGGCCTCCGAGGACGGCCAGAAGATCCTCGCGGAGAACGACTACGCCCCGATGCCCGCGGAGATCATCTCCGAGGTCCGCAAGACCATCGAGGGCCTGAACTGACCCGAGTGCGGTCCGGTCCGGGGCCCAGTTCCCGGACCGGACCGCACCGTCCGGTGCACCGCCGCCCGGAGCCGTGTCTCACACCCGGCTCCTCCGAGCCGCCGCAGACCGCATGCGGCTCCGCAGACCGGAGAACCCGATGGACATATCGACGAAGAACATCCAAGCTCCTCCCCCCGCCCCACAGCCCTCGCCGGCCGAGCACAAGCGCGCCGCCCGGGGTGCCACCCGACCCGGTGACCGGATCTTCCTCGGTCTCTCCCGCGGGTCGGGCATCTTCCTGCTGGTGATCATGGCCGCCATCGCGGTCTTCCTCACCTACCGCGCGACCCTCGCGATCGGCAAGGACGAGGCGAACTTCCTCACCGCCTTCGAGTGGAACACCGGCGTGATCCCGCCGAAGTTCGGTATCGCGGTCCTGGTCTACGGCACCATCGTCTCCTCGGTCATCGCCATGGTCATCGCGGTCCCGATCGCCGTCGCCATCGCGCTGTTCATCACGCATTACGCCCCGCGCAGACTCGCCGGCCCGATCGCCTATGTGATCGACCTGCTCGCCGCCGTGCCGTCCATCGTGTACGGCCTGTGGGGCGCCCTGATCCTCGTACCGCACATGGACGGCCTGTTCGGCTGGCTCGACGAGTACCTCGGCTGGACCGGCATCTTCTCCTGGGACGGGGGCGCCCCCCGCTCGATGCTGACGGTCGGCGTGCTGCTCGCGATCATGATCCTGCCGATCATCACCAACGTGAGCCGCGAGGTCTTCCGCCAGGTCCCGCAGATGCATGAGGAGGCGGCCCTGGCGCTCGGCGCCACCCGCTGGGAGGTCGTCCGCATGGCGGTGATCCCCTTCGGCCGCTCCGGCGTGATCTCCGCCTCGATGCTCGGCCTCGGCCGCGCGCTCGGCGAGACGATGGCCGTGGCCACCGTGCTCTCCCCCGACTTCGACATCCACGCCAGCCTGCTCAACCCCGGTGGCGGCACCTTCGCCCAGAACATCGCGAGCAAGTTCGGTGAGGCGAGCGAGTTCGGCCGGGACGCGCTGATCGCCTCCGGTCTCGTCCTGTTCGTCATCACCCTGCTGGTCAACGGCGCGGCCCGCGCGATCATCGCCCGCCGCAAGGAGTACTCGGGGGCCAACGCATGAGCACCGCCGTCACCGTCAGCACCCTCAAGGGTGCCCGCCTGCCCAAGTGGGCGCCGTACGCGATCGCGGCCGGCTCCGTCGCCGTCGCCGTCGGCATCGGCCTGGCCGCCGGACTGCACAGCCGGATCCAGTGGGGGCTGATCGCCGGTCTCCTCTTCGTCTTCGGCACCTATGTCATCGCCGCCCGCGTCGAGGGCTCCCGACAGGCCAAGGACCGTATCGCCACGTCGCTGGTCTGGGTCGCCTTCCTGCTCGCCGTCGTCCCGCTGGCCTCCCTGATCTGGGCGACCGTGGAGCGCGGGGTGAAGGTCCTCGACGTCTACTTCCTCACCCACTCCATGGGTGTGGTCGCCGACTCCGAGGCGGGCGGCGGCATCTACCACGCCATCCTCGGCACCCTGGAGCAGGTCGGCCTCGCCACCCTGATCGCCGCGCCCATCGGCGTGCTCACCGCGATCTACCTGGTGGAGTACGGCCGTGGGAACCTCGCCCGGGCGATCACCTTCTTCGTCGACGTCATGACGGGCATCCCGTCGATCGTCGCGGGTCTGTTCATCCTCAGCCTCATGCTGATGCTCGAGATGCAGCCCTTCGGCTTCGCCGGCTCGCTCGCGCTCGCGATCCTGATGATGCCGGTGGTCGTCCGCTCCACGGAGGAGATGCTCAAGCTCGTCCCGAACGAGCTGCGCGAGGCCTCCTTGGCGCTCGGTGTCCCGAAGTGGCGCACCATCCTGAAGGTGGTCGTGCCGACCTCCGTCGGCGGCATCACGACCGGCATCATGCTGGCGGTCGCCCGTATCACCGGTGAGACCGCCCCCGTGCTGCTGCTGGTGTTCGGCAACTCGTTCATCAACGCCAACCCCTTCGAGGGTGCGCAGGCGTCGCTGCCGCTGTACATCTATCAGCAGTACGCGAACAGTGCGGGTTCACCGGCGGCGTACGACCGTGCGTGGGCCGCGTCGCTCACGCTGATCGCCTTCGTGATGATCCTCAACCTCGTGGCCCGGGCCATCGCCCGCTGGAAGGCCCCGAAGACCGGTCGCTAAAGCATCCGAGCGCGGCAGGCGCCGCGCGGGCGACCACTCAGCGACCGATCTGATTTTTCTGGAAGTGAAGTAGACATGGCCAAGCGAATCGACGTAAGCGGACTCACCGCCTATTACGGCTCCCACAAGGCGATCGAAGACATCTCGATGACGGTCGAGCCCCGCTCGGTGACGGCCTTCATCGGCCCCTCGGGCTGCGGCAAGTCGACGTTCCTGCGCACCCTGAACCGTATGCACGAGGTCACCAGCGGCGGCCGGGTCGAGGGCAAGGTGCTGCTGGACGACGAGGACCTGTACGGCGCCGGGGTGGACCCGGTGTCCGTGCGCCGCGAGATCGGCATGGTCTTCCAGCGGCCGAACCCCTTCCCCACCATGTCGATCTTCGACAACGTGGCGGCGGGCCTGCGCCTGAACGGCAACTACAAGAAGAGCGAGCTTCAGGACGTCGTCGAGCGGTCCCTGAAGGGCGCGAACCTCTGGAACGAGGTGAAGGACCGCCTCAACAAGCCGGGCTCGGGCCTCTCCGGCGGCCAGCAGCAGCGTCTGTGCATCGCCAGGGCGATCGCGGTGGAGCCCAAGGTCCTGCTGATGGACGAGCCCTGCTCGGCCCTGGACCCGATCTCGACACTGGCGATCGAGGACCTGATCGGCGAGCTGAAGGAGCGCTTCACGATCGTCATCGTGACGCACAACATGCAGCAGGCCGCCCGGGTCTCCGACCGCACCGCCTTCTTCAACCTCGCGGCTGTCGGCCAGCCCGGCAAGCTGATCGAGATCGACGACACGGAGCGCATCTTCTCCAACCCGTCGGTCCAGGCCACGGAGGACTACATCTCGGGCCGCTTCGGCTGAGCCGACGCCCGACGACAAGACCCCTCGCGGTGCTGCATGGCGGTGCCACCGCGAGGCAGATAAAGGGCCCGCCCCCTGGCTCCCGGGGGGCGGGCCCGCGTCTGCTTTCCAGGCCGAGCCCGGCCTCCCAGCCCGTCCGGCGCCGTGCAGGGCCGACAGCGGGGCTCTGGGGGCCGCAGGCCCCCAGCAGCCGGGGTCGAAGGGGCGGCAGCCCCTTGAGGATGGGAGGGGTAGGGGCTTTGCTCGCCCCCGCCCCTACAGGAACGCCAGTTTGACGACCCCGAAGGCCCCGGCCGCCACGAGCGCCGCCGCCGGCATCGTGATGAACCACCCCAGGACGATGTTCTTGGCGACACCCCACCGCACGGCGTTCACCCGCTTCGTGGCGCCCACACCCATGATCGCCGAGGTGATCACATGGGTCGTCGAGATCGGCGCCTTGAAGAGGAAGGCCGTGACGAACATGATCGACGCGCCGGTCGTCTCGGCCGCGAACCCCTGCGGGGGGTCCAACTCGATGATCTTCCGGCCCAGCGTCCGCATGATCCGCCAGCCACCGGCATAGGTGCCCAGCGACAGCATCACGGCACACGCGATCTTGACCCACACCGGGATGGGGTCGCCGTAGTCCTCGACGTCGGCGATGACCAGCGCCATCACCACGATGCCCATCGTCTTCTGGGCGTCCTGGAGACCGTGTCCGAGCGCCATGCCCGCCGCCGAGACGGTCTGGGCGATACGGAATCCCCGCTTGGCCTTGTGCGGGTTGGCACGCCGGAAGATCCACATGATCGCCGTCATCACCAGATAGCCCGCGCACAGTCCCACGAGGGGCGAGACGAACATCGGGATGACGACCTTCTCCAGCACGCCGTGCCAGTACACGGTCGTCCCGCCGGCCAGCGCCGCCCCGACCATGCCGCCGAACAGCGCGTGCGAGGAGGACGAGGGCAGGCCGAAGTACCAGGTGATCAGGTTCCAGGTGATCGCACCCACCAGTGCCGCGAAGAGGATCCCCATCCCCGTCGAGCCCTCGGGTGTCGCGATCAGGCCCTCACTGACCGTCTTGGCGACGCCGGAGCCGAGAAAGGCACCGGCAAGGTTCATGACAGCGGCCATGGCCAGCGCGGCCCGCGGCGTCAGCGCCCGGGTCGAGACGGACGTGGCGATCGCGTTCGCCGAGTCGTGGAAGCCGTTGGTGTACGTGAAGAAGAGCGCGACCGCAATGGTCACGACCAGCGCGAAGGTGTCCATGGGAGGGTCTCAGGACTCCTTGACGGCGATAGTCTCCACCGTGTTCGCCACGTGCTCGAAGGCGTCCGCCGCTTCCTCCAGGACGTCCACGATCTGCTTGAGCTTGAGCACCTCGATGGCGTCGTACTTGCCGTTGAAGAGATGAGCGAGCAGCTTGCGGTGGATCTGGTCGGCCTGGTTCTCCAGCCGGTTGACCTCGATCCAGTACTCGGTGAGGTTGTCCATCGTCCGCAGGTGCGGCATGGCCTCGGCGGTGAGTTCCGCGGCCCGCGACAGCACCTCGATCTGCTGGTCGACGCCCTTGGGCAGTTCCTCGACGTTATAGAGGACGACCAGGTCGACGGCCTCCTCCATGAAGTCCATGATGTCGTCGAGGGACGAGGCGAGGGAGTAGATGTCCTCGCGGTCGAACGGCGTGATGAACGAGGAGTTCAGCTGGTGGAAGATCGCATGCGTGGCGTCGTCACCTGCGTGTTCCGCGGCCCGCATACGCTCGGCGATCTCGGCCCGGCCGGCGGTGTCCGCCCCGAGCAGTTCCATCAGGAGTTTCGAGCCCGTGACGATGTTGTCCGCGGATGCGGCGAACATGTCGTAGAAGCTCGTCTCCCGGGGGGTCAGACGAAATCGCACGTGGGGTCCTCAGGAAGCATCGGTTTCGGTCAGGCTGATGCTAGGCGCATCATCCGGCCACGGCTATCGGGCCGTCCTCCAGTGTCGCCCATCAGGCACAGTGGTCGGCACGGGGGCTGCCCGGTGGTCCAGTCCAACGGCCGTTTCTCGTCATCGGCCACAGGCCCCCTACCCAGCAAAGTTCGATACGATATACCCAGTAGGGGTATATAGCGGTCACATCTGGAGGACGCCATGACGACCACCGAGGCCGGCGCTGGTGCGCCCTCCGCCGCCGATGATGCCGTCACGACGGCCGGCGCGGACATCGTGACGGACCACGACCGCGGCGTCCACGGCTACCACAAGCAGAAGGACGAGCACCTCAAGCGCCTGCGCCGGATCGAGGGCCAGATCCGGGGCCTTCAGCGGATGGTCGACGAGGACGTCTACTGCATCGACATACTCACGCAGGTGTCCGCCTCCACCAAGGCCCTGCAGTCCTTCGCCCTCCAGCTGCTGGAGGAACATCTGCGCCACTGCGTCGCCGACGCGGCCCTCAAGGGCGGTGCGGAGATCGACGCGAAGGTGGAGGAGGCGACGAAGGCGATCGGCCGGCTGCTGAGGACGTGAGTGTGAGCGAACACACCCGGCTCACTCGCCCGGTCCGTCCCGTTCCTCCGCGACGCGCAGCACCTCGTCGATGCTCGCCATACTGAGCCGTTCCTCACGGGCGGCCGAGGCCGCGATGATCAGCTCTCCGCACAGCTCGATCTCGGCGAGGGCCACGTGGTCCTGAACTGCCGTACCGCCGACCGGAGCCACGCGCATCACCTCTTCTCTGCCGTTACCGACTTCCTAGAGTAGGGAGCGGCCTACACACCGCGCATGGCACGGACGGGCTAGTTCTTGACGCCCGTCACGCGCGCATACCCCGCCCCTCACCGCTCGGCGATCTTGCCGGCGTAGATGTCGTCGCCGTCCGGCAGCCGTACGTCCACGGGGGCGCCGAAATCGTAGAGCAAGGTCGTCGAGGCGACGGCGACCGCGTCCTTCTGCTGCCCGTTGACGAAGCTGAACCGGTGTCTGACCTTGCGGATCCGCCCGGCGTCGTCGAGATAGACGTCGTACGGCACCTGATCCGTGGCGAACCCTTTCGCCGCTGCCGCCAGTGCTTCCCTGTTCCCGCCCGAGGCGCCCCGCGCGGCGGCGTCCAGATCGGCGGTCCCCCGATAGTGCCGCACGGCCGTACCGGCGACGTCCTCCTCCCCCACGTACTTCGCGGTCCGGGCCCCGCGCAGCACCTCGGCGGCGACGAAGGGATCGGTGGCGCCGCCGGTGACGAGGTTGCCGTCGGAGAGCGAGCGGGTGTCGACGCGCACCCATTTGTCGGCGGGCACACCGGCACCACGGTTCTTCATGAACAGCGCGCCGGGAGCGAGCAGCTCCATGATCGGCCGATGCGGGACCGCCCCGGCGGGGTCCTGCGGCAGCAGCACCTTCAACCGCCCGACCCGCTCCCGGAAGTCGTACACGCCTTCCCCGCGGATGGTGACCCGGGTACCGCCGGTGGCCATCTCCATCGACGTACGGGCCTTGGCGCTGCGGGCCCCGACGAGCGCGTCGGCCGCGTCACGGACGACCTTCACGGCGTCGCTGCCCCGCGAGTCCTCGGCGGCGGCCCCGTTCTGCGCGCACCCGCTGCCGGCCAGACAGACACACAAGACCCCGGCCGCGACGCCCGCCCCATGCCTGCGCCTGTGCTGCTGCCGCTGCGTCATCGCCGTCCTACCCCCAGCCGGTACGTCCGTCACGGGCCCCCTGTCGTTCCGGTTTAACGACCGCTGAGTTCCCCCGTCACGCCGACCGGGGGCGTTGCGTCCACTTGCCTTGGGTAACGTTGCCGACGTGGCGCACCAGGACGGACCGACGTCTCCCCCGACACCCCAGGACTTCGAGGGGCACCGCACGACGACCGTGGAGAAAGGCCGTTTCTGCACCGCCCACTGCATCTGCGGCTGGCGGGGCCCGGCGAGACGGGCGCGAAGCCTGGCACGGGCGGACGCGGAGGGGCATGCCCCCGGGCCCGGGGGCTGAGACGAGCAGCGACGGGCCTGGGGACTGAGACGCGTAGCGCCGGGCCTGGGGGCTGAGACGCGTAGCGACGGGCCTGAGGACTGAGACGCGAAGCGACCGCGGCAGGGACAGGAGGGCACCCGGTCGCGGGCCGGACGGGACGATCCGCGGACCATGGAACCTCGGCCCCCACCACCCCGTCTCGTTCCACGTAACCCCCCAGGAGGCGACATGGAACGGCGTACCTTCATCGGTGGTGGCGCGGCAGCCCTCACCGCCCTCGCGGCAACCGCCTGCGACAGCACCTCAGGGCCGGGCGAAGGTGCGGGGCCAGGCTCGACCACCGGCACGGCCACCCGCACCCGGACCTCCTCCCTGCGCACCACCGCCTCCGCGCGCGCCGCCACCCCGGCCAGTTGGGCCGCCCTCGCCCGGGACCTCGACGGCCCCCTCATACGCCCGGGTGACGCCGACTGGAAGGCGGCCCACCAGCTCTACAACACCCGCTTCGACGCCCTGAAGCCCGCCGCCGTCGCCTATGTCGCCCACCCCGACGACATCCGCACCACCCTCGCCCACGCCCGCGCCCACGGACTCCGCGTGGCCATCCGCAACGGCGGTCATTCCTACGGCGGTTGGTCCTCGGGCACCGGCCGCCTCATAGTCGACGTCAGCAAGCTCAACCGCGTCCGGGCCTCCGGCAACACCGCGGTCATCGGCGCCGGCGCCAAACTCATCGACGTCTACCGGGCCCTCGCGGCCAAGGGCAGCACCATCCCGGCCGGCTCCTGCCCCACCGTCGGCGTCTCCGGTCTCACCCTCGGCGGCGGCCACGGCGTGACTTCCCGGGCCTACGGCCTGACCTGTGACAGCCTCACCCGGGCCACCCTGATCACCGCCGACGGCAAGCAGCTCACGGCCGACTCCACCACCAACAAGGACCTCTTCTGGGCCCTGCGCGGAGCGGGCAACGGCAACTTCGGCGTCGTGACCGAACTGCACTTCAGGACCCACCCCGCCCCCCAGGCGGTGACGGCGTACATGACCTGGCCCTGGTCGAAGGCCGCCGCGCTCATCAAGGCATGGCAGGAGTGGGGCCCCAGCCAGCCCGACGAGATCTGGTCCTCCCTGCACCTGTCGAACCGCGCGGGCGGCACCCCCTCCATCTCCGTGGCCGCGTTCTCCCTCGGCACCTACCGCGAACTCCAGAACGCCGTGGACCGGCTCGCCGACCGTCCCGGCGGCCCCGGCCCCGCCCGCTCCGTCACCCTCAAGCGCCGCTCGTACGAGGAGTCGATGGAGCTCTACGCCGGCTGCTCGTCGTTCGCCACGGACGCGCAGTGCCACCTTCCCGGCTCCACGCCGGGCCGCTCCCCGCAGGGCAAGCTGGGCCGGGAGACGTACGCCGCGAAGTCGGACTTCTTCGACCGTTCGCTCTCCGCGGCGGGCATCCAGACGCTGCTGAAGCAGGTTCAGTCGGTCCGCGGCGGCGCCGGAAGCATCGCCCTCACGGCCCTCGGCGGAGCCGTCAACCGCGTCTCCCCGACCGCGACGGCCTTCGTCCACCGCCGCTCCCGCATGCTGGCCCAGTACCTCGGCTCCTGGCGCGCCGGCACCTCGGGCTCCGCGTCACAGGCCTGGCTGAAGTCGGCCCACGACGCGATGCGGCCGTACGCCTCGGGCGCCGCGTACCAGAACTACGCCGACCCGGGTCTGACCAACTGGCGCAAGGCGTACTACGGGGACGCCGCGGCGCGCCTGACGCAGCTGAAGAAGCAGTACGACCCGCAGAAGTTCTTCACCTACCCGCAGGCGCTGTAGCGAAGGGCCGGGCACAACAACGGGGAACGGCCGCTCCCTGGGGGGAACGGCCGCCGTCCAGCGGGTGTCAGACACTCCTAGGCGGCCAGATCCCGCTCCTCGGCCCCCGCGGTCTCCGTCCGGGCTCCCGGAATCACCGCGTCCTGTCCCTCCGACCTCGACGCACCCCGCGCCCGGATCAGCCAACCGCCCCGCGGCGAGCGCTCGATGGCGGACATCAAGGGCGTCAGCAGGGCCATGGCGAGCGGCGACAGCAGCAGCGCGACGGCCGTGCCGAGCGCGAATCCGCCGATGACGTCGGTCGGGTAGTGCACGCCCATGTAGACCCGGCAGAACCCTTCGAGCAGGGCGAGCCCGATCCCGATCAGCCCGAACTTCCGGTTGGCGACGAACAGTCCGACGCCCAGGGCCATCGCGATCGTCGCGTGGTCGCTCACGAAGGAGAAGTCGGTCTTGCCGGTGACCAGGACTTCAAGCCCTTGATGGTCCTTGAAGGGACGGGGCCGCTCGACGAACCCTCGTATCGGCACGTTCACCAGCACCGCGATCCCGGCGGCCAGCGGCGCCCACACGAGTGCGGCAACCGACGAGGCGGCGTCCTGCCCGCCGCGCCGCCGCACGGACCACCAGCACCACACGCCGAGCATGATCAGGGCGAGCAGCAGACCGTACTCACCGACGTACTCCATGACCCGGTCGAACCAGTGCGGCGCGTCCTTGGCCAGGCCATTGATGTCGTAAAGCAGCTCGACGTCGGGGTTCGACCCGGATTCTGCGAGTCCAGCCATGTCGCTGCGGCCCCTTCATCTTCTCTACGGCGCATCGTGCGTACGCCGCTCCGCCCACCCCCGTGGTGTAGATCCGGCTACGTAACCAGGAACGCACGGCTCCTGTTGATACGTTCCGCACTCCACTGAATGATCACGCAGACGTTATCGAAGAGAGACCCATCGCCGCAGCTCAGGGGGTCGCTTCACGCTCCGTCTCAGGCGGGCGTGGGGAGCGCTTTTGCGCCATCTTCGGTGACGCGGGTGGCCCCGAAGTACTCCGCGGTGTCGATCGGGTCGAACCGGATCACGGCGCCCGTCCTCGGCGCGTCGATCATGTACCCGCCACCCACGTAGATCCCCACATGGTGGATGGCCCGGGAGTTGCCGGGGTCCTTCGAGAAGAAGACCAGATCGCCGGGGAGCAACTCGTCCCTGGCCGGGTGCGGGCCGGCGTTCCACTGGTCGTTGGCGACCCGCGGCAGCTCGATCCCGACGCTGTCGTACGCGGCCTTGGTCAGACCGGAGCAGTCGAACCGTCCACCGTCCTGAGCAGTACCGTCACCACCCCAGAGGTAGGGCGTGCCGAGTTTCTTCTGCGCGTAGTAGATGGCCCCGGCGGCCTGCTTGCTGGGGTCGACCCGGCGGACGGGCGCGGCGAAGCTCTCCTGGAGCGTCGTGATCGTCTTCACGTAGTTCTGGGTCTCCTTGTACGGCGGCACGCCCCCGTACTTGATGACCGCGTACGCCCCCGCGTTGTAGGACGCGAGCATGTTCTTCGTCGGGTCGCCGGGTACGTCCTTCACGTACTTGGCGAGCGTGCAGTCGTACTTCGCGGCCGATGGAATCGCGTCATTCGGATCCCAGACGTCGCGGTCGCCGTCCCCGTCGCCGTCGATCCCGTGCGTGGCCCAGGTGCCCGGGATGAACTGGGCGATGCCCTGTGCCGCCGCCGGGCTCTTGGCGTTCGGGTTGAAGCCGCTCTCCTGGTAGAGCTGGGCCGCGAGCAGCGCGGGATTGATCGCGGGGCACAGATTGCCCCACTTGCGCACGAGCTCGGCGTAGGCGGCGGGCACGGCCCCCTTGGCGAGCGTTCTGGCCGCTCCGCCCGCCGATCCCGCGAGGTTTCCGGCGACGATGTAGACGCCGACGACGAGCAGCATCACGAAGCTGAGGCCCACCGCGACAGCGGAGCCCGCCACGATCCATGCCTTACGCACCGTCAACCGCCCCTCGCCCGCCGGGAGTACCGCCCGCGCCAGTCTAGGAGTTTCCCGCCCGCAAGCCGGTGCAACCGGTCGAGCCGGTGGAGCCCGCACTGCCGCGGGGAGGGAGGAGCACGAAGGGGAGAAGCCGCTGAGTGCGCCGGCGGTGTCAGGCGAGGTACCGGCGGTCCAGGTGCTTCGGTGTCACGGCCGGGTAGTCGAGGAAGCGGCGGCGGGGGGCGGAGCGCTCGGACGGCGCGGGGACCAGCTCACGGCGGTCGGCGACCTGAGTCATGGCCCGGGGCGCGAAGGTGACGTCGTGTTTGCGCGCCACGGCCTCCACATGGTGGGCGACGCCTTCGTGCACCACGTTCTCCTCCCGGGTGGCCAGATAGACGAACGTCGGGTCGATGTCCTTCAACAGCGCCTTCGGCATGCGGGCCGGCAGGGTCAGGGAGTAGTAGCGCGGCCCTTCGCGCAGCCGGTGCCGTTCCAGCCAGGAGCGGCCGAAGGGGCGCAGGCTGGTGAACATCGCGAAGCTCCACTCGAGCTTGACGCCGGCGACGACCAGGCCGAAGTTCACCGCGAAGGCGAGCGCGAGAAGGGCGTGGGTGTAAGGCACCCAGGACGCGGACCGGTCGGGGCCGGACGCCGGGGCCAGGACCGCCGTCGCGCACAGGGCGCCGTAGACCGCCCCCTGGTAGAAGTCCTTGATCAGCCAGCTCGTCGACCGGCGGCCCTTTGCGGTCCGTCCGGTGGCCGTCGAGAGCAGGCCCACGAGGAGCGCCGCCGCCCACAGCACGGCCGCCGGACCGTCCGGTTCGATCCTGCCGTCGGGGGAGAAGGCGGTCACCCAGAGGGCCAAGGCCACCACGGAGAAGGGGTAGTTGCCCGACACCCCGAAGACCAGGTGCATCGGGATCGCGATCCCCAGCGCCCACAACTCGGCGCCGGGGACGCAGGCGAGCACGCCGACCAGGAGCTCGGTGCCGATCACCAGGGCGGGCATGGCGCGCAGCAGGCGTGGGAACTCCGGCAGGCCGAGCAGCCGCAGGTAGTGGGCCGTGACGACGCGGCCGGCGCTGCGATCGGTGAACAGATACTCGTCGTTGACCTTCAGCAGGGCCGCCGTCAGATACACACCCGCCAGGAGGTCCTCGGCCAGCACGGCGTGGACGGGGGTCGGGGTGAAGGCCATGACGGCCACTGCCACGGCCCCGAGCCAGCAGTGGTCCGACAGGCGCATCTGGGTGGCGAGCAGCCAGAACGCGATCAGCGCGACCACGGCGCTCCGGCCGGCGAGGGACGGGACCGTCAGGGCGAGCAGCACGGCGGCGGGCAATGCGGCCAGTTGTCCGGCCGCCGCCGTCCGCCGGGGCAATCGGACACCGAAGACCGGTGCCCAGTGCTGGCCGACACCCGAGAAACCGTATTCCCACAGCCGATTGACCTGGTGAAAAAGAAGCGCGGCGACAACCAGAGCCATAGGCGTGAGCTGAAAACTCACTCGCACCCCCGTTTATTTCGCGGGCAATTCAGATGATCGCCCACCGATCGATCCTGCATGCCGTTGCTCACACAGTCAACAACCTGATTCCGGACACGGTAAGCGTTGCACTTCGGCCAATGTGCAACGCGGCGCAAAGCCGACGCCGCGATCACTTCTGCACTCGTCTGAGCTGCGCGTTTGCCCGCGCGACTACGGTAGTTGGACGTCAAAGTACACAAGGGAAGCGCAAAGCAAAGTCAAGGTGAAGCAAAGCAGCAATGGGGTTGCTGCAAAGACTCAGCAAAGTCTCCGGATGACGGTGAACCTATTTCTTGCGCATGAAGTCGCCCTCGCGCACAGCGGCGTGGAATTGAATTCCCTGGACACGTGTCAGGGGTCGTTGTAGCTTCCACTCGGCGCCATCCGGGTGCCGAAAGTTCCCCTCATTTAATGAATGGGAGAAACACATGGCTGAGGTCATCACCGAGACCACCAGCGAGGTCGAGGAGCTCACGGGCGAGGACTTCGAGGTCCTGTTCGGCGAGACCCCGCTGATCATCACCGACAGCGAAGTGCGCAACTGACACAACGTGCGCACGGCGGTTCGCACTGACTGATCGGCCCGATCCGGTTCGAGCGCCGGCACGCCGTTGAAGAAGGGGGAGGGGCATGGCGGTTCATGTGTTCGTCGGGCCGTCGTGCCCCGAACCTCTGGTGCGGCAGCACCATCCGGACGTCGTGGTGCACGGCCCGGTCCGACACGGCGACCTGTTCCCGCGGATGTTCGCCGCCGGGGACGTCGTCGTCATCGTGGACGGGATCTACCACCACCGTCTCGCCCTGCGGCACAAGGAGATCCTGGACGCACTGTCCCGCGGGGTGAGCGTCCTCGGCGCGGCCAGCATCGGAGCGCTGCGAGCCGCCGAACTGGACCGGTCCGGCATGACCGGCGTCGGCCGGATCTACGGCTGGTACCGCGACGGCGTGTTCGACGGGGACGACGCCGTCAGCGTGGCCCACGGCGAGACGGGCTCGCTCACCGGCCTCAACGTTCCCCTGGTCAATCTGTACACCGCGGTCATGACGGCCCAGGAGGCCGGCGTCCTCACCCCCGAGGCCGTCCGTGACCTGATGCGGCACACGGAGCGGGAGTACTACCCGCTGCGCACCCGGGAACGGATCCTCGCCGTGGCACGGGAGCGCGGGCAGAACGCCTTCGCCGACTGGTACGCCGAGCATCTGGCCGCCGATCCGGCCGCGTTCGACCAGAAGCGCGCCGACGCCCTCGAAGCCCTGGCCCTGGCGGAACGCCTGCACTCCCGGGCACCGCAGACCACGTCGCCCCCCTCCACCACCGGCCGGCCGCGGACAGGCCGGCTGACAGGCGGAACCGTCGCGACGACGGCCCGGGACTGGCGTACCGAATACCACCGACGCTGGCGCAACGCCTTCGCACCCGACGACTCCGCGCTCCGGCACCGCGTCGCCTACCAACAGATCTTCGCCGAGGACTTCCCCGACACCTGGTGGGAATACCTGCGCCGGCACACGCCCGCCGCGCCCGACGGCGCCGCCCGCGGCTTGCGGGACCACGTCCTGCACCACCTCGGCCCGGCCGCGGGCGACTGGTACGACGACCCGGCGATGCGTCCCCGCATCACCGCCCTGCTGTGCCCGTTGCCCGACCTGACCGACCCCGACGAGGTGAAGCTGCTGCTGCGGCACGAGTCGGCCGAGGACCGGGCCCGCGTCACCGAATGGCTGGAGCTCACCCGGCGCCATCTGGACGCCCACCCCGAGCGCAGCCTCACCCAGATCTCCGACGCCACCTGCGCCCGGCTGCTCCGGCTGATCCGGCGCGTGGACACGGACGCCGCCCTGCTCACCCAGTGCGCCCGGCGCGGTCTGCCCTCCCTGAGCCGTGCCGCCCTCGCCCTGCGCCCCTTCGCCCTCGGCTGTCTGAGCTCCCTCAAGGCGCCGGCACCGGTCGGAGGCGAGGCACATGCGTAAGCTCACGCTGCCCGGCACCCACCGTGCGGTCGCCCCCGAGACGACATGGGAGCGGATCGCCCCGCTCCTGGACCGCTACGGCATCACCCGGGTCGCCGACGTCACCCGCCTGGACACCATCGGCATCCCCGTCTTCCTCGCCGTCCGGCCGGAGTCGGAGACCCTGGCCGTGTCCCAGGGCAAGGGGGCCTCGCCGCTCCTGGCCAAGCTCTCCGCGGTCATGGAGTCCATCGAGCTGTGGCATGCCGAGCGGCCGCAGCTGGACGCCTTCGGCGCCACCGCCGCGGAGCTGCGGCTCCCGTACGCGCTGACCGACCTGAACCTCCGGGTCACGGACGAGTGGACCGGCGAGGTCCGGCTGGACTGGGTGCGGGCGCGGGCACTGACGGACGGCCAGGTCGTACCGGTGCCCCTCGACCTCGTCCGGCTCTCCTACAGCGGCCCGCACTTCTGGCGTCCGCGCCTGTTCGAGTCCAGCAGCACCGGGCTGGCCTCCGGCAACACGTTCACCGAGGCCGTGCTGCACGCCCTGTACGAGGCGGTCGAACGCGACGTACTGGCCGCCCACCCGGCCGCCACCGACCCCGGGCGGCTGCGGATCGACCCGGACACGATCCAGGACCCGCACCTGCGGTCGCTGCTCGGTCTGCTCACGGACGCCGGGGTGGACGTCCACCTCTCCTGCGTTCCCAATCGCTTCGGCGTGCCGACGTTCGCCGCGTACGTGTGGTCGCCCCTCTTCCCGATCGTGTGCGCCGGCTCGGGCAGCCACCTGGACCCGGTCGTCGCCCTGTCCCGTGCGGTGACCGAGGCGGTGCAGAGCCGGCTGACCGAGATCAGCGCGACCCGTGACGACATCCCCTCCGACCAGGACACCGTGCGGGACGCGAGCGCACAGCCGCCCTTCCCCGCCGGCCAGGAGGCGACCGGCCTCGAGGAGGCGCTGCGCCGCCACGGAGCCGCCCACTCGGACATGGAGCGGGAACTGGCCGACGTGACCCGGCGGATCGCCGGCGTCACCGGTCACGCCCCGCTGGTCGTCCCGCTGACCGGCCCGGCCGAACCGTTCAGCGTCGTCCGGGTCGTCTGCCCGGGACTGTCCTTCGCGGAGGGCCGCACCCTGTCCGCCTGACGACCAGCGCACGCAAAGCCCAGGACCAGCCAATGCGAGGTTTTCAGTGAAGATTCAGCGGGACCGGTTCCGGCACCCGGAGGGTTACGTCCTCGAGTACGAGGTGACCGTGCCCGATGTCGTCGAGAGCCCCTATCTGCACATCCTCTTCCACGGGTTCAGCCGCATCGAGAAACATGTGCCGCCGGTCTTCGCCCGCAAGCAGTGGCAGCAGGCCGAGCGGTCCGTGTGCCTGTCCTTCTCCGACCCGATCCATCTGCACACGCAGGACTCGTGCTGCGGCTGGTTCCTGCTGGGCGAGGAGGAGTTCGCGCCGCGCATGTACGACCTGCGCGCCGGCCTGCTGTCCCGCCACGGCCTGCGCGGCACCGTCTGGCACGGCCTGTCCTCGGGCGGCTACGCGGCACTCAAGCACTGCATGCGAGCCGGTGGCGACGACCTCGCCTTCGTCATCTCCCCGCACGACGACCCCACGGTCCTGCCCCAGTGGGAACGCGAGGCACTGCCCTTCGCCCACCTTCCCGGCATGGCCGCGCCGCACAGGACGACCGACACCATCGCCGACTGGGCCGCGCCCGGCGCCGGGCGCTATCTGCACGCCCTGGTGTCGGAGAAGGACTCCTACTTCGCGCTGCACCACCTGCGGCCCATCATGGCCGGCCTGGGCGGCCACCCGAGCGCGCGAGCCGTGATGCTCCGCGACGGCCGGGGGCACGGCTTCATCCAGGACGCCGACTACGACGCCCAGCTCCGGCAGGCCGTCGAGGGCTGGGAGCGCTACCGCGCCGAGCGGGCCGTCACGACCGGGAGCACCACCGCATGAACGCGGCCGAGCCGCCCAGGAGGGAGCACGCCATGTCCGAGCCCGACGTGGACGTCGAGGTCGTCCTGTCCACCCCGCTCGCCCGGTTCGCCGGCGGCGAGACCAAGTTCCCGGTGCCCGCGGGCACCTTCCGCGAGGTCATCGACAAGGTCTACGAACGCCACCCGGCACTGCGCCGGCGCCTGGCGGACGGCAACGGGAGCTTTCTGCCCTTCGTGAGCGTCTATCTCGGAGAGGACAACATCCGCGATCTCGGCTCACTGGACGTCGAAGTGGCGCCGCGCACCACCGTGCTGATCATGTCGGCGGTGGCCGGTGGCTAGCCCGGTACGCCGACGGACCGTCCGCGAGGCGACCGAGGCCGACGTGGCGGCCCTCCGTGAGATCTACGGCGGCGGTGACACCGCGGAGTTCGCCCGCCGGATGACGGACCGCGCCCACGCCCCCGGCACCACGCACTATGTCGCCGAGGCGGACGGCCGGGTCGTCGCGGCCTTCGCCCTCACCGCACTCGGCCGGCTGCGGCCGGGCGGCAAGAGCCGGCTGATCCTCCACGAGATCAAGCTGCGCCCGAACGACCGCGGCACCGGCATCGCCGAGGACATCTTCCACTGGCTGGGCACCACCCTCGGCGTGGGCCGGGACCAGGAGCTTCTGGCGCTGGCCTCGCTCGGCCAACGCCCCTCCACCTTCGACAAGTTCGGGCTCACCGAGTCCCACCATGTGTTCCGGTGGCCCGTCCGGGAGGAGGGCGAGCAGTGGTGACGCACCCGACCTCGCCACCGGCGGAGTTCGCCGGCTGGCTGAGCGGTCTGCGGTCCTGGGCGGCCAAGTCCCCCGACAGCGACGGCCTGTGGCGCACGGCCGCCGCCCAGGGCCTGATGTCCCTCGCCGTCCCCGAGTCCGCGGGCGGCAGCGGTGCCGGGTACGAGGCCGCGTGCCTGGCGCTGGAGGCCTTCGCGCAGGAGAGCGGTCTGAGCGGCCCGCCCTTCGCGATGGCCGCCCAGATGTGGGCCTGCCAGGAACCCCTGCTCGAGTTCGGCACCGAGGCCCAGCACAAGCGGTATCTGGCACCGCTTCTCGCGGGCACCGCGGTAGGCGCCTTCGCGGCCACCGAGTACGACTCAGGTTCCGATCTGCTGTCCCTGCGCACGAGCGCCGAACGCGACGCCGGGGGACGCTGGCGGCTCAGCGGCGCCAAGACCTTCGTCACCAACGGGCCGGCGGCCGACGTCTTCCTCGTCCTCGCCCGCACGGCCGACGGCAGCGCCCTGTCCGGACTCACCGCGTTCCTCGTCCCGCGCGGCACCCCCGGACTGCACATCGGCACGGTCATCGACAAGACCGGGCTGGCCGGCGCCGACCTGGGCTCCCTGCACCTGGACGACTGCGTCGTCGACGACGGCGACCTGCTCGGCGGCCCCGGCGGCGGATTCGCCGTCCTCATGCACGCCATGCGCCACGAGCGGGCGTTCATCCTCGCCCCGACCCTCGGGCTGATGGCACGCGCCCTGCGCAAGGCCGTGGAACACGCCCGCTCCCGCAGCCAGTTCGGGCAGCCCCTCGCCTCGTACGACACGATCCGCAGGCGTCTGGTCCGGATGCACATGAGCCTGACCAGCGCACGCGAGCTGCTGCTCGCCACGGCTCGCCAGGCCGATGCGGGCGCCCTCGACCACGGCCGTTCCTCCCTGACGAAACTGCACGTCAGCACCGAGTTCAACCGGTTCTGCCAGGAACTCCCGGACGTGTACGGCGGCTACGCACTGCTGCCGGAGACAGGGGCGGCCGCCCTGCTGACCGACGCGGTGGCCAGCAGGTACTACTCCGGGACCTCGGACATGCAGATGAAGATCATCGCGGAAGGGCTGGGTTTGTGATGGCAGAAGACTCCGTACTGCGGGCGGTGCTCGCGGCCGTGCGCGAGGTGGCGCCGGACGCCGAGGTGAGCGAGGACACCCAGCTCATCGCCCACCGGATCATCGACTCCCTGTCGCTGCTCAGCCTGGTGGCGCTGCTGGAGAAGGAGTTCGCGGTCACCGTGCGCGACTCGGAGATCCTCCCGGCGCACTTCGAGACCCCGCTCGCCGTCCGCGCGTTCCTGAAGTCCAAGGGGCTGTGATGGCCGCCCGCCCCTCGCTGGTGGACGACCTGCGGGCCACCGCCGCCCGTCATGGCGAGCGCACCGCCGTCATCGACGGCACCGGCAGCATCGACTACGCCCGGCTGGACGCCATGGCCGAAGTCATCGCCGAGGCGCTGCGCGGGGCGGACGTCCGGCCCGGGGACAGCGTGGCCTGGCACGGCGCGAAATCCTGTCCGGCCGTGGCCGCCGTGCACGGCATCCTCCGCTCCGGCGCCGGCTACATACCTGTCGACCCGGACGGCCCCGTCGCCCGCGCCCGGCTCATCGTCGAGCGCAGCCGGCCCCGCGTCATCGTCACCGACACGCGGGCCCGCGACCAGTGGCTCACGGTGGCACCCGGACTCACCTGGCTGCCGCTGCCGACCGGGCCCTCGGCGCACGACCCCCTGTGGTTCGCGATCCCGGCCACCACCCCCCGGCCACCCCTGCCGGACCTCGCCTACGTGTTCCACACCTCCGGCAGCACCGGCCACCCCAAGGGCGTGGTGCACACCCACGCGAGCGCCTCCGCCTTCGTCGACTGGTCGGTCGCCGAGCTGGAGCTCACCGAGCAGGACGTCATCGTCAACTCGGCGCCGCTGCACTTCGACCCGACCACCCTGCACCTGTTCGGGGCGGCTCGGGTCGGCGCCGCCGTCGCGCTGATGCCCGCCTCGGCGGCACCCTTCCCGGCCGCCTACATCGACTTCTGCCACCAGGTGGGCGGCACCGTCTGGTACGCCGTGACGTCGACCCTGGTCTGGCTCGCCCGCCGGGGCACCGAGCTGCTGCCGCGGCTCGGGTCGCTGCGTGCCGCCGTGGTGGGCGGCGAGGTGCTGCCGCCGGGCGATGTGAACGCCCTGTTCGCAGCCGTCCCGGGAATACGGCTGCTCAACGTGTACGGGCCGACCGAGAGCAACGTCTGCACCTTCCACGAGATGCGCGGCCCTCAACCCCTCGACGCGGTCATCCCGATCGGCCGGGTGCTGCCCGGCGCCGAGATCGCCGTCGTGGACGAGGACCTGGCCCCGGTGGCGTCCGGCGAGACCGGCCAACTGCTGGTGCGCGGCAGCATGCTGATGGAGGGCTACCTGGACCCGGAACAGACGGCGCGTGCCTTCGTACGCACCAGGGACGGCGGCCCCGCGTGGTACGCCAGCGGGGACATGGTCCGGGAGAACGCGGCGGGCGAGCTGGAATTCATCGGCCGCAGGGACGCCCAGGTTAAGTCCCGTGGCTTCCGCGTCGAACTGGGCGAGATCGAACGGCATCTGCACGCCGTCGACGGCATCCGCGACTGCGTGGTCGTGGCCACACCGGACGCCCTGTTCTCCACCGTCATCACGGCCTTCGTGAGCGCGGACGGCATCGACGAGGTCAAGGCGCTGCCGCAGCTGCTGCGCGACCGGCTGCCGCACTACATGATCCCGCAGCGGATCGTCCTGGCCACCGGCGAGCTGCCGAGGAACGCCAACGGCAAGGTCGACCGCACCGCGCTCACCGAGCTGGCCGCGCGGCCCGACCTCGGCGACAGCCCCGGGCTGACGATCGTCCAGTGAAGAAAGGCACCGCCCCGTGTCGCTCTCCTCGTCCGCCGACGCCGCCGACCCCGCTGCCGATGACGCCGTAGAAGTCCTCAAAGTCCCTGACTTCAGGCGGCTCTGGGCGGCGAACGGATTCCGCTACGCGGCTGCCGAGGTGGCCTCCTTCGCCCTGCCGGTCACCGCACTGCTCCTGCTGCACGCCGGCCCACTGACGATGAGCCTGATCTTCATGTGCAGCCGGGCCGGCTTCCTGACCATCGGGCTGCCGGCCGGGGTGTGGATCGACCGCCTGCGCAAGAAGCCGGTGCTGATCTGCGCCGACATCGCGTACGCGGTCGCGTTCGCCAGTGTGCCGCTCGCCTACTTCCTCGACCTGCTCACCGTGGCCCAACTCGTCGTGGTGGCCCTGGTGGTGAGCCTCGCCGGAGTCTTCTTCGACGTGGCGCACAGCAGTGTGCTGCCCTTCGTGCTGCCCCGGCGGCGCGTGGCGGACGGCAACGCCCGGCTCCAGAGCTCGGAGACGGCCATCCGAGCCATCTCCCCCAGCGTGGCGGGCGTGCTGACGCAGAGCGTGGCCGCCCCGGTGCTGTACTGCGCCGCCGCACTGGGGCATCTCGCCTCGCTCCTGCTGCTGCGCGGACTCCACCCGCGCGGCGATGTCGCGCGGGGCCCGGCCAAGGCCGAGCAGCGGTTCTGGCACGAGATCAAGGACGGGATCCGCGTCCTGTTCCAGCAGCCGCTGCTGCGGCTGCTGCTCAACCAGGCCGCACTGAACAACATCGGCGCGGGCATTCTGCTGGCGATGCTGCCGGTCTTCCTGCTGCGGGAGATCGGCGTGGCCACCTGGCTGTACGGCCTGCTGTCCACCCTCGGGGCCGTCGCCGGCTTCGTCACCTCCCTGCTGGCGCCACGCCTGCGCCGGCGCTTCGGCGAGATCCGCATGACGCTGGTGTTCTCCGCCCTGGCCCCCTTCGCCGTGGTCGCGGCGCCGCTGGCCGGGGTGTTCCGGCAGGCCGCGGTGCCTCTCATCGCGGTCGCGGAGGTCCTCATCGGCTTCGCCATCGTCGGCCGGGCCGTCTCCACCGCGGGACTGCGCGCACGGGTGACTCCGGACGCGTACATGGGCCGGGTGACCGCGGCCTACAGCGTCGTCATCCAGGGCGCCACCCCGATCGGTGCGCTCGTGGGCGGACTGATCGCCGGCCACTGGTCCACCGGGACCGCCCTGTGGGCCGGCGGGCTGGTCATGGCCCTCCCCCTCGCCCTGCTGCTGCTCTCGCCGCTGCGCCGCCATCGCACGCTCCCGGCCGAGTGGGAGGTCTGAGCACCTCGCACCTTTCGACCACCAATTCTTTCGACCACCAAAGAGAAACGACGAACGCTTCTTTCGGAGACAGACATGAGCACCCCACTGGAGCAGGCCGCCGCCGAGTACGAGGAGCGCGGCTTCGCGATCATCCGCAACGTCATACCCGAAGACCTTCTGCGGGAGGCCCGCAGCCACGTCGAGTGGCTGACCGCCCGGTACCCGGACCTGCGTCCCGAGCACTTTCACCACCCGCTGATCCGCAACGACGCCTTCTGGGTACGGCTGGTGTCGGACCGACGGCTGGTGGACATCGGTGAGCGCTTCCTCGGCCCGGACCTCGCCTGCTTCACCGCGCACTACATCTGCAAGCCCCCGTACGACGGCCATCCGGTGCTGTGGCACCAGGACGGCGCCTACTGGAAGCTGGCGCCGATGCGGGCGCTGACGGTGTGGCTCGCCATCGACGAGAGCACCACCGAGAACGGCTGTCTGCGCATGATCCCCGGCAGTCACAAGCTGCCGCTGCACCCGCCGAACCTGCGCACCGACAAGCCCAACATGCTCTTCTCCGAGGCCGACACCGACCTGGTCTCGCAGTGGGCGGCGGAACGGGGCGTCGTCGACATCGAGTTGAACCCCGGCGACGTCTCCATCCACCATCCGCATCTGCTGCACTGCTCGGAGGCGAACACCTCGCCCAAGCGGCGCTGCGGGCTGGACATCGGCTACATCTCGACCTCCACCCGCATCGAGAGCCAGGGCCTGTACCTGGATCCGGTACTGGTGCGCGGCAAGCCCGTCGAGGGTGTGAACACCTACCGCGAACTGCCCCGGTACACCCCGTCCGAGACCATCCCGTTCGCGGGCCACGACACCTGGAACGACCAGCCGGGCGTCACCGGCGCGGACGCCTCCGCCGGGGAGGCCCCCCTGGCCACGACCGAGCGCATGATCGAGCGGCTTCAGGAGGGCACCGTTGCCCGCTGAGGGGGTCCGCCCCGGCCAGAGGATCGTCCACCTGCGTGACCGGGACGACGGCCTGCGCATGAAGGACGTCGTCTACGTCCACCCGCCGCACTACAAGGGGGCGGAGTTCCAGAACCCGGCAGGTCTGCCGCGTCCCCTGGTGGCCGGGCTGCCCTTTCCCTGGGTCACGCCGATGGGGGACGGCGGGCCGCTCTTCCGGGAGGTCGAGCGGATCAGGGCGGAGCTGTGCCGCCGTCTGTGGGGCTGCCAGGTGTGCGGGGACGACCTCGACACCATGGCCTGGGTGGCGCTCGAACGACCCGAGGACGGATCGCCGGTGATCACGTCGTCCGCCATCCACGGCACCTGCCTGCGCCTGGCGGTGCGGCACTGCCCCGTCCTGGGCGACGCGGCGAAGGGCTACGCCTTCACCGAGGTGTCCGAGGACGACATCACCGCGGTCGGCGAGGAGAACGGGAACGAGCGTGCCCCGAAGGCCCGCTGGTATCTCCGCCCGGTCGCCGAGACACCCCGCCCGGACCGCGTCAGAACCTTCCTCACCGTCGCCCAGGTACTCGACCGTCCCCAGGGGGTGTCCGACACCCCGGGGCCGGCCACACCCCAGGCCTAGCCGACCGGGCCCGCCTGCCCGCCCCCGGGCGGGCGGGCCCGGTCCGCAGGCGTCCTGCCGACCGCGGCCGCCCCGCATTACCTCGCGGGTAATCGATCCCGGCGCGACAGGATGCCACGCTCATGACCACCGGCACCGATCCCGACCGAGGGGGACGAAACCATGACCGCCTACGCCATTGCCCACCTCCGCGACGCCGCCCCGCATCCGGAGATCGCCGAGTACATCGAGCGCATCCCCGGCACCTTCGAACCGTACGGCGGTCACTTCCTCGTGCATGGCACGCCGCACGAGACGAAGGAGGGCAGCTGGCCGGGGCATGTCGTGGTGATCGGCTTCCCCGGGATCGCGCAGGCGCGCGCCTGGTGGGACTCACCGGCGTACCAGGAGATCGCGCCGCTGCGCTCCCGGCACATCGAGGGCGACATCATCCTGGTCGAGGGTGTCCCCGAGGGCTACGACCCCGCCGCCACGGCGAAGACCATGCGCGAGGCCCTGTCCGCCGATTGACGCGCGCTCAGGCGGTCAGCTCCGTCCGGCCCGACACGGGGGAGACCGGGTCGTGCCGGATGTACCACTCGGTGCCGAGGATCCGCTCCCGGACGTCGGTGGGAAACCCGGCGAGCAGCCCCGGCGCCGCGCCCCGCTCCACCTCACTGCGATGAGCCAGTACGGCCGCCCACTTCCGCTCCAGCCAGGGGCGCACGTCGACGGTCGCGCTGACCCGCTCGTCCGGCACCGTCCGCATGCCCTTGCCGGCCTGGGCCAGGTCGCCGAGCGCCCCGAGGGCCGAGTGCGGGTGGGTGGCCAGGTAGAGGGCGGTGGGCTGCCAGGGCTCACCGGCCTCCGGGTAGAGCCGCTCCAGCCCGGCCGCATGGACGGCGAGGACGGTCACCCGGTGGGTGTGCACATGGTCGGGATGGCCGGACACACCACCGTAGGCGTCGTGCGTGACCACGATCTCCGGGCGGAACCGCCGGATGTGGGCGACCAGCCTCCCCACCGACTCGTCGAGCGGCGCCTCGACCAACGGCGGGCTGCCGGGCGCGGACTGTGGCACCTCGGCGTCGGCATAGCCGAGCAACCGCGGCTCGCCCGCGCCGAGAATCCGCAGCGCCTCGGCCAGTTCGGCGCCGCGTCGGGTGCCCGCGGTCCACGTCGCCGTGACGACCGCGGTACGGGCACCCGCGGCGGCGTGCCGGGCGAGGACTCCGCCCGAGAACAGGGACTCGTCGTCCGGGTGGGCGAAGACGGCGAGCAGGCCGGGCACCGGCATGGACGGCATGGTCCGATCACCTCCGCGTACGGCATACCCCGGAGTACGCGCACTCAGGCGCCCCCCACCGCGCCCCAGGGCGTCGTCCTCGACTCCGGCGGCGGCCTGCCGGTCGACACCGAGGGCTGCCGGACGGCGCCGACCGGGGTCCGCAAGGAGCCGGCCCAGGGAGCCACCGCCCCCGGGCGACGGATCTGGTAGGCGCCTGCCGGGACGCCGTACAGACAGCGGTCGCCTCCAACAGCCCGCGCGAACTGCTGGACACGGCGCTGGAGTCGGCCGGTCTCGCCGCGTATGTCATCCACTCGTTCGCCGCCGACGAGGTCCGCTCACCCAAGCCCGCGCCGGACCTTCACCGCACGGCCTGCGCGGCGCTCGGCGCGGCCCCGGAGCACTCCGTGGCCTTCGAGCACTCGGCCACCGGCATCGGCGCGGCCCGGGCCACCGGTCCCGCCTAGCGCTCGGCGTCCACCCGAGCCGCCCGCCCCGCCTGCCCCACAGGCGCGCCGACCCCGGTCAGTTCCTCCGACACGGTCCACAGGCGCCGCGCCACCGCCGCGTCACTGGCAGCCGCAGACCGGCCCACCAGCGTCGGCGTGCCCCGCATCTCAGCGAGCCCGTCGGGGCCGACGTAGCTCGCGCCGGGCAGGTCCTGCGTGGCGGCGTACAGCGTCGGCAGGGCGCCCGCCCGGTCGTCCTGCGCGAAGAACCTGTTGCCGACCTTCATCAGCGCCCGCATCACCGGGTTGCCCGCGTGGCTCTGGAGGTTGGTGGCGGCGTAGCCGGGGTGGGCGGCGAGGGCGCGCACCGGGGAGCCGGACTCCGTCAGACGGCGCTGGAGTTCCAGCGTGAACAGGAGGTTCGCCAGCTTGGACTGCGCATAGGCGCGCTGCGGGTCGTAGCCGGACGCGAAGTCCAGGTCCTCGAAGCGGATCCGCGCACCGAACCAACGGTGGGCTGTGGAGGAGACCGTCACCACCCGGTCGGTGATGTACGGCAGCAGCAGGTTCGTCAGCGCGAAGTGGCCGAGGTGGTTCGTACCGAACTGCATCTCGAAGCCGTCCGCGGTCCGCTGCCGGGGCAGCATCATCACGCCCGCGTTGTTGATCAGCAGGTCCAACGGCCGCCCCTGCCAGCCGTCCGCGAACTCCCGTACCGACGACAGATCCGCCAGATCCAGGCGCCGCACCTCGGTGCTGCCGCTCACCTTCGCCGCGGCGGCCCGGCCCCGCTCCGGATCCCGTACGGCGAGCACGACATGCGCGCCCGCGCGGGCCAGGGCGTCGGACGCCGTCAGCCCGATGCCGCTGTTGGCGCCGGTGACGACGGCCGTGCGGCCGGTGAGGTCGGGGAGGCGGGCCGCGTCCCATGCCTTGTCGCTCTTCTTCGTGTGGTCAGCCATGTCTCGAATGTAGGCGCCGCCAACAATGCTGTCAATGACAACAATGATGACGCCGCCAACAATGATGGCGACGCCAACATCAAGCTACGATGGTGCCCATGCCCGAGACCCGCCCCTACCACCACGGAGACCTGCGCGCCGCCCTGCTCGCAGCCGCGGAACGCACCCTGCGTGAGAAGGGCGTCGGCTCCCTCTCCCTGCGCGAACTGGCCCGCGAGGTCGGCGTCAGCCACGCCGCCCCCGGCCGCCACTTCAAGGACAAGCAGGCCCTGCTCAACGCGCTGGCCCTGGCCGGGTACGAGCGCCTCGCCCAGGCCCTGAGCACCGCCGACGACCCCGAGCTCCCCCTGGAACCCCGCCTCACCTCCCTGGCCAGGGCCTATCTCGGTTTCGCCATCGACCACGCCGAGCTCCTGGAGCTCATGTACGCCCGTAAGCACGACCCCGACGCCTCCGAACAGATGGCAGCGGCCGTGGACCGCACGGTGGGCACCCTCGAACGGGTCCTCGGGGACGCCCAGAAGCGCGGCGAGATCATCCCCGGCGACCCCGAGGAGCTGAACCTCGTCACGGGCGCCGCCCTCCATGGCGTGTCCGCCTTCATCACCGCCGGCTGGCTGACCCCCGAAGCGGCCCTCGCGGGCGTGGAGGGCCTGGTCCACCACCTGCTGCACGGCCTGAAACCCCGCTGACGCCCCCCACCCCGGCGCCCTGACCCCCCGTCAACACACCCACCCCCACGGGCAGGCCACCCCGCCACACCCCCTTCGCCCTCCCGGGATAGCCTTCACCCGCAGAACACGGGCACGACCGCTCACCCGACCGGCCGCCAGAAACGGGACCCGGGGTGAAGAGGGCTAACGACGGAACCACACGACAGGTTCCGCTCCGGCCTCGTTGCCCGGCGTGACCTGCCGTGATACACAGAGTGACCGTACGAGCTATTCGTACGAATCCCGCCCATCAATGACGCCAAGTCGACATACGACGGCGACAATGTCGGCGAGAATGAGACCTGACCTCTGCGCGGCGCAGGGGACTGCGGAACTACCCAACAGGGGCGGTGACTTACATGCTCTTTGCGGCCGATAAGGGCGACATCAACACCATCATCGGCGGGATCGCTCCGGACTGGGGTCCCTTCGGCAGCCTGGGCAACGAGGCGAAGGTGATGATCGAGGTCGTGATGGCGGTGGCCATCCTGATCTGCCTCGGCATCGCCATCTGGGGCGCGGCCAAACAGCGCATCGGCGCCACGGCGCTGCGCGACACGTTCAGCGCGGAGCAGGGCAAGGGTCTGATCATCGCCGGTCTGACGGGCGTCTTCATCATCGGCTCACTGGGCACGCTGTTCACCATCGTGTACGGCATGGCCGTATAACCGTTTCGTCGGCTCCCCTCACCCCGATCCCTCCGTCCGCTCCGGGCACGCCCGGCCCCTCCCGTCCCCCACCCACCCGTCGTGCCCAACCGGCTGAGGTTGCGTTTCCCTGATGTCGAGTCACCACACCGCACCCATGCGGGAACCAGCACGGCTACCGTCGTACTCCTACGTGTTTTTGTCCGACGTCGAGGGGGCGTGCGCGGCATGAGTCTCGGAGACGAACGGGAGTCCTCCGGCGGTTACGGAGGCACCGGTCAGACCAGGACACGGCTGCCCGAGAGCGGCGCCGACGGGTACGGAAGCGGGCGACGAGGTGGCCGCTCGTCGTCCCGGAGCCTGGTGACCGTGGTCGGCGTGGTGGTCCTCCTCATCGCCGCGATCGCCTTCGCGAACCGTGGAGGCGACGATTCCGACACCACCGCCGGGGACGAGAACCAGCCGAATTCCACGGCCACCGCCGCAAGCGGCTCCAAGCCGGTACAGGGGAAGGCCGGGGGGATCCCGACGGGGTTCGCGCGGGATGAGCAGGGGGCGCAGAGTGCGGCGTCCAACTTTGCGGTGACGCTGGGTTCGACAGGCATGTTCAACAAGGCGAGCCGGCATCGCATCGTCGACACGATCTACACGCCGACGGCAGCAGCCAAGCTCCAGGCTGCGATGGACCAGGCATACTCGGCTGACTTTCTCAGCAAGTTGGGCCTCGATGCCGATGGCTTCGCTCCAGAAGGCAGCACTTTCGTGTCGCGGACTGTGCCTGTGGGCACCAAAGTCGAGCAGTTCGGCGAGGGCAGCGCGAAGGTCTCCGTCTGGTACATGGGCCTCATCGGCATGTCCGGTCAAAGCTCCACCGACCCCGTGAGTTCCACCTGGAAAACCTGGACCTTCGACCTGCAGTGGATCAACGACGACTGGAAGATCACCGCGGACACTCAAAGGGACGGCCCAGCGCCAGTTCCTGGTGACGACAGAGCTGCCAACTCCGACGAGATCAGCAAGGCCATCGAGGAGTACGGAGGGTTCACTTATGCCCGGTAGCCCACGTCGCGTACTCAAGCTCACGGCCTTGCTGGTCACCGCACAGACCAGTGTCGTTCTGCTGGCCAGCCGCGCCTACGCGGCTCCCACACCTACACCCGCACCATCGCCCAGCGACGACCCTTGTGACCTGCTCATCGGTCCTGCCAAGCAATACTGCGAACAAGACAACGACGGCTCCAACCGCTCCGGCTCCACCCCCTCCCTCACCGACCCCACCTCCACCCTCGACCCCCTCGGCTCCCTCGCCAAGGGCTGTGCGGACGCGGCGAGCTGGACCGTCAAGCAGCTCAGTGACGCCGTGCAGGAGACCGCCGACGTCGACTTCACCAACGCCAAGTTCCTCCAGCAGTACGCCGTGGTCTTCGCGGCGTCGACGATCCTCACCCTGCTCCTGTGGCTGCTGGCCGTGGCCAAGCGGGCCGTGCGGGGCGTCCCCCTCACCACCGCCATCAGCGAAGCGATCGGCTTCCTCTGGCTGACGGTGCTGGCGTCCGCGTTCACGCCCCTGATCCTCTACACCGTCGTATCGGCGACCGACGGCATCACGGACGTACTGGCGAAGACGACCGGCGACCAGACCGACACGTTCTTCGGCACCTTCTCCGGCGCCCTGGAGAAGGGCGAGGACATCGGCGGCGGCCCGATCATGCTGATCGTGGTCTCCCTCGTCAGCATCCTCGCCGCCGGCGTCCTGTGGCTGGAGCTCGTCATCCGCGCCGCCCTGCTCTACGTCGGCGCCCTCCTCGGCACCGTCGTCTACGCCGGCCTCGTCGACAAGAACCTGTGGGGCCACGTCCGCCGCTGGGCCGGCATCATGATCGCGGTCATCCTCGTGAAGCCGGTCATCGTCATCGTCCTGGGCCTCGCCGGCGCACTCTCCTCCGACGACGGCCCGAACGCGTTCTCCGCCGTCGTCTCCGGCCTCGCCATCATCCTGCTCGCCATCTTCGCCAGCGCGATGATCTACCGCTTCGTCCCCGGCTTCGGCGACGAGATCGCCGGCTCCCGCAACAACCGCATCATGCGCGGCGCCGAAGGCAAGGCCGCCGCGGTCATCAGCTCCCCGGCGACCCTCGTCGCCCAGGGCATCAAGACCCACAGCAGCCGCGCGGACAGCAACGGCGGCGGCTCGCGCCCCTCCAACCCCGCCTCCGGCGGCGTCGCCGCACACAGCTCGCGCTCCTCGAACGGAGGCGGCGGATCTGTCCCCTCCGCCGCACCCGCACCCCGCTCGAGCAGCCCGGTGAACACCCCCCACGCCGGCAACACCCGCAACAGCAATCGTTCAGGAGGTGACGGGCGTTGACGACCGAGTCCCATGTGTCCCATCCGGTCACGCCCCGCCGTACATATCTGATCGGCCGCGCCCGGCCGAACGCCGTCGTCGGACGCAACCGTGAGACCGGCGAGATCGCGCTGATCATCGCGGGCGCGTTCCTCGGCATGATGTGCGGCCTCCTCGTCCCCGTCCTGTCGGCGCGCATCGTGCTGCTCATGGGCTTCCCGATGCTCGCGCTGGCCGCGGTGTACGTGCCGTACAAGCACCGGACCTTCTACAAGTGGTTCGAGATCAACCGCAGCTACAAGCGCACCCTGCGCCAGGGCACGACCTACCGCTCCGCGGCCGTCGAGGCAGGCACCCACCTCGACGGCCGCGAGGTCGAGGTCGGCCCGCCGCCCGGCATCGGCCGGATCACCTGGCTCGCCGCCCCCTTCGGGCCGGACGAGATCGCCGTCCTCCTGCACGCCGACCGCCGCACGGTGACCGCCGCCATCGAGATCGAGGGCCCCGGCGTCGGCCTGCGGGACTCCGAGGACCAGGAAGCCCTCGTCGACCGCTTCGGCACCCTGCTCAAGCATGTGGCCAACGGCGACGGCTTCGTGACCCGCCTTCAGATGCTCGCCCGCACCCTCCCCGCCGACCCCGACGCCCACGCCAAGGACGTCGCCGTACGCGGCGACGAGCGGTCCCCGGGCTGGCTCCAGCAGTCGTACGACCAACTCCAGTCCATGGTGTCGACGAGCAGCGAGCAGCACCGCGCCTACCTCGTCGCCTGCATGCACTTCACCCGCGAACTGGCCGCCGAGGCCCTCGCGATGGCCCGCGCGGCCCGCGCGCACGGCGGCAAGGTCGACCGGGACGCCGGTCTCGCGGTCGTCATGGCCCGCGAACTCACCGACATCTGCTCGCGCCTCCAGGAGGCCGACATCCGGGTCCGCCAGCCGCTCGGCCAGGGCCGGCTCGCCTCCCTCATCCACTCCATGTACGACCCGGACCACCCGATCGACCACATCCAGGCGATGACGAAGCGCAACGCCTGGCCGGCCGAGCTGGACGCCATGGAGCCGACGTTCCTCCAGGCGAAGACCCGCGAGTCCTCCACCCGCGCCCCCTGGTGCCACGCCACGGCCTGGGTGAAGGAGTGGCCCATGACCCCGGTCGGTGTCAACTTCCTGGCGCCGCTGCTGGTCCACACCCCGGACGTCATCCGCACGGTCGCCGTCACGATGGATCTCGAACCCACCGAGGTCGCCATCGAGCGCATGCTGACCGAGAAGACGAACGACGAGGCGGAGGCGAGCCGCGCCGCCAAGATGAACCGCACCGTCGACCCCCGCGACGTCGCCGCCCACAACCGCCTCGACCAGCGCGGCGAGGACCTCGCGAGCGGCGCCGCCGGAGTGAACCTCGTCGGCTACATCACCGTCTCCTCCCGTAGCCCCGAGGCGCTCGCCCGCGACAAGCGGACCATCCGGGCGTCGGCCGGAAAGTCGTATCTGAAGCTGGAATGGTGCGACCGCGAGCATCACCGGGCATTCGTCAACACACTCCCCTTCGCCACCGGCATTCGGAGGTAGGACCTGATGCGGGACCCGCTGTCCGTCCTCACCGACGCCTTCACGTCCTTCCTGTTCGGGAAGGTCGAGACGACCCGGCTGCCGGTGCGCACGTCGACGGGCCAGGCCCAGGCGGTCTACCTCCCGACCGCCGCCCCCGGCCTCGGCGACTCGGGCGTCATCATCGGCCGCGAGGTGTACTCCGGGAAGGGCTACATCTACGACCCCTTCCAGCTGTACGGCCAGCAGCTCCCCGCCCCCCACTGGCTGGTCCTCGGCGAGTCCGGCAACGGCAAGTCGGCCCTGGAGAAGACGTACGTCCTGCGCCAGCTGCGCTTCCGCGACCGGCAGGTCGTCGTCCTGGACGCCCAGGGCGAGGACGGCGTCGGCGAATGGAACCTCATCGCGCAGGAGCTGGGGATAACTCCCATCCGCCTGGACCCGACGGCCGCCCTGGACATGGGCATCCGCCTCAACCCGCTCGACCCCTCGATCACGACGACGGGCCAGCTGGCCCTGCTCCGCACGATCATCGAGGTCGCGATGGGCCACGGCCTCGACGAGCGCTCGGGCTTCGCGCTGAAGGTCGCGCACGCCTACGTCAACGAGACCATCGTCGAACGCCAGCCCGTCCTGACCGACATCGTCGAGCAGCTACGCCACCCCGAACCAGAGTCCGCCGAGGCGATGAACGTCGCCATAGACGACGTACGGGCCTGGGGCCTGGACGTGGCACTGGTGCTGGACCGTCTCGTCGACGGTGACCTGCGGGGCATGTTCGACGGCCCCACGACGGTCGGCATCGACCTCGACGCGCCGCTCATTGTGTTCGATTTGTCCCACATCGACCGCAACTCCATCGCGATGCCGATCCTGATGGCGATCGTCGGCGTTTGGCTGGAGCACACCTGGATCCGCCCCGACCGGAAGAAGCGCATCTTCCTGGTCGAGGAGGCCTGGCACATCATCAACAGCCCGTTCGTGGCCCAGCTGTTCCAGCGCCTGCTGAAGTTCGGCCGCCGACTCGGCCTGTCCTTCGTCGCCGTCGTCCACCACTTGTCCGACGTCGTCGACGGCGCGGCGGCGAAGGAGGCCGCGGCGATCCTGAAGATGGCGTCGACCAGGACGATCTACGCCCAGAAGGCCGACGAGGCCAGGGCGACGGGCCGCGTCCTCGGTCTGCCACGCTGGGCGGTGGAGATCATCCCCTCCCTCACCCCAGGCATCGCCGTGTGGGACGTCAACGGCAATGTCCAGGTCGTCAAACACCTGGTCACCGAGACCGAACGCCCCCTGGTCTTCACCGACCGCGCGATGACCGAATCGGCGAGCGACCACCTGGCCGACGACGCCCTGCGCGCCGCCGAGCTGGAGGCGGAGGAACGAGCGGCGGCCTTCGTGGAGCAGCACCTGGGCGACTCCGAGTCGACGGTGGCGTAAGGGGGAAGCGTTGAGACCGGACGACCGCCGCGCACACCGGGACCAGCGGGACGCCCAGGGAGGCATCCCCGATGGCCTGCTGATCGGCCTACTCGGCTTTCTGCTCGGCATGACCCTGCTGGTGTGGACGGCGACGGGCCTGGCCGCCCTGTTCGCCCACGGCTCCTGGCCGACCGGCGTCACCTTCGCCCGCACCCCCCTGGCCATGCGCCACCTGATCGAGCAGCCCCACGACATCCCCGGCGCCTGGCCGGAGGCAGCGGCCCCCCAGCTCTCGGGCTACGGCCTGTTCTGGGGCCTGTTCATAGGCCAGCTGATGGTCCTGGTCGTCCTCACCGTGTTCGTACTCGGGACGGTGGCCAGGTGGCGAGCGGTGCGCGCGGCACGCCGGACGGGCAAGACCGGGAACACCGGGGAGCAGGAGGAGGCCGGGCCACCACCGGGCCCGGCCCCTGCCACGGCCGACGTACCGGCACCGAGGCCGGAGCCACGACTCCAGCACCAGCCCGAGCCTCTGCCCCAGCCCCAGCCCCAGCCCCAACTGCAGTCGCAGGCTCAGGCGCAGGCACAGCCGACGGGGGTGCATCCGTCACCGCCCTTGCAACACCCTGAGCCCGACCGGCACGCCCACAGCCCGGTGCTCGCGGAGCCGGTGGGCGGTTCGGAGAAGATCCTCGTGGCCCCGAGGGAGCAACGCCGGCAGACCGCGGCCCAGGCCGTGCGCGACGCGGCAGGCCCCGCCCTCGTCCTCACCTCGAACCCGGACCTCTGGCAGGAGAGCAAGGACGCCAGAGCCAAACTGGGCCCCACCCACCTCTACGATCCCACCCACCTCTGCGACACCCCGTCCCGCCTCCACTGGTCCCCCACCACCGGCTGCGAGGACAAGCAGACGGCCGCCTCACGAGCGGTCGCCCTGCTGACCCCGGTCCGCCCCACCTCCCGCCTCGACCAGGCCGTCAGTGACACCGCCGAGACCCTCTTGCGCAGCTACCTCCACGCCGCCGCCATCGACGGCCGCACGATGCGCCATGTGCACCGCTGGTCCCAGGGCACCCAGGTCCAGGACGCCGTACGCACCCTCCGTACCAATCCGAAGGCGGCACCGGGCTCCGCGGGCGAACTCGAAGCCGCCCTCACCGCCCACCCCGAACGCCGGGACATGGCCCAGGAGTTGGCCGGCAGAGCCCTCGCCTCCCTCCTCACGGTGAACATCCGCCAGGCCTGCACTCCAAACCGAACTGATGCCCTTGCCTTGGATTCCTTTGTCCATGAAGGGGGCACGCTTTATGTGGTGGGTGAATCCATCGAGGACCCCAGGAGCAACCCGGGCGCGATGCCCTTCCTGACAGCCCTCGTCTCGAGCGTGGTCGAGCGCGGCCGGCGCATGGCCGAACGGTCATCCTCCGGTCGCCTCGACCCACCACTGACGCTCGTCCTGGACGACGTCGCCGCCGTGGCTCCACTTCCCCAGCTCCCGGAGCTGCTGGTAACCGGAGCGGACCGGGGCATGCCGACCCTGGCCCTGCTCCGGTCCCGGGAACAAGCCCGCTCCCGCTGGCCCCACGACGAACTCCCGGTGTAAGCGGGCGCGTCCACACCCCGCCCGGCGGACCACCTCACGGCCGCTCGATGACGAACTCCAACTCGACCTGCCCCGGAGCCGCCGCGAGCGGCACGGTCACCCCGCTGGGTTCGAACCCGACCTTCCGGTAGAACCGCTGCGCCCGCTCGTTCTCCTCGTGCACGATCAGCCGCACCCGCTCGGCGCCCCGCGACCACGCCCACTCCAGCCCGGCGTCGAAGAGCACCTCGGTCAGACCGCTCCCGCGCTCCTCGGGCCGCACGAAGACACCGACGACATGCCCCTGCTTCCGCTCCACGGCAAACCCCGCCCAGTCGGTCGTCCCCGGCTCCTCGACCAGCACGGTCACCGTCCCGACCCACACCCCGTCGGGCCGCTCGGCGATGATCGTCTGCGCCTCGTCGGCCCCCTCGCAGGCACGGGCGGCACGCTCCTGCCAGAACGAGTCCGGCCGGGCCAGAGCCTCCTCATACGTCTCCAGAAAGGCAAGCGGCGCGACCGGGTCCCGCAGCGCGTCCAGCCGCAACTCCTTGGCGGCGGGCCACTCGTCGGCCCGTATCGACCGGATGACGTAGGCCCCGGGGCTCATGGTGCTCATGACGGCCACGGTAGTACCCGGGTACGACATCGCTCACCCGGAATGATGCCCACGGGCCTGTCCCGCCGCCACCGCAACCCGGACGATGGACGACGTGACGGAAGAGCAGGCCACACCCGAGCGAACGACGGAACCCCTCACCCAGCACATCCAGCGCATCAGCCGCCGGATACGCGTCTTCGACCGACGCCACCCCCTCCTGTGGGACCTCCACCTGACCGGCTTCTGGGTGACGGCAGCCCTGATCGACTACTACGGCGGCGGCTGGCGCAACGTGGCCCGCGCCCAGGACAACCCCGGCGGCCTGGTCCTCGCCCTGAGCCTCGCCCTCTCCGTCCCTCTTCTCCTGCGCCGCGCCCACCCCCGGGCCACGCTCCTCGTCATGGCCCCCTTCGCCCTGGTCAACGCCTGGACCGGGATCGCCCTCCAGGCGGCCTTGCTCCAACTGCTCGTGGTCTTCCACATCGCCCTGCGCCGCCGTACCCGCAACCTGTGGTGGGCGACGGCGCTGATCACCGCACCCATGGCGGTACTGGCAGCCCGCCACCCTCAGGGAAGCCCCGACAAGGACATCGTCCCCCTCCTGATGTCCATCGCCGTGGCGGCGGCCATCGGCATCACCGTCCGCACCCGCCGCGACCACACCGAAGCCCTGGAGGACCGGGCTCGCCGCCTGGAGATCGAACGCGACCAGCAGGCCCAGCTGGCCACCGCGGCCGAACGTGCCCGCATCGCCCGCGAGATGCACGACATCATCGGCCACAACCTCTCCGTCATCACCGGCCTCGCCGACGGCGGCCAGTACGCCGCCGCCAAGTCCCCGGAACGCGCCGCCCAGGCCCTGCACGCCATCGGCACCACCAGCCGCCAGGCCCTCGGCGAACTACGCCGCCTCCTCGACGTCCTGCGCGAGGAGCACGACCCCACCACTCCCGAAGCCGAACTGACCCCCCAGCCGACACTCACCGACCTCGACCAGCTCATCGACGGCGTACGGGCAGCCGGCCTCCCCGTCCACACCACCGTCGACGGCACCCCGGCCCTCCCCCCGGGCCGCCAGCTCACCGTCTACCGCGTCATCCAGGAAGCCCTCACCAACACCCTCAAACACGCCGGCCCCCACACCACGGCCCACATACGGCTCTCCTACGGTGAGAAGGGCGCCGTCACCGCGACAGTCACCGACACCGGCAGCAAGGCCCACGGCCCCGCCGACACCACCAACGGCCGCGGCCTGCCCGGAATGCGCGAGCGAACAGCCCTGTACGACGGCACACTTGAGGCCGGCCCACGCCCACACCCCGAACAGGGCTGGCGCGTCCATCTGCACCTCCCGGAGGAACTCCCGCAGTGACCACCGTTCTCATCACCGACGACCAGCCCCTCCAGCGCTTCGGTTTCCGGATGCTGCTGGAGAGCCAGGACGACATGACGGTGCTCGGCGAGGCGTCCAACGGCAGCGAGGCGGTCCGTATGACCGCGGAACTGCTCCCCGACGTGGTCCTGATGGACGTCCGCATGCCCGGCCTGGACGGCATCGAGGCCACCCGCCGCATCACCGCCGCCGGCGACCGCACCCGCGTCCTGATCCTCACCACGTTCGACCTGGACGAGTACGCCTACGCCGGCCTCCGCGCCGGAGCCTCCGGCTTCCTCGTCAAGGACGCCCAGCCGGAAGAACTCCTCTCCGGAATCCGCGCCGTGGCCACCGGCGACGCGGTGGTCGCCCCCAGCCTGACCCGCCGCCTCCTCGACGCGTACGTCCACCACCTGCCGAAACCAGGCACCGCCGACACCCGGGACTCCACCCCCGTGGACGCCCGGCTCACCAGCCTCACCGATCGCGAACTGGAGATCCTCACGGTGGTCGGCAAGGGCTGGACCAACACCGAGATAGCCACCCGCCTCCACCTGGCGGAGTCGACGGTGAAAACCCATGTGGGCCGCATCCTCGCCAAAACGGGCTCGAGGGACCGAATCCAGGCGGTGATTCTGGCCTACGACACGGGCCTGGTGGAGCCGTCCTGAAGTGCGAAATGCAAAAAGGCCCACACCGTAAGGTGTGGGCCTTTTTGAATAATTGTTCGGCGGCGTCCTACTCTCCCACAGGGTCCCCCCTGCAGTACCATCGGCGCTGTAAGGCTTAGCTTCCGGGTT
>NZ_JBIMKE010000035.1:7316-76138 GCF_043673425.1 Streptomyces sp. M41 | reverse complement strand
CAGCCGTTCACCCCCGCCATCGAGACCCTGCGCGGCCTGCTGCTCGGCACCGGGATCGGCCACAACGGATGGCTCGCGCTCGCCTGGTGCGTGGCGCTGGCGGCCCTCGGCTACGTCTGGTCCAAGTCCCTGTTCGACCGCGACCCGAAGTAGGCGGGCTACGCTCCGCCCATGGAGCAGGAGCACCCCCTCGTCCGTGATGTCTTCCCGGACCTCGTCGCAGAGCTGATCGCCCTCCTGGAGAGCGAAGGAGAGCGTGAACTGGCCGGCCGTGCATGGGATCTTCGGCTGGTCGACGAGTGCGACTGCGACGACGACTCCTGTCAGAGCCTGCGGACCGCACCCCATCCGCCGGGTCAGCCGTACGGCCCGGGCCACCGATGCGTGCCGCTCTCCCCCACGCACGGCATGCTCTGCCTGGACGTCGTGGACGACCGGATCGTGTTCGTCGAAGCGCTCGGCCGGCCGCCGATGCCCCGCCGGCCGGCCGATCTCGTTTGAACCAGGCTTCGGCCAACAAAAGAAAACAGCTCTCACGGTTTTCGCCCACGCCCCATACAGTGCCCGAGGACCGAAACGGGGAGGGGACATGGCCAAGGGGGTCAAGGCTGCCGTCATAGGCGGGGTGTTCGCCGTGATGGTGGGTGGGGCCGGGTACGGGGCGTACAACTTGATGTCCGCGCTGAACGGCGGCGGGGCGACGGGTGCGGGCGGTGGCCCGGCACCGGCGCGGTCCGGGCCGCCGAGTGCGCGGGAGGTCGAGGAGACGGCGGCGAAGTTCTTCGCGGCCTGGGAGAAGGGGCGGGCCGGGCAGGCGGCGTCGTACACGAACAACGACGCGGCGGCCGAGCCGCTCCTCACGTCGTACGGCGAGAACGCGCACATCACCCGCGTACGGATCACGCCGGGTGCGGCGAAGGGTGACACCGTGCCCTTCACGGTCGAGGCGAAGGTGTCCTACGGCGGGAAGTCCAAGGAGCTCGGCTACAAGAGCGAGCTCACCGTCGTCCGCGGCCTCACCACCGGACGGGCCCTGGTCGACTGGCGGCCGGCCGTGGTCCACCCCCGGTTGAAGACGGGCGACACCCTTGTCACCGGCGAGGCCGCGAGCCCGCCGATCGAGGCCGTCGACCGGGACGGCACGGTACTGACGAAGGAGAAGTACCCCTCGCTCGGCCCGGTCCTCGACACCCTGCGCGACCGGTACGGCGACAAGGCCGGCGGCGAGCCCGGCATCGAGCTGTCCATACGTCACGCCGAAGAGTCACCAGAGTCACCGGACACCTCGCTGCTGACCCTCGCCGAGGGCAGGAAAGGCAGGTTGGAGACGACGCTCAGCGCGAGCGTGCAGGAGGCGGCCGAGAAGGCCGTGAAGCGGTATCCCGAGTCCTCCGTGGTGGCCCTGAAGCCGAGCACCGGCGAGGTCCTCGCCGTGGCGAACCACCGCGAGGACGCCTTCAACGCGGCCTTCGAGGGCCGGGTCGCCCCCGGCTCCACGATGAAGATCATCACCGCGGCGATGCTCATCGACAACGGTGTGACCTCCATGAACGGCCCGGCCCCCTGCCCGCCCACCGCCACCTGGCAGAGCCAGACCTTCAAGAACCTCACGGGCCTGGCACCCGACGAGAGCGCCAACGCCACCCTCGCCCAGGCTTTCGCGCGCTCCTGCAACACCGCCTTCATCAAGCTCGTCGACGAGAAACCGCTCACGGACGCCTCGCTGACGGCGGAGGCCGAGGAGCGCTTCGGGCTGCGCGGCGACGACTGGAAGACCGGCATCACCTCCTTCGACGGCAGCGTCCCCGCCGCCGGCGGCCCGGACCGCGCGGCCGGCGCCATCGGTCAGGGCCAGGTCCAGATGAACCCGCTGAACATGGCGTCGGTGACGGCCACCGCCATCACCGGCCGGTTCCGGCAGCCGTATATCGTCCCGCCCACGCTCGACGACCGGCGACTCGCCACCGCCGAGGGGCTCAGGGCGAGCACCGCGGCCCAGCTGAAGCAGATGATGCGGCTGACCGCGACCTCCCCGCAGGGCACCGCCGTGCGGGCCATGTCCGGGCTGAGCGGGGACATCGGCGCCAAGACCGGTTCCGCCGAGGTCGACGGGAAGGCCGGCTCCGACAGCTGGTTCACCGGCTTCCGCGATGATGTGGCAGCCGCGGCCATGTCCCAGCAGGGCGGCCACGGCGGCGACGCGGCGGGCCCGATTGTCGCAGCCGTGCTACGAGCGTCCGGCTGAAGTCATCCCCCGCGGCACGGGACTCTAGTGTGGTCGTCGTCGTTATGCGTGAGGGCAGCGGGGCTGCGGGGGCCCCTGGGATGTGGCGAGGGAACGGAAAGCAGTGGGCAACAGAAGGCGCGTCGCCGAGCGAAGGAAGACGAACCCCGCCGTGCTCGGCGGGATGATCGCCGTGGTCGTCGGCGGCGCCGGCTTCGGGGTCTACGCCCTGTACGGCGGCGGAGCGGCGGCCGACAGCCGTACGACGGATTCCTCGTCCGCCGACACGAGGGTGAAGAAGGTGAAGACCGGGCCGCTGTCGGCCAAGGAGGTCACCACCGCCGCCGGGACCTTCCTCACCGCCTGGCAGAAGGGCGAGGTGACCGAAGCCGCCGCCGCCACGGACGACACCGCGGCTGCCAAGGCCCTGCTGGCCGGCTATGCCAAGCACGCCCGTATCAAGGACGTCACCCTCACCGCGGGCAACCGCACCGGCGCCAAGGTCCCCTTCTCGGTGAAGGGGACGGTGTCGTACAAGGGCACCGAGAAGCCGGTGAGGTACGACAGTGCGCTGACCGTCGTCCGGCGGGCCGAGGACGGCGAGCCGCTCGTCGAGTGGCACTCGGCGATCGTCCACCCGGACATGAAGGACGGCGACCGGCTCGTCACCGGCGAGTCCGGCACCCCGCCGGTCAAGGCCCTGGACCGGGACGGCGGCGAGCTGACCGAGGACGAGTACCCGTCGCTGGGCTCCCTCCTGGACGGGCTGCGCGAGAGGTACGGCAAGAAGGCCGGCGGCAGGGCGGGCATCGAGCTCCAGGTTGTCCGCGGCGAGGCGGCCAAGAAGGCCGAGCTGTCCGACAAGACCCTGGTGGAGCTCAGCAAGGGCACACCGGGCACCGTGAAGACGACGCTGAGCCCGGCGCTCCAGGCGGCTGCGGAGAAGCAGGTCGCCACGAGGACGAAGGCGTCGGTGGCCGTGGTGCGTCCGTCGACCGGCGAGATCCTGGCGGTGGCGAACTCCTCGCACGGCTTCAACACCGCCATCCAGGGCTCGCTGGCGCCCGGCTCCACGATGAAGGTCATCACCTCGTCGCTGCTGCTGGAGAAGAACCTCGCGTCGGCGGAGAAGGCGCACCCCTGCCCGAAGTACTTCACCTACGGGCACTGGAAGTTCCAGAACGACGACAAGTTCGACATCAAGGGCGGTACGTTCAAGGCGAGCTTCGCCCGCTCCTGCAACACCGCCTTCATCAGCCAGGCCCCCGAGCTGGACGACGACAGCCTGACCAAGCAGGCCCAGCAGGTCTTCGGCCTCTCCCTGAACAACTGGTCCGTCGGCGTCCCGACCTTCGACGGCTCGGTCCCGGTCCAGTCGCAGGCGCAGATGGCGGCCTCGCTGATCGGCCAGGGCGGGGTGCGGATGAACCCGCTGAACATGGCGTCGGTCTCGGCGACGGTCAAGGCGGGCACCTTCAAGCAGCCGTACCTGGTCTCCCCGGAGTTCGACGGCCGGGAGCTGGCGACGGCCTCACGCACGATGTCGGCGTCCACGCTCTCCCAGCTGCGCGAGCTGATGTCCTACACGGCGGCCTACGGCACGGCGGCGGAGGCGATGGCCGGGGTCAGCGGTGATGTCGGGGCGAAGACCGGCTCGGCGGAGGTCGACGGCCAGAAGAAGCCGAACGGCTGGTTCACCGCGTACCGGGGCGATCTCGCCGCGGCGGGCGTGGTCCAGGCGGCCGGCCACGGCGGTGAGACGGCGGGGCCGATCGTCGCGGCGCTGCTGAAGCAGGGCGGCTGAGAGCTCGGCGCCCCGCTCTGAAGGTCAGTGCGGCACGGGCGCGGTGGCCAGATACGTCCGCCGCAGAAAGCGCATCAGCGCCTTCGTCTCGAACTGGACCACGGAGACACCCTGCTCCGTGTGGATCTCCACGACGGCCTGCACGCGCCCGCACGGCCAGACCCGTATCTCGCCGCTGCCCGCGGGGGCACGCAGCCCCTGTTCCAGCAGGGAGCGCGAGAACGTGTACTCATGGGCCTCGCGCCCGGGCAGCCGGACCCTTACCGAGGGCGGGTCGCTGTCGGGGTCATAGCGCAGGACGACCGGTACGGCGTCCTGCTCTTCGAGCAGAATGTCCGCGTCCGTAACGATATGGGCTCGCGCGTACTGTTCGACTACAGACATCGGACGGCCCTCTCACACTGCGTGACCTATGCGAAATCCCTGCATCCGCTCCCCCTCCAATGTCGCATATCTTTCGGAAAGCGCTCCCTGAAGCCGTCGTATCTCACATGTGCGATACACGAGCTCCTCGCTCTTGCAAGCCGTTCGCATCAAGCCACTATCATCGAACGGTGCACGTACCTGACGGATTCATAGACGCCCCGACCTCGGTCGCGACCGGAGTGGTCGCCGCCGCCGCGGTCGCCGTGAGCCTGCGCGGCGCGCGCCGCGAACTCGACGAGCGGACGGCGCCGCTGGCCGGTTTGGTGGCGGCCTTCATCTTCGCCGTGCAGATGCTGAACTTCCCGGTCGCGGCCGGGACCAGCGGGCATCTGCTGGGCGGCGCCCTGGCAGCGATACTCGTCGGCCCCTACACCGGCGCATTGTGCATATCGGTCGTCCTGCTGATGCAGGGCATCCTCTTCGCGGACGGCGGCCTCACCGCGCTCGGTGTGAACATCACCAACATGGCGGTCGTCGGTGTCGTCGTCGCCTACGTCGTCTTCCGCGGCCTGGTGAAGGTCCTGCCGAGGACCAGGCGCTCGATCACCGCCGCGTCGTTCGTCGCCGCGCTGGTGTCGGTGCCGGCCGCGGCCCTCGCGTTCACGCTCATGTTCTGGATCGGCGGCACCACCGACGTCCCGATCGGCAAGGTCGCCGCCGCCATGGGCGGTGTCCACGTCCTGATCGGTATCGGCGAGGCCGTGATCACCGCGCTGACGGTCGGTGCCGTCGTCGCCGTACGGCCGGATCTCGTCCATGGCGCCCGTGATCTGCGGCAGCCGCTGAAGCTGCGGGTCGGTGACGAGCTCGTCGACGCCCCCGCTCCCGAGGCCGCCCAGCCGGCCGCACCCCGGACCTCCCGCCGCACCCTGTGGATCGGCGGCCTGGTCACCTCGCTCGTCCTCGCCGGGTTCGTCAGCTTCTACGCCTCCGCCAGCCCCGACGGTCTGGAGAGGGTCGCCGAGGACAAGGGCTTCGCGGAGTCCGCCGAGGACCACGCGAACGCGGACTCGCCGCTCGCCGACTACGGCGTCAAGGACGTCGACAACGTCCGGCTGTCCGGCGGCCTCGCCGGTGTGATCGGCGTCGGCGCCACGGTCGTCGCGGGCACCGGCGTCTTCTGGGCGGTGCGCCGGCGCCGTACGGACGAGAACGCCGACACCTCGGCCACGAACGCCGGCGTCTGACCATGGGTGCGGGGCACGCGCACAAGCTCTACCGGCACGGGCACTCGCCCGTGCACGCGCTGCCCGCGCACACCAAGCTCGCGGCCGCGTTCGCCTTCGTGCTGGTCGTCGTGTCGACGCCGCGGGAGGCGATGTGGGCGTTCGGCGGCTACGCCGTACTGCTCACGGCCGTCGCCTGCGTCGCGCGTGTGCCCGCCGGTTTCCTGCTCAAACGGCTGCTGATCGAGGTGCCGTTCGTCGCGTTCGCGGTGCTGATGCCGTTCGTGGCGGAGGGCGAGCAGGTCGAGGTGCTGGGCATGTCGCTGAGCGTCAACGGGCTGTGGGGCGCCTGGAACGTGCTCGCCAAGGGCACTCTGGGCGTCGCCGCCTCCGTCCTGCTCGCCGCCACGACCGAGCTGCGCGAACTGCTCCTCGGCCTCCAGCGGTTGAGGCTGCCGCCGCTGCTCGTGCAGATCGCGTCCTTCATGATCCGCTACGGCGATGTCATCACCGACGAGATGCGCCGGATGCGCATCGCGCGGGAGTCGCGCGGCTTCGAGGCGAGGGGCGTGCGGCACTGGGGCGTGCTCGCGAAGACGGCGGGCGCGCTGTTCATCCGCTCCTACGAACGCGGCGAGCGCGTGCATCTGGCCATGGTCAGCCGCGGATACGCCGGTTCGATGCCGGTGATCGACGAGGTGACCGCGTCCCGGGCGCAGTGGTCGTACGCCCTCGCGCTTCCCTGCGCCGCCCTCGTCGTCTGTCTGCTGGGATGGTCACTGTGACAGAACCGATCCCCTCGCTGGAAGTGACCGGCCTCGCCTTCGCCTACCCGGACGGCCACCAGGCCCTGTTCGGCGTGGACTTCTCCATCGGGCGCGGCGAACGGGTCGCGCTGCTCGGCCCGAACGGCGCCGGCAAGACGACCCTCGTCCTCCACCTCAACGGCATCCTGACCGGCGGCACGGGCACGGTGAAGGTCGCCGGGCTGCCCGTCGGCAGGCAGCACATGGCCGAGATCCGGCGGCGGGTCGGCATCGTGTTCCAGGACCCGGACGACCAGCTGTTCATGCCGACGGTCCGCGAGGACGTCGCCTTCGGGCCCGCGGCGGCCGGGCTGAAGGGCGCGGAGCTTCAGGAGCGCGTGGACCGGGCGCTCGCGCGGGTCGGCATGGCGGAGTTCAAGGACCGTCCGCCGCACCATCTCTCCTTCGGGCAGCGGCGCCGGGTCGCGGTGGCGACCGTGCTGGCGATGGAGCCGGAGATCCTGGTCCTGGACGAACCGTCCTCCAACCTCGACCCCGCCTCCCGTCGCGAACTGGCCGACATCCTGCGCTCGCTGGACGTCACCGTCCTGATGGTCACGCACGACCTGCCGTATGCCCTGGAGCTGTGTCCGCGCTCGCTGATCCTGAGCGAGGGCGCGATCGCGGCGGACGGCAGGACCGGTGAACTCCTCGCGGACCAGGAGCTGATGAGCGCCCACCGGCTGGAGCTGCCCTTCGGCTTCGACCCGCGCTCCGTGACGATGAGGGCGTGACGCATCAAGAGGACGCGGGCTCGCCGCTCCTGGACGAACAGCTCTGCTTCGCGCTGTACGCCGCGCGGCGCGTGGCCCTGACCGGGCGCGGGAGGAGCTGCGGGAGCGTGCGGGGTGCGTCCCGGGTGCCCGACCACACACCCTGAGCTGGGTTACCCCCGGTTGCTACCCCCTGGTAACAGCCACTCCGTACCGGCCAGTACCTTGTGCACGATGTACTTGTGCACGTCTTTTCTGGCGGAGGGCCAACCATGACCGACGAGGGCACCACCGCCGTCGACACCCGGCCGACGAAGATCATGTATGTCGCCGAGGCCACCGCGCACGGCGGCCGGGACGGCCATGTCACCAGTCAGGACGGCGAGATCGCGCTGAAGGTGGCGATGCCGCCGGAGCTGGGCGGCGACGGCAACGGCACCAACCCCGAGCAGCTGTTCGCCGCCGGCTACAGCTCCTGCTTCCACAACGCCCTGATCCTGGTCGGCCACCGCGAGGGCTACGACCTCACCGGCTCCACGGTCGCCGCGAAGGTCGGCATCGGCCCCAACAAGCACCGCGGCTACGGCCTCGCCGTCGCCCTCAGCGTCTCCCTGCCGGTGCTGGACGCGCAGCTCGCCGCCGAGCTGGTGGACGCCGCGCACGAGATCTGCCCGTACTCCAACGCCACCCGCGGCAACATCGACGTCACGATCCTGCTCGGCTAGGGCCCTAGACCTGCCGAGACGTTGGCCACACATCGGAATCGCAGGCGTCACCCCCATGTTGGACTGACTGTCGCAGGCGTAGCAGGCGCGAGACGGTCAGTCGCAGAGGGAGCACGGGCGTGGACGTGAACGGCACAGTGGCCGGCGGCTTCGAGCCGGTCAGGGAGGCGTTCGTACGGAACTTCGCCACGCTCGGCGAGCGGGGCGCCGCCGTCACCGTGTACCGGGACGGGCACAAGGTCGTCGACCTGTGGGCCGGCACGAAGGACGTCGACGGCACCCAGCCCTGGCAGCGGGGCACCGCGCAGGTCGTGCGCTCGGCGACCAAGGGGGTCGCCGCCGCCGTACCCCTGATCCTGCATCAGCGCGGGGAGCTGGACCTGGACGCGCCGGTCGGTGCGTACTGGCCCGAGTTCAAGGCGCACGGCAAGGAACGGCTGCTGGTGCGGCACGTGCTGAACCACCGCGCCGGGCTCCCGGTGCTCGACCGGCCGCTCACGCCCGAGGAGGCGCTCGACCCGCACCGCGGCCCCGCGGCGGTGGCCGCGCAGGAACCGGCGTGGCAGCCGGGCACCGATCACGGCTATCACGCGCTGACGTACGGCTGGCTGCTGGACGAGCTGGTACGACGGGTGACGGGTCGCTGGGCCGGCGAGTGGCTCGCGACGGAGATCGCCGGTCCGCTGGGCGCCGACCTGTGGCTCGGGCTGCCCCAGGCACAGGCGGACCGGGTGGGCCGTAGCGGCCGGGTCGAGGGGCCGGAGCCCACGGGCGGGCTGCGTGCGCGACCGAAGCGTTCGGTCACCGAGGCCTACCAGGACCCGGACTCCCTCACCCGCCGCGCGTTCGCCGCGATCACCCCCTTCCCCGACCAGAACGACCCCGCCTACCGGGCCGCGGCCCTCCCCGCGACGAACGGCATCGCGACGGCCGACGGGCTGGCCCGCGTCTACGCGGCGCTGATCGGCGAGGTCGACGGCGTACGGCTCTTCGACCCGGCGACGGTGGAACTGGCCCGCGCCGAGGAGTCGTCGGGGCCGGACCGCGTGTTGGTCGTGGGCACCCGCTTCGGCCTCGGCTACATGCTCCACGGCACCGCGTCCCCGCTGCTCGGCCCGGGCTCCTTCGGCCACCCCGGCCGCGGCGGCGCCCTCGGCTTCGCCGACCCGGAGACGGGTATCGCGTTCGGCTATGTGACGAACGGCTTCCGCAAGACGGTGACGGCGGACCCGAGGGCACAGGCGCTGGTACGGGCGGTGCGGGCCTCGCTGGAGAGCTAGGGCCCCGCGACGCCGGCATGATTCAGACGACAGGCCCTGGGTCGTGTCCGCTCACGCTGTTCCCGGAACGGTCCCGGGCTGTTGCCGGGCCGCCGGTTCACACGTGGATCGGGTGCGAGGTGCGGCCGGACGCCGCGTCGATCTCACTGTGCGCCTTGGTGAGCATCTGCATCGCCAGCTCGTTCAGTGCGCGGGCCCCGGCGATCTCCTCGCCGACCCGCGGCTGATTGGAGTCCGTGTGGTGCCGGGTGGCGTGCCCGTGGGCGCGTACCTCGGTGCCGTCGGGGAGCCGTACCATCGCGACCGCCCGGGTGTGCTGGTCGTCCTCCAGGAACTCCAGCTCGACATGCCATCCCACTGTGGTGTGCATCATGACGATCACCTCCGGAAGACCTGCTTCCAGGGTGCGCCTCGGACGGGCCGCAGACTAGTCGGGCTCCGCGAACTCTTCGGGCCGGGGCGCCGGTCCGGACCGCCTGGTGCGGGCGGGGGCGCTCAAGTCCCGCACCCGGCCGGCCAGCAGGGCGACCCGGTCGCCGGCCTCGGCCACCAGGTCGGTGCGCATCCGGCGCTGGTGGCGCAGCCCGAGTTCCATGGTCGCCAGCGCCAGGGCGGCGGCGACGAGGACCACGCCCGCCAGCGTGCCGTGGACCCGGGGCGCGCCCTTGCCGGCCGCCTCGAAGGCGAGGCCGGACGCCACGGCGAGCGCCGTGATCAGGGCCAGCCCCACGACATGGCCGCCGAACAGCCAGGGGTGGTCCTGGCGCAGCCACACCACCCGTGAGCGCCCGGCCTCGGCCGCCAGCCGCCCGAGCGCAGCCCGCATGTCCCGCAGCTCCCACTCCGCCTTCTCCCGCTGCTCGCGCGTCAGCGGCGCCCGCGACTCGGCCAGCCGCAGCTCCAGCCGCGCGACGGCGCGCCGCAGCACGGGCCGGCTCACCGGGCTCGGCAGCCCCTGCGGCCAGCGGGCCCACAGGTCGGCGTCGCGCCGCTGGAGCCGGATGTGGGTGGCGGCCGTGTGCGCGACGGCGAGACCCATGACCAGCAGCAGGGACAGCGACGCCCACGCCCCGCCGTCGCCCCACAGGTGCAGGGCCCCGAACACGCCGACGAGCACCAGCCCCAGGGCCATCGGCCAGGTCTGACGGACGTACGTCAGGTGCTTGACCGAGTGCAGGTCGCGTTCCCAGCCGTCGAGGGGGCGGCGGAGCAGCAGTCGGGTGGCGGCGAGCGCGATCGGCGGCGCGCACAGCAGCAGGCAGCCGCCGAGCGCGGCCTGGAGCGTCCACGGCAGGCCGTCCCGCCGTACCCAGCCGTCGTCCTGGGGCAGCGCGGGGACCGCGAGCAGTACCGCGCAGGCGAGCAGGGCGGTGAGCGCGCCCGGCCACTGTCCCGGCCGGGGTGCGGGCGGGGGCGGCGGGACAGGCCGCCAGGTCCGGGATACGTCCGTCTCCAGCACGGCGATCAGCGCCGCGAGGTCGGCCTCGTACCGTGCCGTGCGCAGGAACTGGGCGTTGCGGTGGGCCAGGTCCCGTACCGGGTACGGAAGTTGGTCCGGTCGCGGCGGGGCGGCGCCGTCCAGCAGCAGGGGGATGACGGACTTGCCGGAGTGCAGGGCCTGGTCGATCTCCCGGCGAACCCAGTCGCCCTCGTCGTCCAGCCGCCGCCCGCCCGAGGCGCCCCGCGTGTCCGCCCAGCCCGTGTGCACGACGACGAGCAGCACCTCGCAGTCCGCCACCCGTTCCCGCAGCGTGTCCGGGTAGCGCTGCCCCGGCACGATGGAGGCCACGTCCCGGAAGACCTGGTCCGCCCCGAAGTGGCGTTCGAGCCGGTCGTACAGTTCCCGCACGACGTCTTCGTGATCGCCCCTGCGGTAGTTGATGAAGATGCCGCCCACGCCGCACACCCTAGAGCGACAGGGAGCACCCATGGACGCCGGTCGACAGCCTTGCGTCTTCTGCGAGATCGCCGCCGGCACCGGCAGCGCACGGATGGTGTACGAGGACGCGCACACCCTCGCCTTCTTCCCCCTGGCCCCCGCGACCCGCGGGCACACCCTGGTCGTGCCGCGCGCCCACTCCACGGATCTGTGGGCGATGGACGAGACGGCGGTTCAGCATCTCTTCCGTACCGTGCTGGTGGTGGGCAACGCCCTGCGCGCGGTCCTCGGGCCCGACGGCATGAACGTCATCAACTCCGCGGGCGAGGTGGCCTCGCAGTCCGTCTTCCACACCCATGTGCATCTCGTGCCGCGCCAGCCCGGAGACGCGATGGGCCCCATCTGGCCGCCGAAGGGCGACGCCCGCCGGGACAGGGACGACGCCGCGAAGGACGCGCTCGCCGCCCGTCTGGCGGCCGAGCTCACAGGGCGATGACCAGGAGCGTGAGATCGGCGAGCAGCAGCGGCGAATAGAACAGCAGCAGCGTCGGCGTCACCCAGACCTCCGGCCACGGCATCCGCGTCAGATAGGGCGCCACGTTCATGGACAGCATCTCGACCGTGCTGTCGGGGCGCCGGGCGTCGTCGTAGAGCCGGCGAAAGGCCCGCTCCTGGCGCAGGAAGAAGCAGTCCAGGTACCAGAAGCAGCACAGCGGCACCGCGCCCACGACGGACAGCTGCCAGCTCAGCCGGCTGGCCGACAGCGCGAGCAGACCGGCGGCCAGGGTCAGCGCCCAGCCCTTGACGAGGAAGGAGTTGGTGCCCAGCCGCGTGATCGTCGCCTGGATGAACTCCAGATGCTTGATCCGATCCGCGTGCAGCGGCTCCCTGCCGCCGACCCCCGCGTCCGGCCCCTCGCTCAGCGCAGTCAATGGCCCGCCCCCTCGGTGGACTTCCGCTGGTCCGAGCGTAGTGGCTGCGCCCGCACGGCCTCCATCACTCTCCCCCACGGCCGTCGGCGCGCTCGCTCACCGCACAAAGACGGCAACTCGGGATCAGTGAGACTCGGCACACTCCCTGCGATGACCGCCTTCGCCCTGCTTCCATGGAGATGTCGCGTTCCACGGAGATGTCGCGCGCCGGACCTGGCCCAGCCGCCACCGCCACCTCCCTCGCCAACCACACCCGGGCCGCATAGAGGACATGCGCTGCTGTTTCTCCGCCCACCTGCCCGCTCTCGCAGCCCTCTCGGCCTTGCCCGGGCCCTGCGAGGTGCTGCGCTCGGGCGCGCGTCTGGCCCCCGCCCTGCTGCGGTCGGCCTCCGCCGCCGTGCAGCGCGTGCGCTCCCACCACCCCGACGACCTGACCGCCGTGAACCTGGAGCTGGTCACCCTGGCCGAGGACCGCGCGGTCGTCACCTGGTACACCGGCATCCCGGGGACCAACGACGGTTTCGGCCACCCCCTGCCCGCGCTCACCGAGGGCGAGGTCGTCTACGGAACCCACCCCGCGCGGCTCGACCGGGTCGCCGCCGAGGGTGTGCGCACAGCTCACCACCAGGTCGAGCTCACGGACCTGGAGCCCGGGCAGACGTACTACTACCAGGCCCGCTCGCGCGGCACGACCGCCACGCCGACCCCGCTGCACCTGGTGCGCGGCAACGCGGTCGGCACCTCGACGTTCGGATTCGGCACGAGCGGCGGGCCGTACTCCTTCACCACGCCGCAGCCCCCGCCCGGCCGGCATCTGCTGTCGGTCGCGCTCTGCAACGACCTGCACCTCGGCGAGACCACGGCGGGCCTGGTGGGCGGGCTGCCCCTGCTGCGCGGGGTGGCGCAGCAGCCGGGGCGGGCGCCGTATCCGGAGATCATGAGCCGGGCGCTGGTCGAGGAGGCCCGGCGGCGCGGGGCCGACCTGCTGCTGGCGGGCGGCGACATCTCGGCCGGCGGCGCGGCCCATGACCTGGGCGAGGCCCGGCGGATCCTGGACGGGTTCGGCACGCACGGGCGGGACTACTTCGTCGTACGCGGCAACCACGACCGTTCCCGGGAGAACTCCTTCCAGGCGGCGTTCCCGGGGAGCGAGGACGGGCCGGGCGGCGGTGACGGGACCGGATACTTCGCCCGTGACCTCGGCGGGCTGCGGATCATCGGCCTCGACACCTACGCCAAGAGCGGCAACGGCGCCGACGCCGGCGGGCTCGGGCCCGAGCAACTGTCCTGGTTCCGGGCGCGGTTGAAGCAGGCTCCGGACCAGCCGACGCTGGTGTTCGGCCACCATCCGCTGACCGTGCGGGACTCGGTCTTCCCGGTGACCCGCGGCCAGTGCCTGGAGCGGCGCCAGGCCCGCGCGATGCTCGACGCCTACGCACAGGCCCCCGGTGTCTTCCTGCACCACGCGGGCCACACCCACCGCAACAAGCGCACGGTGCTGTCGCGGGCCCCGCACGTCACCCAGCAGGAAGTCGCCGCCGCCAAGGACTACCCGGGCGGCTTCACCCTGCTGCGCATCCACTCCGGCGGCTACGCCCTCAACCACTACAAGGCGGACGCCCCGGCGGCCCGCCAGTGGAACGAACGCAGCCGCCGCGTCGCCGCCGGCCTGTGGCCCCACCACGCCCTGGGCCGCTCGGTCGGCGACCGCAACAGCATGACCGAGCACGACCTGTCGGGCATCACCGGACGGCACTGACCAGCCCTCCGGCACGCGGCGACTCTCCCCGAGGGCTCCCGAGGCGTCGGGGAGCTGCCAGGGGCTACCCGGCGTGCAGCATCAGCCCGATCCCTATGACCAGCAGTCCCGCCGCCGCGATGCGGGCTGCGCCGAAGCGTTCCTTGAAGAACACCGCGCCGATCGCCGCTCCCACGATGATGGACGACTCCCGCAGCGCGGCGATCGGGGCGAGTTCGGCCTTGGTCTGGGCCCACAGGACCAGGCTGTAGGCGGCGACCGAGAGCGCGGCGCCGAGCAGGCCGAGGGCGGCGAAGGGGCGGAGCGCGGCCATCGTCCGGCCGCGCAGGCGCCAGACGGCGTAGGCGGGGATGACGAGGCCCTCGACCAGCATCAGCCAGGCGATGTAGCCGAGCGGCGATCCGGAGGCCCGTACGCCGAGGCCGTCGAGGACGGTGTACGTCGCGATGCTCAGGCCGGTGGCCAGCGCCGCGCCGATCGCCGCCCAGTCGGGCCGGTGCCCGCGCAGCCCCCACAGGGCGACGCCGGTGAGCCCCGCGCAGGAGACGGCGATGCCGGCCGCCGCCCATCCGTCCGGCACTTCGTGCGCGACGACGGCGGCGAGTACGGCGACCACGAGCGGCGCGGTGCCGCGCGCGATGGGGTAGGCCTGCCCGAAGTCGCCGAGCCGGAAGGACTTCATCAGCAGCGTGTAGTACACGACGTGGACGACGCCGGAGGCGATGAGGTACGGCCAGGCCTCGGCCGCCGGGAACGCGGCGAAGGGCGCGAGGGCCGCGCCGATCAGCGTCCCGCCGCCGGCGATGAGCGTGAACCCGACGAGCTTGTCGGTGATCTTGTGGGCGATCGCGTTCCAGCTCGCGTGGGTGACGGCCGCCAGCAGGACGGCGGTGGTGACGAGCGGGGTCACGAAGTCTGCTCGCGCACATCCACGAGGGTGCCGCCCGCGTGCGCGACGAGCGCCTCGGGCTCCATGGGGAAGACGGTGTGCGGGGTGCCGGCGGCGGCCCACACCACGTCGTGCTCCAGCAGTGACCGGTCGGCGAGCACCCGGGTCCGCGTACGGTGCCCGAAGGGCGGCACGCCCCCGATGGCGTATCCGGTGGTCTCCCGTACGACGTCCGCCTTGGCCCGGGTGACCTTCTCGGCGCCGAGCTCCTGCCGCACCCGCTCGACGTCGACCCGCGAGGCGCCGTCCATCAGCACCAGCACCGGCACCCCGTCGGCGGCGAAGATCAGGGACTTGCAGATCTGGCTGAGCTCGCAGCCGATCGCGGCGGCGGCTTCGGCCGCGGTACGGGTCGCGTCCGGGAAGCGCCGGATCCGGCCGTGCAGGTCACCGAGGCCCAGCTCGTCGAGGGCTTCGGCGAAGAGGGGGTGGGCTGCGCGGTCGCCGGTTCCGTCGTGGCTGTCGGTCGTCGTCATGGCACGGCACGCTAGCGGTGCGTGTACGGCACACGCGAACTGGTTTCGGCCGGAGTCCGGATGCCGGGACGGGGGTGGTGGTGATCCGGAAGGGAGAGCCCGCTGATCGTGAAAAGGGCCGGTGAGGGTCTCGTACCCGCAAAGGCTCAAACGCCGGTTCGGGTCCCGTACCCGCGAAGGCTCAACGGGCGTTAGTAGGGCCTCGTACGCGCGAGGCTCAAAACGGCCGGTGAAGGGCCCCGTTCCCACGGAAGCCCTCACCGGCCGGCCCACCTCACGGGAGGCGGATCACACTCGTGTCAGTGCGCGGTCCTCGTCGGGGTCCGCGTCCTTCTTCGACTCGGCCGCCGTGCGCAGGCCCTCGCCCTCCACGTCCACATTGGGCAGGGCGCGGTCCAGCCACTTCGGCAGCCACCAGGCCCGCCTGCCGAGCAGGGCCAGCACGGCCGGGACGATGGCCATCCGGACGATGAAGGCGTCGAAGAACACCGCGATCGCCAGCCCGAAGCCGATCATCTTGACCATGGACTCGCTGGAGCCGATGAATCCGGCGAACACCGCCATCATGATCACCGCGGCGGCCGTGACCACCCGGGCCCCGTGCCGGAAGCCGGTGACCACCGCCTGGCTCGGCTTCTCGCCGTGGACGTACGCCTCGCGCATCCGCGTCACGAGGAACACCTCGTAGTCCATCGCCAGGCCGAAGACCACGCCGACCATGAAGATCGGCATCATCGACATGACCGGACCGGTCTCCTCCACGCCCATGAGGCCCGAGAGCCAGCCCCACTGGAAGACCGCGACCACCGCGCCGAGCGCCGCCATCACGCTCAGCAGGAAGCCGAGGGCCGCCTTCAGCGGGACCAGGATCGAGCGGAAGACCAGGATCAGCAGCAGGAACGCGAGACCGACGACCAGGGCCAGATACGGCAGCAGCGCGTCGTTCAGCTTCTGAGAGACGTCGATGTTCATCGCCGTCGAGCCGGTGACCAGCACGGTCGCGTCCGTGTCGGCCTTCACCTGCGCGCCCTTGTCACGGATGGCGTGCACGAGGTCCTCCGTCGTCACGGAGGAGGGCTTGGCGTCCGGGATCACGGTGATCGTGGCCGTGTCGCCCGCCTTGTTGGGCGTCGCCGGCGTCACCGTCACGACGTTGTCGATGCCCTTGATGTCATCGCCGACCGTCTTGAACACGGCGCCGGCGTCGTCGCTGCCCTGTGCGTCGACCACGACCATCAGCGGGCCGTTGAAGCCGGGGCCGAAGCCCTCGGAAAGCAGGTCGTAGGCGCGGCGCTGGGTGGTGGACGTCGGCTGCGAGCCGTCGTCGGGCAGGCCCAGCTCCAGCGAGGCCGCGGGGACCGCGGCGGCGCCGAGGCCGATGACGCCGAGCAGCAGCACGGCGATCGGGCGGCGCACGACGAAGCTCGCCCAGCGCGTGCCCATGTTCGGCTTGGCGGCGTTGGAGGCCGCCTTCTTCTCGGCCCGGCCGCCGCCCATCCACCGGGCCTTGCGCCCGGCGGGCCGCACCTTGCGCCCGGCGTAGCCGAGCAGCGCCGGGACCATCGTCAGGGCGATGAGCACCGCGATGACCACGGTGCCGGCCGCGGCGACACCCATCTTCGTCAGCATCGGGATGTTGACGACGGAGAGTCCGACCAGCGCGATCACCACGGTCAGGCCCGCGAAGACCACCGCCGAACCGGCGGTGCCGACGGCCCGGCCGGCGGCCTCCTCGCGTTCACGGCCCTCGGCGAGTTCCGCGCGGTAGCGGGAGACGATGAACAGGGCGTAGTCGATGCCGACCGCGAGGCCGATCATCATCGCCAGCGTCGAGGTGGTGGAGCCCAGCTCCAGCGCGCTCGCCAGGGCGGTGATCGTCGAGATGCCGATGCCGACGCCGATCAGGGCGGTCAGCAGCGGGAGCCCGGCCGCGATCAGGGAGCCGAAGGTGATGACGAGGACGACCGCGGCGACCGCGATGCCGATGATCTCCGAGGCGCCGGTGTGCGGCACCGACTGGAGTGCGTCACCGCCGACCTCCACGGTCAGCCCGGCGTCCCGCGCCTCCTGCGCGGCGTGCTCCAGGGCGTCCCGGGAGGAGTCCTGAAGCTCCATGCCGGAGACGTCGTACCGGACCGAGGCGTACGCGATCGTGCCGTCCCGGCTGACCGCCTTCGCGGTGTACGGGTCGGCCACGGAGGCCACCTCGGAGCCGTCGGACAGCTCCTTGACGGTGTCCTCGACGGTCGCCTTGTTGCCGGCGTCCGTCATCTTCTGACCGTCCGGCGCCTTGAAGACGACGCGGGCGGTGGCGCCGTCGGCACTCATGCCGGGGAAGCGCTGCTCCAGCAGGTCGAAGGCCTTCTGCGCCTCGGTGCCGGGGATCGAGAAGGAGGTGGAGCCCGCGGTGGGGGCGCTGGCCGCGCCGACACCGGCGAGGGTGAGCAGCGCCACCCATATGAGGGCGACGAAATGCCGTCGCCTGAAGGCGAGCCGGCCGAGTTTGTAGAGAAACGTGGCCACTGAAGGCGTCTCCCGGTCAGGTCGTGGGTCGGTACGTGGGCAGGGGTGATCAGCCCGACGACGTGAGCGGTTACGTCAGATGGAGGGCTATGGAGGGCTTGCTCGGTGGGGAACCGTCGGGTGACGGGGAATCAGTCGACGGAAACGCCGAGGGCGGGGAGGACCACGGCGTCGATGTACGACATGAGGAAGGCCTGCGTCGGCGGCTGGTCGTCGATCAGGGTGCGGGTGGCGAAGGCGCCGACGAGCATGTGCACCACATAGTCCAGCGCCGGGCAGTCGGGACGGACCTCGCCGCGCTCGACGGCCCGCCGCACGAACCGGTTGAACTCCTCCATCTCCGGTTCGACGAGCAGTTCCCTGAACGCCTGCAGGAGATCCGGATTGCCGTGCACCGCCATGAACAGGCCCCGCATCAGCGCGGCGTTCTGCTGCATGGCGCAGTCGTCCTCGAGTGCCGTGAGCGCGTGGAGGTCGCCCCGCAGGGACCCGGTGTCGACGTCGGCGATGTTGCCCGGCTTGTTGTGCCGGATCGCCTTGGCCACCAGCTCCGGCTTGCCGCCCCACTGGCGGTAGAGCGTCGCCTTGCTGGACCGGGTGCGGGCCGCCACGGCGTCCATGGTGAGGGCGTCGTAGCCGACCTCCCGGAGCAGGTCGAGCACGGCCTCGTACAACTCGGCCTCGCGCTCGGGGGTGATCCGACTGCGACGTCCTGTCGAAACCTCGGCCACGGCCCTCACCTCCTACTCCGAACGATACGGTTTCGTACACCTAAGAGGTTACCCACCGTTTCAGCGAAACGAAACCGTTTCGTACGTGTCCTAGGTCACGCAGGACCCCGGAGGCCGGGTCGACCGCCCGTTTTGCACGACTTGCCCCCGTCCACCCCCAGGCGAAGCATGAGTAGGTGAGCTACCTGCGCCTACCCCATCTGAGCGGCGACCTGCTGTGCTTCGTGGCCGAGGACGACCTGTGGCTGGCCCCCCTCGACGGCCCCGGCCGAGCCTGGCGGCTCACCGTGGACCGCACCAGGACCGGGCACCCCCGCTTCTCCCCCGACGGGCGGCACATCGCGTACACGAGCTGGCGCAGCCTCAACCCCGAGATCCACCTGGTCCCGGTGGCCGGCGGACCGGGCACCCGGCTCACCCACTGGGGCTCCCCGGACACCCGGGTGTGCGGCTGGACACCGGACGGCGCGATCCTCGCCGTCGCCTCCCACGGCGAACCCTTCTCCCACTACACCTTCGCCTACAAGGTCGGCACCGACGGCGACCCCGGCCGCAAGCTCCCCTGGGGGCCCTGCGCCGACATCCAGGTCGCCGACGTGGACGACGAGCACAAAACGCTGCTGCTGACCGGCACCCCACCGCACGAACCGGCCTCCTGGAAGCGCTACCGGGGCGGGGCGACGGGCCGCCTGTGGCTGCACGGCGAACGACTGCTGCCGGACATCGAAGGCCATCTGCACTCCCCGATGTTCGTCGGCGGCCGGATCGCCTTCCTCTGCGACCACGAAGGAGTCGGCAACCTCTACTCCTGCGCCCAGGACGGCTCCGACCTGCGCCGCCACACCGACCACGACGCCTTCTACGCCCGGCACGCCGCGAGCGACGGCACCCGGGTGGTGTACCAGTGCGCGGGCGACCTGTGGCTGGTGGACGACCTCGCCGCCGGCAGCGAACCCCGCAGGCTCGACGTCCGGCTCAGCGGGCCGGGCGCGGGACGCCGCCGGTACCAGGTGCCCGCCGCCCAGCACATCGACGGCATCTCCGTGGACGAGACGGGCCGCGCGAGCGCCGTGGTCGTGCGCGGCAGCCTGTACTGGCTGACCCACCGCGACGGCCCCGCCCGCACCATCACCGACACCCCGGGCGTACGGGTCCGGCTCCCCGAGATGCTCGGCTCGCTCGGCCAGGTCGCGTATGTGACCGACGCGGAGGGCGAGGACGCCGTCGAGATCGCGTATCTGCCCCGGGCCACCGGCGAGCGCGCACCGCGCCGGCTGGCCTCGGGCGAGGTGGGCCGGGTCCTGGAGATGGTCGCCGACCCGAACGGAGAGCGCCTCGCGATCGCCGCGCACGACGGACGGCTGCTGCTGCTCACCGTGTCCGACGACGCGGCTGCCGCCGCGGGCGCCGCGAACTCCGAGGGCGAGGTCACCGAGCTGATCCGGTCGGACAACGGCCCGGTGCGGGACCTGGCCTTCTCCCCGGACGGGGCATGGCTGACCTGGTCACATCCGGGGATCGGCCGCTCGCTGCGGCAGATCAAACTGGCCCGGATCAAGGACCTGTCCGTCATCGACGTCACGGCGGGCCGCTTCGAGGACGAGAATCCGGTGTTCACCCGGGACGGCCGCTATCTCGCCTTCCTCTCCTGGCGCGGCTTCGACCCGGTGTACGACGTCCACACCGGCGACCTGTCCTTCCCACTGGGCTGCCGCCCCTACCTCCTGCCGCTGTCCTCCGCGACCCCCTCGCCCTTCGCCCTGAACCCCGAGGGCCGCCCCGCGGCCGGTGGTCTGGACCCGCTGGAGGACACGGACGGCGGGGACGCCGGGACGACGGTCGTGGAGGTCGAGGGCCTGGAGAGCAGGGTCACGCCGTTCCCGGTCGCCGCCTCCAAGTACTCCGCGCTGTACCCGGTCAGCGGCGGCGGACTGGTCTGGCTGCGCTGGCCGATCTCGGGCGCGCTCGGCGAGACGTTCGCCAACCCGGACGACACGACCGGACGGCCTGCCCTGGAGCACTTCAACATCGGCAAGGCGAAGAAGTCCCAACTCGTCGACCAGCTGGACTGGTTCGCGGTGAGCGGCGACGGCACCCGCCTGGTCCTCGTCGACGAGGGCGACCTGCGGGCGGTACCCGCCAGTGAGTCCGGCGACAGCGACTCCACGGTCTGGATCGACGCGCGCCGCATCCTGCACGAGGTGGACCCGACGGCCGAGTGGAAGCAGGCGTACGAGGAGGCGGGCCGGCTCATCAGGGCGTACTTCTGGGAGCCGCAGATGTGCGGCATCGACTGGGACGCGGTCCTCGCCCAGTACCGCCCCCTGGTCGAACGGGTCGCCTCCCCCGACGAGTTCGCGGACCTGCTGCGCGAGGTGCTCGGCGAACTCGGCACCTCCCACGCCTACGTCTCCGCCGCCCGCCGCAACGAGGGCCCACCGCACTACCAGCGCTGGCAGGGCCTACTGGGCGCCAACTTCGTCCGCCGGGACGAGGGCTGGGTCGTCAAACGCATCCTGTCCGGCGAGTCCTCCGACTCCAAGGCCCGCTCCCCGCTCGCGGGCACCGGCATCCGCGAAGGCGCGGTCCTCACCCACGTCGACGGCCGCCCGGTGGACCCGGTCACCGGCCCCTACCCGCTCCTCGCCGGGGCCGGCGGCACCACGGTGGAGCTGACCCTGGCCCCGGCACAGGGCGAGGCAGGCCGGCCCCGCCGAGTCGCCGTGGTCCCCCTGATCGACGAACGCCCGCTCCGCTACCAGGACTGGGTCGCCAAACGCCGCTTGGTCGTACGGGAGTTGAGCGGTGGGCGCTGCGGCTACCTCCACATCCCGGACATGGGCGGCTCGGGCTGGGCCCAGTTCAACCGGGACCTGCGCATGGAGATGTCCCGCCCCGCCCTGATCGTCGACGTACGCGGCAACGCCGGCGGCCACATCAGCGAACTGGTCGTGGAGAAGCTGACCCGGACCATCCTGGGCTGGGACCTCACACGCAACGCCCAGCCCGTGTCGTACGCCTCCAACGCCCCGCGCGGCCCGGTGGTCGGCCTGGCCGACGAGGCGACCTCGTCCGACGGCGACATGATCACGGCCGCGTTCAAGCTCCTCGGGCTGGGGCCGGTCGTCGGGCAGCGCACCTGGGGCGGAGTCGTCGGTATGACCGGCCGCCACCGCCTGGGCGACGGCACGGTGATCACCGTGCCGATGAACGCGGCCTGGTTCGACGCGTACGGCTGGTCCATCGAGAACAAGGGCGTGACCCCGGACGTGGAGGTCCTGCGCACGCCCCTGGACTGGGCGGAGGGCCGCCACGCCCAACTGGCCGACGCCGTGGAACTGGCCCTGGAACTGCTGGAGACGAACCCCCCGGCAACTCCCCCTGACTACACACACGTTCCGGACCGGTCAAGGCCAAAGCTTCCCCCGCGCACTTGAGGCCGCGCACTTGAGGCTCTCGAAGGGCGGCGGGACGACAACGTCCCCCCGCAAAGCACGAACGCGGGGCACCCACCAACCAGGGGGCACCCCGCGTTCTCAGCGAACCGACTGACTACCGGTCGTAGTCGTGGTCGAAGCGCTCCTCGTCCTCACGCATGCGGTCGGGCTGCTCCTCGCGCTGCGGACGCTGCGGACGGCCCCGCTCCGGCTGCCCCTGCGGGCGGCCCCGCTCCGGCTGCCCCTGCGGGCGCTCCCGGTCCTGCTGACCGTGCTGACGCGCACGCTCCTGGAGCTGCTCGGACTTCTCCTTGAACTGGTCCTTCATGCCCATGTGGGTTCACTCCCGTAGTGGGTGGGATCGGCCCCTCGCTGGGGCCTCGACCAGATTCACACGGGCGATAACCCTGCGCATGTCGATCAGTTACGCCGCGTAATACGCTCCTGCTCATCGGCGGCGCCGCCCGCACCGACCAGCCCGGTCCGCATCCCCTCCAGCCGGTCCGCGAACCGCCGCATCTCCCGCTGCCCCACGGTCCCGATGAGCCCCGGCAGATACCCGCGCACCCCCTGCATCCCGCGCAGCCACCACTGCCCGTACACATGGCTGGAACGCCGCTCGATCCCCGCCACGATCCGGTCGACCGCCGGCCCCAGCGGATAGGTCTTGTTCGACGGCCACGGCAGCCGCTTCCTCAACTCCCGCATGACGTCGTCCTGATCGGCGCCCCGCACCATGTCGGTGTCGGTCCAGGACAGATACCCGACCCCCACCCGCACGCCCCTGTAGCCGACTTCGGCCCGCAGACTGTGCGCGTACGCCTCCACACCCGACTTCGACGCGCAGTACGCCGTCATCATCGGCGCCGGAGTGATCGCCGCGAGCGAGGCGATCTGAAGCAGATACCCCCGGCTCTCCATCAGCACCGGCAGGAACGCCCGTGCCGTCACGGCCGATCCGATCAGATTGACCTCGATGACCCGCCGCCACGCCTCCGGATCGGAGTCCACGAACGGACCGCCGGCCGCGACACCCGCGTTGGCGACGACGATGTCGACCTTCCCGAACCGCTCCTTGACCTCCCGCGCCACCCGCGCCATCGCCTCGTGATCCGTCACGTCGGCGTACCAGTGGCCGCTGTCACCGTGCAGCCGCTCGCAGACCTGCTTCAGGGCGTCCGGCTCCAGCCCGACGAGCGCCACCTTCGCGCCCCGCGCGGAGAGCTTGCGGGCGAGCAGCTCACCGACCCCCCGCGCCGCCCCGGTCACGACGGCGACCTGTCCTTCGAGGCTCACCCTGCTCATGCGCCCTCCTTCACCTGCGTGTACGTGTCGGTCTGCTGCTGCGCCCGGCCGTCTCGGGCGTACGTCCTGACGAGCTCCCGTATCCGCCCGGTCACCGCCTCGGGTGCCTCGACCGGTGTCATGTGCCCGAGTCCGGAGAGCTCGGTGACGCCGAGGCAGTTGGGCAGCGCGGCGGCCAGTGAGCGCGCGTGCACCGGCGGGGTCAGGCGGTCGCCCGTCCCCACGATCACCGCGGTCGGCGCGGTCAACTCCCGTACGCCATGGTCGAGATCGAGCAGGTCGAGCACCTGCGACCAGGTGTGGCGCACCTTGCGCGGACACGCGTGCACGATCCGCGCGCAGGCCTCGACCATGTGTGGGGCCGAGCCGGGACCCATCGTCGCGTACTTGAGGATCGCCCGGGCGACCGGGGTGACCGGACCGAGCGGCGCCCTCGATCCGAGGATGTGCTTGGTCAGCCAGGTCCGCAGCCGTCCCGGCCGTATCGGTACGACCGTCGACTCGGCGACCAGCCGCGAGGCGCCCGTGCTGCACAGCAGGACCGCCGCCGTCCGCTCCCGCACCGCAGGGCGCGGTGCAGCCGCCAGCACCGTCATGCCGCCCATGGAGTGCCCGACGAGCACGGCCCGTTCGCCGGGTGCGAGGGTCTCCTTCAGTACGGCTTCGAGGTCGTCGGCGAGTGTGTCGGTGCTGCACACCGGGCTCGCCGGGCTGCGTCCGTGGCCGCGCTGGTCGTAGGCGACGACCCGGTGGTCGACGGCGAGCTCGCGTATCTGCGCCGCCCAGAAGGCGGTCGAGCAGGTCCAGCCGTGTGCGAGGACCACGGTGGGCGCGCCCTCGGGGCCGTGCACCTCCACGTGCAGCCGGGCGCCGTCGGCGGAGACGGCCGTCAGCTCACGGGCCGCGGCGGGCGGGGCGTACGGCCCGGACTTCACATGCATCAGACGGCTCACGCGGTCACCTCGCTGCTCTCCAGGCCCTGCCGGCCCTGCTCGTCCTCTGCGGCGGCGGCCCGGACCACGGCGTACTCCGACAGGTCGACGCGCCGCGTGGCCCGCCGGAACTCGGTCGTCGTGCCGGGCCAGATGGTGGTGTTGCGGCCGGCCGCGTCCAGGTACCAGCTGGTGCACCCGCCGGTGTTCCACACGGTCCGCTTCATGCGTTCCTGGACCCGCCGGTTCCAGGCGTGCACGGCACTCGGCCGCGCGTCCAGCGCCACCCGGCCGCCGAGGACGTCCAACTGCCGTACGAAGTCGGCCAGGTAGTTCAGCTGGGACTCGATCATCAGGATCATCGACGAGTTCCCGAGACCCGTGTTGGGCCCGATGATCGTCATCCAGTTCGGGAACCCGGCCGCGGAGGCACCCCGCAGCGCTTCCATCCCGCCCTTCCACACCTCGGCGAGCGTCCTGCCCTCGGCGCCCACGACCCGGTCGGCGATCGGCATGTCGGTGACATGGAACCCGGTGCCGAAGACGATCGCGTCGACCTCGGCCTCGCTGCCGTCGGCGGCGACGACGGTCGAACCCCGGATCTCGCTGAGCCCACTGGCCACCACGTCCACGTTCGGCCGGGCGAGGGCGGGGTAGTACTCGCTGCTCAGCAGGATCCGCTTGCACCCGATGCGATAGTCGGGCGTCAGCTTGGCGCGCAGGGCCGGGTCCTTGATGGCGCGAGCCATGTTGCGCTTGGCGAGCCGCTCGACCAGACCGAGCTCCTCGGGCCGCTTGGTGAACGCCTGGACCTGCAACTCCCGGATGCCCCACAGCAGTCCGCGGCGGAGCTGCGCGGTGACCGGCAGGGCCCGGTGCAGGGAGCGCTCGGCGCCGCTGATGGCACGGTCCATGCGGGGCATGACCCACGGCGGCGTCCGCTGGAAGAGAGTGAGCCGCTCGACGTCGGGCTGGATGGACGGCACGATCTGGATGGCGGAGGCGCCGGTGCCGACCATGGCGACGCGCTTGCCGCGCAGGTCGTAGTCGTGGTCCCAGCGGGCGGAGTGGAAGACCTTGCCCGGGAAGGAGTCGAGCCCGGGGATGTCCGGGACCTTGGGGTCCGACAGCGGCCCGGTCGCGGAGACCACGAGGTCGGCCGACAGCTCCCCGCTGCTGGTCTCGATGTCCCAGCACAGCCGCTCGCCGTTCCAGGTCATCCGCTTCACCTCCGAGTCGAAGCGGATGTGGGGGCGCAGCCCGAAGGTGTCCGTGACGTGTTCCAGGTAGGCGCGGATGTGCTCCTGACCGGAGAAGGTGCGCGGCCAGTCGGGATGGGGCGCGAACGAGAACGAGTACAGATGGGACGGCACATCGCACGCGCATCCCGGATAGCTGTTGTCCCGCCAGGTGCCGCCCACGCTGCCGGCCCGTTCCAGGACGACGAAGTCGGTGATTCCCTCGCGCCGCAGCCGTACGGCGGCTCCCAGCCCGCCGAACCCGGACCCGACCACCGCGACCCGCACATGTTCGCGTTCGGCCATGCCTGTGCCTCCCTGCTCCACCCGGAACCACGCCAGTGAACACTGGCGCAATGGGAGAGTAGAGGAGGACCGTACCGACCGGTAGGGGGCCGGCCGAGGAAAGTTACCCCCGGTACGAATTAGGGTGCCCAGGTGACCGAGAAGCGTGAATACCGCATGGAGGAACTGGCCCGCCTGGCCGGCATCACGGTGCGCACCCTGCGCTTCTACCGCGAACGCAAGCTGATCCCACCCCCACGCCGCGAAGGCCGCATCGCCTGGTACGACGACCACCACCTGGCCCGCCTGCGCACGATCGCGGCCCTGCTGGAGCGCGGCCACACCCTCACCGGCATCGCCGAACTCGCGGAGGCCCTCGACAACGGCCGCGACGTCGCCGACGTCCTCGGCGTCACCCCCACCGAGGAGGAGCCGGTCCGCCTCACCCCCGAGGAACTCGCCGCCCGCTTCGAGGGCCAGGTCACCCCCGAGAACCTCGCCGCCGCCCTGGAACTCGGCTACCTCGGCACCGACGGCGACGAGATCGTCCACATCAGCCGCCGCCTGCTGGACGTCTCCTCGGCCCTGGTCCGCGAGGGCATCCCCCTCGCGGAGGTCCTGGCCGCCGGCAAACAGGTCCGCCGGCACGTCGACGACCTGGCCGAGATGTTCGCCGACCTGGTCCTGCGCCACACCGGCGAGGACGACCTCCACCGCCTGCGCCCCCTGGCCCGCAGCGTGGTCGAGGCAGAACTCTCCCTGGCCTTGGACCGACGGCTGCGCAAGCGGGACTGACGGCCGCGAACACTCGAAGACTTAACTGTCCGACGAGCCTGTACTGATGGGCCACCGGGTACACAACAGGGACGGCGTTCGCGTCCTGGTCGCCAAGGGTCGGTCGGGGGGCGGAAGGGAGCGGCCGGCCGGACCTGACACATCGCGCCTCGCCTGCATGGTCGAGTCCCTCCCCTGACCTGCACGGTCCGCTCGGGGGTGTGCCAGGGGGCACACCCCCGTGTCACCTGTCGAAGACGACCGTCACCGGAGCGTGATCCGACCACCGCTCGTCATGGGTGGCAGCCCGCTCCACCGATGCCTTCACGGCCCTCTCTGCAAGACCCGGGGTCGCCACGGCGAGATCGATCCTCCAACCTGTATCCCGCTCGAAGGCCCGCCCCCGATACGACCACCACGAGTACGGCCCCTCCACGTCCGGATGCAGCGCCCGCACGACGTCGACGTAGCCGCCGTCGGCCGGGTCGAGCACTCGGGAGAGCCACTCGCGTTCCTCCGGCAGGAAGCCGGAGTTCTTGGTGTTGCCGCGCCAGTTCTTCAGGTCGGCCCGCTGGTGAGCGATGTTCCAGTCGCCGCAGACGACGACCTCGCGGCCGTCGGCGGCGGCGCGCTCGCGCAGGCCCTTGAGGTAGGGGAGGAACTCGCCCATGAAGCGGTCCTTCTCCTCCTGTCGTGCGGTGCCGACCTCGCCGGAGGGGAGGTAGAGGGAGGCGACCGTCACACCGGGCAGGTCGGCCTCGACGTATCGGCCGCTGTTGTCGAACTCACTAGACCCGAAGCCGACCTGGACCCGGTCGGGCTCCCGGCGGGTGTAGAGGGAGACGCCGGCCCGGCCCTTCGCGGCGGCGGGGGCGTGCACGACGTGCCAGCCTTCGGGCTCACGGACCTGCTCGGGCAGTTGCTGCGGCTCGGCGCGGACCTCCTGGAGGCACAGCACGTCGGCCTCGGTCCCGGCGAGCCACTCCACGAAGCCCTTCTTCGCGGCGGCGCGCAGCCCGTTCACATTCACAGAGGTCACAGTGAGCACCCGGGCACGATACCGGCACACTGGAACGGGTCCGGTTCTGGACCCCTCCCGAAGTGAATTGATATACGGTAATCAGCATGAACATACGCCGCATCGCCTTCGATCACCCCGACGCCGTCAAGCTCAACGACCAGGTCCAGGCGGAGTACGGCGTCCGCTACGGCGACGGCGGCGACGCCACCCCGCTCGCCCCCACGGACTTCGCGCCGCCCAACGGGCTGTACCTGATCGCGTACGACCCGCTCGGCTCCCCCGTCGCCTCCGGCGGCTGGCGCGCCCAGGACGAGAACGGCGAGGGCAACGCGGACGGGGATGCCGAGCTGAAGCGGATGTATGTCGTGGAGGAGATGCGTGGGCGGGGCCTCGCCCGGCGGATCCTGGCCGCGCTGGAGGAGGACGCGCGGGCGGCGGGCCGCAGACGCATGGTGCTGGAGACCGGCGCCAAGCAGCCGGAGGCGGTGGCGCTGTACACGTCCAGCGGGTACGAGCCGTGCGCGAAATTCGGCTATTACCGCTTCCACGAGCTGAGCCTGTGTTACGCCAAGACGCTGTGACCGGCCCCGGCGTCAGCCCTGACCCGCACGCCGGTTGATGCGATACACGTCCGGCACACACAGGTTGAGGATCACGGCGGCGACGACCAGGCCCGCGCACGCCACCAGCACGGTCCGCTCGTCCCACACCCCGGCCGCGAAGGCGGTCAGCAGATAGCCGAGGGGGATGGCGAGCCGTTCGCCGACGCTGTTGAACGCGCTCATACGCCCCAACTCGCCCTGCGGCACATGCTGCTGGAAGGCGGTTCCCCACGCCACGATCGTCACGTCCAGCCCGATCCCCGCGAGGAAGGTGGCCGACATCACCCAGGGCAGGGACAGTTGCGCCCCGAGGGCGAGCAGCGGCGCGGCGAGCGGCAGACAGGACACGACGGCCACCGTGAGCAGCCGGTACGGCCGCCAGCGTAGACACACCACCGTCCCGGCCAGCAGTCCGGCGGCGAACGCGGCCTGCACGAGGCCCCAGTCCCGGGCCCCGGCGTAGTGCCGGGCGGTGACGACGGGGCCGAGGAGCTGATACCCCGCCAGCCAGGCGGCGACGAGGACGGTTCCGGCCGCCGTGTAGGTCCACAGCCAGGTCCGCGCCCAGAAGCCGCTCCAGCCCTCGCGCAGATCACCGAGCGCACTGGTGAGGGTGACGGGCGCGTCCAGCCGCAGCCCGAGCAGCAGTACGGCGGCCACGGCGAACGTCAGCGCGTCCCAGGCCAGCGCCCAGGCGGGCCCGCTGACGGCGACGACGGCACCGCCGGCCGCCGGTCCGAGCACCTTGACCGCGTTGCCCGGCAGCCTGAGCAGGGCGTTGGCCTGCTGCAGCTGCTCCGCGGGGACGATCTGGCCCACCGCGCCCTGGGCGGCGGGCACGGTGAAGGCCATCGCGGTCCCCGACACGAAGCCGCAGGCCGCGATGGAGGCCGTCGACGCCTGTCCTGTGGCGACGATCACAGCGAGCATGCCCTGTGCGACGGCGGCCACGAGATTGCCGAGGAACAGCATCCGGCTGCGGGACAGCCGGTCCGCGAGCACTCCGCCGACGAGGAGGAACAGGATGGTCGGCACGGTGTTGGTGGCCAGTACCAGCCCGAGGTCCCCGGCGCCGCCGCCCTCCCCGATCACGGAGTAGGCGAGCGCGAGGGGCGCCATGGCGGACCCGGTGGCGGAGACGAGGTTGGCCGACAGGTAGCGCCGGAAGGCCGCGCTGCGCAGGGGGGCCGAGCGGGCCACCGGTAAGTCTGCTGCGACCTTCTCCATGCCCCCCACAACCCCCGGCCCTGTGGACACAAAAGATCCCGCCCGATCAACCGATCGGACGGGATCTTTCCAACACCCCAGGTTTCCCCGGAGAGTTGTTGCGGTGGACCTGAGGGGATTTGAACCCCTGGCCCCCTCGATGCGAACGAGGTGCGCTACCGGACTGCGCCACAGGCCCTTGCAACGAGTGAAACTTTAGCACCCCGATCGGCCTGCTCAAAAATCCGTTTCCGGTCGGCCAGGGCTCCTGCCAGGGGACCCTCGGCTACTCGTTCGCCGCTCGTGGCCGGTCGCCGTCCTCGTACTGGTCGAACAGCGGCGTACGGCCTCGCTCGCGGGCCCGGCGGGCGGAGGCGGCGGACGGGTTCGCTCCGCGCGAGCGGTTGCGGGCCTGCGGCAGGGCGTCTGTGCGGCCACTGCCGGGGGGCCGCTCCTCGCCGCCGGCGGCGTCCGCCGGGCCCGCGCCCCGCGCGGTGCCGTCCCCGGCGTCCACGCCCGTCTCCCGGTCGTGCGCGACGGCACTGGACCGCGCCGAGCTCCATGCGTCCGGCGCCCCGAGATCCACGTCGGCGGTGGCCCGCGGAGCGACCGGTGCGGTGACATACGTCGGCAGCGGCACTGGTACCGGGTCCCAGCTGTCCCCGTGGCCGGGCCGGCGCTGCCGCTCGCGCTGCTGGTCGACCCACTCGGCGTGATCGGTCTGCTCGACGAGGGCGCGCCGGTCCGCGGCGAGCGCGGACAGCCCGGTCTCGGTGCCTGGTTCGGGCCCCTCGTCGGTCTCGTCACCGCCGTCACCGCCGTCGGCCGGGCCGCGCCGGCGCGACCGGGCGTGCTCGCGCAGCCGCTGCGCGGCGGCCTCGGCCTGGCGCCGGTCCATCTGGTAGGCGAAGCGGCGGCGCTCCTGGCTGCGCAGATACGCGATGTACCCGCTGAGCAGCACGGCGGGAACGCCGGGCGCCCACAGGAACGCGAGCCCGCCGATCGCGGCGACGATCGCGCCGGCGGTGAAGGCGAGGAAGAGCATCATGGTGGTGCGCCGTCGGCGCGCGAGCACCTTGGTGCGCCGGGCCCGTGCCGCAGCCGCCTCCGAGGAGGGGGCGCGGCGGGCGGCGGGCACCCGCTTGCGTTCGTTGCGCGCGGGGCCGGGGCTCTGGTCGGGGGCGTGGGCGCCGCCGCGTTCCGGTGCCGGTTCGGACCCGGGCTCGGACGCCTGCGCCTGGACCGCCGCCTGGGTCTGCGGACGGGTCGGGGGTACGGCGAAGGCCCGGACGTCCACCGACTCGGTGACGTCGCCCGGGTCATCGGCGCTGGGCTCCCCCTCGTCGGTGGAGCGCGCGCGCAGGTCCTTGGCGTACCGGCGCTCCATCCCCGCCCGTCCGGACAGCAACCGGATGGCTGTGCTGAAGCGTTCCGTCGGACGGGCCTCGTTCAGCTCGTCCTGCCTACGGAGCCACATCGGCACCAAGTAGGCGGCCCAGGCCCCGACAATGACTGCGTAGATGAGGCCGCTGCTGCTCACGTCTCACACGGTAGAGGGGTTTGCGTGAGGCCATCTGCCAATTGAGCCGGTGTGTCGCACGATCTGGCTGATATTTCGAACTTTTTTTGTGACCGATGCGATCAGCAGCCCTCCGAGGCCGCGAATTTAATGCCCTGAGCCGGTCATCGGCCGATCAATTTCGAACACTTATTCAATTTCCCGGGGCGGGATTCCGGACTACGCGGGATTCCCCTGGGTGTTCTGCGGCTTCGTCCCCGGCACCTGCTGGGAGCGTGCCCGGTGCCAGCGGCCCAGCAACCCCTCCGGCACCTCTTCCGCCGTGAGCGCGAAGACGAGATGGTCGCGCCAGGCGCCGTCGATGTGCAGATAACGCGGGCGCAGCCCCTCCTCGCGGAATCCGAGTTTCTCCACGACCCGCCGGCTGGGCACGTTCTCGGGGCGAATGCAGACCTCGATGCGGTGCAGACCGACGGTACGGAAACAGTGGTCCACGACGAGCGCCACGGCGGTCGGCATCACCCCGCGGCCCGCCACCGCCTCGTCCACCCAGTAGCCGACATGCCCCGAGCACATCGACCCCCAGGTGATGCCGGCGACCGTCAACTGCCCCACCAGCCGCCCCTGGTACTCGATGACGAACGGCAGCATCCGGCCGGCGTTCGCCTCGGACCGCAGGTGACGCACCATCTGGCGGTAGGTCGGCCGGTGCACGATCGGGCCGCTCGGCGTGGGCGGCGGGATCGTCGCCTCCCACGGGCGCAGCCAGTCCCGGTTGCGCCGGTTGACCTCGCGCCAGGCCCGTTGGTCGCGCATCTTTATCGGCCGGAGGACGACATCGCCGTCCCCCAGCACGACGGGCCAGGATGGGGTGTTCAGCTCGCACCCCCGCTGCTGGGTCTGGGGTGGTCGCCGCCGCGGAGCTGGTCGACGGCGTGGATCAGGAGGGGCTCCAGGACGGCCAGTCCGTCCTTCACCCCGCCGCTGGAACCGGGCAGGTTCACGATCAGGGTGGCGCCCGCCACTCCGGCCAGGCCCCGGGAGAGCGCGGCGGTCGGCACCTTTCCCCTGCCGAACGCCCGGATGGCCTCCGCGATGCCCGGCACCTCGTGGTCGATCACCTCACGGGTCGCCTCGGGTGTGCGGTCGGTGGGCGAGATGCCGGTGCCGCCGGTGGTGACGATGACGTCGTACCCGGCGTCGACGCCGGCGCGCAGGGCGGCGGCGACGGGGTCGCCGTCGGGGACGACCTGCGGTCCGTCGACCGCGAACCCGAAGCCCTTGAGGCCGTCGGCGATCAGCGGGCCGCCCTTGTCCTCGTAGATCCCGGCGGCGGCCCGGTTGGAGGCGGTGACCACAAGGGCTCGATACGTCATGCCCGGCTCCAGTCGCCCGACTTGCCGCCCGTCTTCTCCTCCACCCGCACGTCCGTGATGATCGCCCCCTTGTCGACGGCCTTCACCATGTCGATCACGGTGAGCGCGGCGACGGAGACCGCCGTGAGGGCCTCCATCTCGACGCCCGTGCGGTCCGTGGTCTTCACGGTGGCCACGATCTCCACGGCGTCGTCCGCGACCGACAGATCCAGTTTCACACCGGAGACCGCGAGCGGGTGGCACAGCGGGATCAGATCCGGGGTGCGCTTGGCGCCCATGATGCCCGCGATACGCGCGGTGGCCAGGGCGTCGCCCTTGGGGACCCCTTCGCCGCGCAGCAGCTCCACGACGCGGGGGGACACGAGGACGCGTCCGCTGGCGCGGGCCGTGCGCGCGGTCACGTCCTTGCCCGATACGTCGACCATGCGGGCCGCGCCCGCGTCGTCGAGGTGCGTGAGTCGGTCCTGCGTAGGTCGGTCCTGCGTGCTCATGCTCGTGTGGCGCTCCCGGTCCGGGCCCGTCGCGGTGCGGCGCACGGGCCTGCTGTGCGCGACACGGTACCGCCAACCAGCACGGTTCAGCCGAGCAGGACCACCTCGACCTCGGCGCCGGGCTCGACGCTCTCCACGTCCTCGGGGACGACGATCAGCGCGTCCGCGTGCGCGAGGGCGGCGATCAGATGGGACCCGGTGCCGCCGACCGGCCGCACCCCGCCGTCGGTGTACGCGCCGCGCAGGAACTGTCTGCGCCCCTTGGGCGAGCTCAGCGCCTTGTCCGCCGTCAGGGTCGCGGTGATCCGCGGCCGGTGGACGTCCTCCAGACCCATCAGGGTGCGGATCGCGGGACGCACGAACAGCTCGAAGGAGACGTACGACGACACCGGGTTGCCCGGGAGCGCGAGCAGCGGGGTGTGGTCGGGGCCGATGGAGCCGAAGCCCTGGGGCTTGCCGGGCTGCATGGCGAGCTTGCGGAACTCGACGCCGCTGCCGGCCTCGTCCTCGTCGCCGACGTGGGACAGCGCCTCCTTGACCACGTCGTACGCCCCGACGCTCACGCCACCCGTGGTGACCATGAGGTCGGCGCGGACGAGCTGGTCCTCGATGGTGGAGCGCAAGGTCTCGGCGTCGTCGGCGACGGCGCCGACACGGTAGGCGATGGCTCCGGCGTCACGGGCGGCGGCGGTGAGGGCGAAGCTGTTCGAGTCGTAGATCTGGCCGTCGGCCAGCTTCTCGCCGGGCTGGACGAGTTCGCTGCCGGTGGAGAGCACCACCACGCGCGGGCGCGGGCGCACCCGGACCGTGCCGCGTCCGATCGCGGCGAGCAGGGCGATCTGGGGCGGCCCGAGGACGGTGCCGGCTTCGAGCGCCCGGTCGCCCGCCTTCACGTCGCTGCCCTTGGCGCGGACATGCGCGCGTGCCTCGGCCGGCCGGTACACGTGCACATCGCCCCGGGCGGCCTCGGGTGCCAGGCTGCGGGCCCGCATCTGGGTCACCGGCCCCTCGCCGAGGCCGCCGTCGGTCCACTCGACCGGTACGACGGTCTCGGCGCCCGGGGGCAGCGGGGCGCCGGTCATGATGCGGGCGGCCTGGCCGGGGCCCACATGGAGCGGTTCGGCGTGGCCCGCCGCGACGTCCCCGACGACCTCCAGGACGGCAGGGAACTCCTCGCTCGCGCCCGCGACATCCGTGACCCGCACCGCGTACCCGTCCATCGAGCTGTTGTCGAACGGCGGCAGGGAGACCGGCACCGTGACGTCCTCGACCAGGACGCAGCCCTGGGCGTCGAGCAGTTGCAGCTCGATGGGGTCGAGGGGGCGGACGGTCGTGAGGATGTCCTCCAGATGTTCCTCCACCGACCACAGCTGGTCAGGGCCGGCGGGGTGGGGCGCGGCGGTGCTCAACTCGCTACATCTCCTCGGCTACGTAACTGCGAAGCCAGGTCCGGAAGTCCGGGCCCAGGTCTTCACGTTCGCACGCGAGTCTGACAATGGCACGGAGGTAGTCGCCACGGTCTCCGGTGTCATAGCGGCGGCCCTTGAAGACCACGCCGTGCACCGGGCCGCCGACCTTCTCGTCCGCGGCGAGCTGCTGGAGGGCGTCGGTGAGCTGGATCTCGCCGCCGCGGCCCGGCTCGGTCTTGCGCAGTATGTCGAAGATGTGCGGGTCGAGCACGTAGCGCCCGATGATGGCGTAGTTGGACGGGGCGTCCGCCGCGGCCGGCTTCTCGACCAGGTCCGAGACCTTCACGACGTCGCCGTCCTCGGTCGCCTCTACGGCCGCGCAGCCGTAGAGGTGGATCTGCTCGGGGGCGACCTCCATGAGCGCGACGACGCTGCCGCCGCGCTGCTCCTGCACCTCGACCATCCGCTTGAGCAGCGGGTCGCGCGGGTCGATCAGGTCGTCACCGAGCAGCACGGCGAAGGGCTCGTGGCCGACGTGCGGGGCGGCGCACAGGACGGCGTGGCCGAGGCCCCTGGGGTCGCCCTGGCGGACGTAGTGCATGGTGGCGAGGTCGCTGGACTCCTGGACCTTGGCGAGCCGTTCGGCGTCGCCCTTCTTCTCCAGGGCGGACTCGAGTTCGTAGTTGCGGTCGAAGTGGTCCTCGAGGGGGCGCTTGTTGCGACCCGTGATCATGAGGACGTCGTCGAGGCCGGCCGAGACCGCCTCTTCGACCACGTACTGGATCGCCGGCTTGTCGACGACCGGCAGCATCTCCTTGGGAGTGGCTTTGGTGGCCGGCAGGAAGCGGGTACCGAGACCCGCTGCGGGGATGACAGCCTTGCTGATCCGAGGGTGGGACTGAGTCATGCCCGCAACCTTATCCGGTGCCTTCGGACGGAATCTGAAGCTCCGGTTAATTAGCTCTCATATGAGCACATTGGAAGGTACGGAAGCGACTTGAGTTACAACGAAGGTCACACCGGACGCGAGGCCGAGCCTGACAAGCGGAGGTTGCGGCGGGAGTTCCTCTCGGTGAGAAGCAGGTTGACAGCGGATGACGTGCGGGAGTCAGGCGAGGCTCTGGCGGAGCGGGCGATGGAGCTGCCCGAGCTGGCACACGCGCGCACGGTGGCGGCGTACGTCTCCGTAGGGAGCGAACCCGGCACGCTCGCGCTGCTCGACGCGCTGCACGCGCGGGGCGTGCGCGTGCTGCTGCCCGCCCTCTTGCCGGACAACGACCTGGACTGGGGCGGGTACGCCGGGGAGGGCTCCCTGGCCCGGGTCCAACACGGCGGGAAGATGGCCCTCTTCGAGCCCACGGGCGAACGCCTCGGCCCGGACGCCGTGACGGAGGCCGACGTCGTGCTGCTGCCGGGCCTCGCGGTCGACACGCGCGGCATGCGGCTGGGCCGCGGCGGCGGGTCCTACGACCGTGTCCTCGCCCGTCTGGAGCGCGCGGGTGCCCGTCCCTCGCTCGTGGTGCTGCTGTACGCCGCGGAGGTCGTCGAGCACGTCCCCGAGGAGCCGCACGACCGGCCGGTGCACGCGGTCGTGACGCCCTCGGGCGTCCGCCGCTTCCGGGAGCCCTGAGCCGCGCCTCCTCATACGAAGGGCCCTCCACGCGCGCGTGGAGGGCCCTTCGAGGTTCGCCGTCAGTGACGTCAGCGGGTCACGGCCTGAGCACCAGGGTGTCGCTGGTGCCCTTGTCGACCGCGTCGTCCGAGAAGGACCAGTCGAGCAGCTCGCCGTCGGCCCACTTGTCCGTCTGGTCGGTGTAGTGGGCGTTGTAGGCGTGTCCCGAGGCGCCGGAGAGGTTGATCCACTTCGACTTGTCGAGGTCGCCGAGGTTGACCACCATCCGCATCGACGGCACCCAGACGACGCCGTAGCCGCCCGCGGCGTTCCAGCCGGTCGCGTTGACCGTGCCCTCGCCGCCGCTGAGCTTCCAGGGGCCGCGGTTGAGCATGTACTGGAGGAATCCGGGCCCCTCGGTGCCGAGGGTCTGGTTCTTCAGGAACAGGCGGTGCAGCCGGCCCCAGCTCCAGGTGTCGATGTCCTTGCCGAGCTTGGCGGTCAGCTCCCAGCGGGCGTCGATCATGGCCCGCTCGAACAGCTGGTCGCGGTCGGAGGCTCCGGGGCGGGTGCCCGACCTGGGCGTGCTCCACCAGTCGTTCTTCTCGTCGTCCATGAGGCGCCGCACGACCTCGAACCAGCGGTCGCCGCCGTCCGGCTGCGCCTGGTCGGCCTCGCGCTCACCGCACTCGCGGACCTTCTTCGCCTCGTCGGCGGGGCCGGTGGTGTTGACGGGGTCGACCCACAGGCACTGGCCCTTGACCCGCAGCTCCTTGGGCAGCTTGTTGCCGAAGGCGAGCTTGAGGATGTTGCGCCAGACCGAGTTGAAGTAGGCAGCCGCCGCGGAATCGGCGTCCTGGGTGTAGTCCCAGCCCTCCAGGAGCTCCTGCGCGTCGCGCACGTCCTGGTCGTCGATGTCGATCTTCAGCAGCTTCGGCACGAGCAGCTTGGCGATCTCGCTGCTGTTGTCGAGCTGCATCTGGCGCATGTCCTCGGTGGAGATCTTTCCGCCGCCGTCGATCTTCGACTGGATGAGGTCGGTGATGCGCTGGCTGCGGGCGCCGTAGCCCCAGTCGGTGGTGAGCGTGTACGGGTACTTGTCCTTGTCGATCACGGCCTGGTTGGCGGTGACGACATAGCCGCGGGCCGGGTCGTACTCGTAGGGCAGCTCGCTCTTGTCGATGTAACCGGTCCACCGGGACTTGGAGTCCCAGCCCGGCGCGGGGACGGAGCCGTCGTAGCCCTGCGCGCGCGTGGGGATCTTTCCGGGCAGCGTGTAGCCGATGTGGTCCTTGGTGTCGGCGTAGATCAGGTTCTGCGAGGGCACGTCGAACAGGGTCGCCGCGGCGCGGAACTCCTTCCAGTTCGACGCCTTGTCCATGGCGAAGACGGCGTCCATGGAGGTGCCCGGGTCGAGCGCGGTCCAGCGCAGCGAGATGCCGTAGCCGTCGCCGCGGTCGGGGGCGGCGGTGTCGACGGTGGCCTTCTTGCCGACCTTCACCAGCTCGGAGCTGCGGTCGGACAGCAGCGGGCCGTTGTCCGTCTCGCGGACGACGATCTTCTTGGACGTGCCGCCGGCGACGTCGATCGTCTCCTCGCGCGTCTTGAAGGGGACCGTCTTGCCGTCGAGCAGATAGCCGTCGCCGGAGAGCTTCTCCAGGTAGAGGTCGGTGACGTCGACGCCGGAGTTGGTCATGCCCCAGGAGATGTCCTGGTTGTGGCCGATGATCACGCCGGGCATGCCCGCGAAGGTGTAGCCGCTGACGTCGAACTGGCAGTCGGCGGAGACCGAGCGGCAGTGCAGGCCCATCTGGTACCAGACGGACGGCAGCGAGGCCGACAGGTGGGGGTCGTTGGCCAGCAGCGGTTTGCCGGTGATGGTGTGCTTGCCGGCGACCACCCAGGAGTTGGAGCCGATGCCGTTGCCGTTCACACCGACGGCCGTGGGGAGGCCGTCCAGGACCTTCTGGAGGCCCGACAGCTGGCTCTGGAGGTCCGTGCCGCCGGTACCGCCCGGCGTACCGCCCGTGCCGCTCGCACCGGCGGGTGTACCGCTCGTGCCGGACGGCACGCCGGTGGACGCGGAGCCGTTGGGCTGGACCGTCCTGGTGGCCGCGTCGTACCGGCTCGCCTGGACGATCGGCTTGTTCCGGTCGTACGGGTACTGCGGGTAGAGATCCGCGATCTCCTTGGGGCCGAGCCGGCTGGTCAGCAGGGCGCGGTCGATCTCGTCCTGCATGTTGCCGCGCAGGTCCCAGGCCATCGCCTTGAGCCAGGCGATCGAGTCGACCGGGGTCCACTTCTGGGGCTTGTAGTCGTTGGTGAAGCCCAGAGCCGCGTACTCCAGGGAGATGTCCTTGCCTTCCTTGCCGGCCAGGTAGGCGTTGACGCCCTTGGCGTAGGCCTGGAGGTACTTCTTGGTGGAGGCCGACAACGTCTTGTCGTACTCCTGCTCGGCGATCCGGTTCCAGCCGAGGGTGCGCAGGAACTCGTCGTTGTCGACCTGGCTCTTGCCGAACATCTCCGACAGGCGGCCGGAGGTCATGTGCCGGCGTACGTCCATCTCGTAGAAGCGGTCCTGCGCCTGGACGTAGCCCTGCGCCATGAACAGGTCCGCGTCGGAGGAGGCGTAGATCTGCGGGATGCCGTAACCGTCACGCTTCACGTCGACGGGCCCGGACAGACCGTCGAGCGTGATCGAGCCCTTGGTCTGCGGGAAGGAGGCACGCACGGTGCTGATCGACCAGTACGCCCCGCCGGTCACCCCTGCCACGACGGCCAGGACCAGCACGAGCACGATCAGACGGGCTCTGCGCCCCTTCTTCCTGCCGGACTTGCCGGGCTGCTGGCCCGTGGAGGCGGTGGTGTTCGGGGGCATCGCTGTCCTTGACGTCCTAACGCGAGCGGCAAAGCGGGCTGTCCTTTTGAATGAGCGCTGGAGCAACCATAGGCGCAGGGTCCGCTCGCCCTTGACGCGGAGTGGTGAACCAGCACGGACGGACGTTCGATCATGCACCCGGAAGCGTCAAGAAATCGTCAAGAGTTAGGTAAGGTAACGAAGTAGTTGGGTACGAAGGACCGCCACTTCGTGTCCTATGTACGTGAGCCCACGCGCGCGTGCGCGCGGGCCAGGGAAGGGAACGGCCGCTGACTGTCCACGACCTCAACCAGCTCCTGCTCGTCTGCTCGCTCGTCCTGCTCGTCGCCGTCGCAGCGGTCCGGATCTCCTCGCGCAGCGGGCTCCCCAGCCTGCTCGTGTACCTGGGCATCGGGATGCTCATGGGCCAGGACGGCATCGGCGGCATCCGCTTCGACGACGCCGAGCTGACCCAGGTCATCGGCTATGCGGCGCTGGTCGTGATCCTGGCCGAGGGCGGTCTGGGCACGAAGTGGAAGGAGATCAAGCCGGTCCTTCCGGCCGCCACCGCGCTGGCGCTGGTCGGGGTCACGGTGAGCGTCGGGGTCACGGCGGCGGCCGCGCACTACCTGATCGGGCTGGAGATCCGGCAGGCACTGATCATCGGGGCGGTCGTCTCCTCCACCGACGCGGCGGCGGTGTTCTCGGTACTGCGGAAGATCCCCCTCCCCTCGCGCGTGGCCGGCATGCTGGAGGCCGAGTCCGGCTTCAACGACGCCCCCGTGGTCATCCTGGTCGTCGCCTTCTCCGCCCACGGCCCGATCGAGCACTCGTACGTGCTGCTGGCCGAGATAACGCTGGAGCTGGCCATCGGCGCCGCCATCGGCCTAGCGGTGGGCTGGCTGGGCGCCTGGGGGCTCAGGCACGTGGCGCTGCCCGCCTCCGGCCTCTACCCGATCGCCGTCATGGCCATCGCCGTCACCGCCTACGCGGCCGGCGCGATGGCCCACGGCAGCGGCTTCCTCGCCGTGTACCTCGCCTCGATGGTGATGGGCAACGCCAAGCTGCCGCACTGGCCCGCCACCCGCGGGTTCGCCGAAGGGCTCGGCTGGATCGCCCAGATCGGCATGTTCGTCCTGCTCGGCCTCCTGGTCACCCCGCACGAGCTGGGCGACGACATCCTGCCCGCGCTCGTCATCGGACTGGCGCTGACCATGCTGGCCCGCCCGCTGAGCGTCGTGGTGTGCCTGGTGCCGTTCGGCATGCCCTGGCGGGAGCAGGCCCTCATGTCCTGGGCCGGGCTGCGCGGCGCCGTGCCCATCATCCTGGCGACGATCCCGATGGTGGGCGGCGTCGAGGACAGCCGCCGCATCTTCAACATCGTCTTCGTCCTGGTCGTCGTCTACACCCTGATCCAGGGCCCGACGCTGCCCTGGCTGGGCCGCAAGCTGCATCTGGGCGAGGGGGCCGAGCCCACCGACCTCGGCATCGAGTCGGCACCCCTGGAACGGCTCCAAGGACACCTGCTGTCCTTCTCCATCCCCAAGGGCTCCAAGATGCACGGCGTCGAGATCAACGAACTGCGGCTGCCCGCCGGGGCCGCCGTCACCCTCGTCGTACGCGACGAAAAATCGTTCGTGCCACTGCCCACGACCGTGCTGCGGCGCGGGGACGAGCTGCTCGTGGTCGCCACCGACCCGGTGCGGGACGCCGCGGAGCGCCGGCTGCGCGCCGTGGGCGCCGGCGGCAAGCTGGCCGGCTGGCTGGGGATGAACGGAACGAACGGGACGAACTGACAAGGCGCCCAATCGCAGGTGAGACGTCGGGCAGTGCGCATTTTCACAGGATCAACAGGCACTGTTCCCTGTACTATGCAGGGGTTACCCAGATCAAACCAACTCTGCCTGACGCAGAGCTGGCGCGACCGTATGGCGGCCGCGACGCCCCTCCTCCCCGGGCGCCGGTATCTACCGCAGTTTTGCGCAAGAGGACAGCTCTCGGCGCCGCCCCCCACCCACAGGGGCCGTGCTACCAGGCGGCAGAAAGGCACGGGCCGTGGCATCCACGGTCACCAACGAGCTGTCGGAGGACTCGTCGGCCTCCTCCCGCCCCGGATACGGGCAACTGCTGCGCACCCGCGGCGCCTGGACGTTCCTGATCCCCGGCTTCGCCGCACGCCAGCCGTTCGCGATGCTGACCATCTCCATCGTGCTGCTGGTGCAGCACACCACCGGCTCCTACGGCGCGGCGGGCGCCGCCGCGGCCGTCACCGGCGTCTCCATGGCGCTGTTCGCGCCCTACAGCGGCCGTCTCGCCGACCGCTACGGCCAGCGCGCCGTCCTGCTCCCCGGCGTGCTGATCCACACCCTGTCGGGCCTGACGCTGACCGCGCTCGCCCTCTCCCACGCACCCCTGTGGGCCCTGTTCGTGGCGGCCGTGCCGACCGGCGCCTCGGTGCCGCAGATCGGGCCCATGGTGCGGGCCCGCTGGGGCGTGAAGCTCCAGGACTCACCCCTGATGACGACGGCGGCGGCCTTCGAGTCGGTCACCGACGAGCTGACCTTCGTCCTCGGCCCGCTGCTGGCCACCGCCCTGTGCACCACCGTCGACCCGGCCGCGGGCCTGGTCACGGAGGCCGCTCTCACCCTGCTGGGCGGCCTGCTGTTCGCCGCGCAGAAGAGCACCCAGCCCACGGTCGGCGTCGGCGGGCACGCGCGCGTGGAGCACGCTTCCGCGCTGCGCGTCCCCGGTGTGCGCGTGCTGATCGTGACCTTCCTCGGCATCGGCTCCGTCTTCGGCGGCATGCAGGTCTCCCTGGCCGCCTTCACCGAGTCGATCGGCGAGCCCGGCCTGAACGGCGTCCTGTACGGCACGTTCGCCGCGGGCAACATGATCGCCGGCCTCGTCTGCGGCGCCATCGCGTGGAAGGTCGCCCCGCAGCGCCGGCTGGTCATCGGGTACGCCGCCCTGGCGCTGGCCGCGTCCGGGCTGTGGGCCGCGCACTCCGTGCTCGTCCTGGCGGGCCTCGGCCTGGTCGTCGGCATGTGCATCGCGCCCGCGCTGATCACCGGCTACACGCTGGTCGAGGGCCTGGTTCCGGCCGGTGCCCGCACCGAGGCCTTCACCTGGCTGACCGGCGCGGTCGCGCTGGGCCAGGCCGCCGCCGTGACGGTCGCCGGACAGCTGGAGGACCGCCTCTGGGGCGGCGCCGGGTTCCTGGTGCCGATGGGCGGCACCGTGCTCGCCCTCGCGACCCTGGTGGCACTGCGTTCACGGCTGGCGGTGCGCCCCCAGGGCCGGACCGTCGCACGTGGCGTGGGTCACCGGGTGCCGGTAGCAGTGGACTGAGCGGCTGGAATACGTCACTATGGACCGTCGTTAGCACTCATCGAGTGAGAGTGCCAGGAGGAAGACAGTGCCCACCTATCAGTACCAGTGCACCGAGTGCGGCGAGGGCCTCGAGGCGGTGCAGAAGTTCACCGACGACGCCCTGACCGAGTGCCCCAGCTGCCAGGGCCGCCTCAAGAAGGTGTTCTCCGCGGTGGGCATCGTCTTCAAGGGCTCGGGCTTCTACCGCAACGACAGCCGCGGCTCCTCGTCGAGCAGCTCGCCGGCGTCTTCGTCCTCGAAGCCGTCGTCGTCCTCCTCGTCCGACTCGGCCTCGTCCTCCTCGACCTCGTCTTCGTCCTCCTCGGACTCGAAGGCGTCGAGCACCGGCACCGCCTCCAGCAGCAGCTCCGCCGCGTAGGGCGCACCGCCTCCGCGCAGGGTGCACCGCCCCGGGCACAGGGGCGCACCCGCCGGGCAGGGAGCCCGCCGTCTTTTACAGGACCCTGTCGTCGCACGGCGACGGGGTCCGCGGCGTTTCCGGGTGCGGTTAGGGTGCGGGCATGGCGAACAAGGCGAACGTCGAACTCGGCGTGATCGGCGGCTCCGGCTTCTACTCGTTCCTCGACGACGTGACCGAGGTACAGGTGGACACCCCGTACGGGCCGCCCAGCGACTCCCTCTTTCTGGGCGAGATAGCGGGCCGGAGAGTCGCCTTCCTGCCCCGGCACGGACGCGGTCACCATCTGCCGCCGCACCGGATCAACTACCGGGCCAACCTCTGGGCGCTGCGCTCGCTCGGCGTGCGCCAGGTCCTCGGCCCGTGCGCGGTCGGCGGCCTGCGTCCCGAGTACGGGCCGGGCACGCTCCTGGTCCCGGACCAGCTGGTCGACCGCACGAAGTCCCGGGTCGTGACGTACTTCGACGGAATGCCGCTGCCGGACGGCAATGTGCCGAACGTCGTGCACGTGTCGCTGGCCGACCCCTACTGCCCCGCCGGACGGGCCGCCGCGCTGAAGGCGGCGCGCGGACGGGACTGGGAGCCGGTGGACGGCGGCACGCTGGTGGTCGTGGAGGGGCCGCGCTTCTCGACCCGCGCCGAATCGTTGTGGCATCAGGCGCAGGGCTGGTCGGTGGTGGGCATGACCGGTCATCCCGAGGCCGCGCTCGCCCGTGAACTGGAGCTCTGCTACACGTCGATGACGCTGGTCACCGACCTCGACGCGGGTGCCGAGACCGGCGAGGGCGTCTCCCACGACGAGGTGCTGCGGGTGTTCGCGGCGAACGTGGACCGGCTGCGGGGCGTTCTCTTCGACGCGGTGGCCGCGCTGCCGGCGAACGAGGAGCGGGACTGTCTGTGCACCAAGGCGCTGGGCGGGATGGATCCGGGGTTCGAGCTGCCGTGAGGTGGCGGAACGGTTCGTTCGGGTGAGGGAGTTTTCCACAACCGGCCGGTAGTCCACGGGCCCCGGCGGGCTGCGGCGCGATGCCTCATCGTGGCGTGGCAAGCAGTCCCGTCGTCGCAGGTGGTGGCCCTCATGCCCGTTCTCCCGTCGTCCCCGTCGTCCCCGTCGTCCCCTCGCTCCTCCCACTACGTCACACCGCTCCCGCTGGGCACTGACGCCCCGGCCACATGCGAGGTGCCGCACTTCGCCCCGGTGCGGGTGCGGGGCGGACACCATCGGATGCGCCGGCTGGTACGGCACCGCAGGCGGGCCATGGCGGCCGGGCTCGCGGTGACCGCGGCGGCACTCGTCGCGGCGGGCCCGCGGGCCGACGAGGCGCGTGGGCATCCGGTGCCGGTGATGGAGCCGGACCGCCGGCACCGGGCCGTCGAAAGGGTGTCCGCGCCGGTGCGGATCGCCGACGGGGCCACGGTGCGACTGCTGCGGCCCGGCGACCGGGTGGACGTGATCGCCGCGGAGGACGGTGTGGCGGGCGGCGACGCCCGGGTCGTCGCCCGCGGGGCGCGGGTGACGGAGGTGCCGGAGCCCGTGGAGACCGCGGCCGGGGGCGGGGCACTGGTCGTGCTTTCGGTGCCGCGCCCGACCGCGGCGCGGCTCGCGGGGGCGAGTGCCATGGCGCGGTTGGCGGTGACGGTGTGCTGAGCCGGGTCATGTGTGAGTTGCCGTCAATTCCCTCGATGGAGGGGCCCCATTGGACGGGACGGACGAGCGCTGACGTAGGTTGCGGAGCGGTCCGTTCCACAAGCTGTGCGTCCGAGGGGTGGCTCCGAAGTGAGCGAGAAGAAGGAACCGAGCGTCTGGCAGGGCTTCAAGGCCTTCCTGATGCGCGGGAACGTCGTCGATCTGGCCGTGGCGGTGGTCATCGGTGCCGCCTTCACCAACATCGTGAACGCGGTAGTGAAGGGGGTCATCAATCCGCTGGTCGGAGCGATCGGGACCAAGAACCTCGATCACTACAGCTCGTGCCTGAGCTCGACGTGCCAGGGCGAGGAGGGCATCCGGATCCTGTGGGGCTCGGTCCTCGGCGCGGCCCTCAGCTTCGTGATCACCGCGGCCGTCGTCTACTTCCTGATGGTCCTGCCCATGGCGAAGTACCTGGCCCGGGTCGAGGCCCGGCGCAAGGCGAAGGAGAGCACGCACGAGGTCATCGAGGTGACCGAGCTGGAGGTGCTCAAGGAAATCCGCGACGCCCTGGTCGCCCAGCGCGGTGGCCCGGAGCGCGGAGGCCCGGAACAGGGTGGCCGGGAGCGCGACGAGCGGTAGCGGGTCAGAGGTGGTGGGGCGGCTTCTCGTCGAGGAAGCGCTTCAGGTCGGCCGCGCTGTCGCCGTCGCCGCCCGGCCGCTCGCCCCAGCCACGGTCCGTGTCGTCCGAGGACTGCTGGTCCAGCGGGTCGTCGAAGATCAGCGCGGGCTTCGGCTTGCGCGGCGCGGGGTCGGGGACGGCACTCATGCGTCCAGGGTACGGCGGGTGCGGGGACGGCCATCCCGCGGGCGGCTCCACGGAGGAGGGCCTCCTGCGGGCGGCGGGCAGACCGTCGGCGGACCGAAGGCCGGCCTTGTGCAGTTGTGCAGTTGTGAATCGCTGGGCGCGAAATTCCACGCCCCTTCTGCTGTGCTTGACCTCATGACGTCCAGTTCGACTCCCGCGCCGGAACCGTCCCGCGCGCACGAGACCCACCGCCCGCTGCGCAGGCTCACGGCCCGTGGTCGTGGTGAGGCGCACCGGACCGCCACTCCACTGGAGCTCCTGTTCGACCTGTGTTTCGTCGTGGCCGTCGCCCAGGCGGGCATCCAGCTGGTGCACGCCGTCGCCGAGGGACACGCGGGCGAGGGGATCCTCGACTACGCGATGGTCTTCTTCGCCATCTGGTGGGCGTGGATGAACTTCACCTGGTTCGCCTCGGCGTACGACAACGACGACGTCCTCTACCGCATCGCCACCCTGATCCAGATCGCCGGTGTCCTGGTCCTGGCCGCCGGGATCTCCCGGGCGTTCGAGGACCACGAGTTCCTGGCCGTCTGGCTTGGCTACGTGATCATGCGGGTCGCTCTGGCGGGCCAATGGCTGCGCGCTGCCAGAGGAAGCGAGGGCCCGGAGCGGACGACGGCCCTGCGGTACGCCGGCGGGGTACTGCTGTGCCAGGTCGGCTGGCTGGGACTGGTGGTCCTGCCCGAGGGCTCCAGGCCCTGGGTGTTCCTGGCGATGGCGATCCTCGAGATGTGCGTGCCGCTGTACGCGGAGAAGGACCGGTCCACGTCCTGGCATCCGCGTCATATCGCCGAGCGGTACGGGCTGTTCACCATCATCGTGCTCGGCGAGACGATCGCCGCGGCCACGATCGCCGTAAAGACGGGCATCGACGAGAGCGACGAGCTGGGCGAGCTGCTGCCGATCGCCACGGGTGGACTGCTGATCATCTTCGCCGCATGGTGGATCTACTTCGTGGTGCCGATCCACGGTCATCTGCACGGCAACAGACAGGCGTTCCTGTGGGGCTACGGCCACTTTCTGGTCTTCGCCTCGGCCGCCGCGATCGGTGCGGGCCTGGAGGTGGCGGTCGAGCAGGCCATCGGCAAGGCGCACATCTCGACGCTGGCCGCGTCCGCGGCGGTGACCCTGCCGACGGCGCTCTATCTGCTCACCGTCTGGGCACTGCACTCCCGTCACTTCAAGGTCGGCATCGCCCAGCAGCTGGTGCTGCCGACGGCGGCCCTGCTGGTGATCTGCTGCACGTTCCTCGGCGACTGGGCGGTGCTGGCGGCCGGCCTGGTCTCGGCGCTGACGGTGGCGGTCGGGGTCACGCTGACGGCACGTATGACGGCCCGGGAGAACGGTCAGCCGGCGCGGGCGCCGCTCGCCTAAGGGGTGTTCGCCCGAAGAGGGCATGGGAGGGAGACGGCCGCTGGACGAGACTGGGCGCATGACAGTTGACGCTCTGACAGACGTCGCGGGGCTACGGGTGGGCCACGCGACCCGCACCGGCGACGGGTGGCTCACCGGCACCACGGTCGTCCTCGCGCCCGAGGGCGGCGCCGTCGCCGCCGTGGACGTGCGCGGCGGAGGCCCCGGCACCAAGGAGACCGACGCACTCGATCCGCGCAACGTCGTGGAGAAGGTCGAGGCGATCGTGCTGACCGGAGGCAGCGCGTACGGGCTGGACGCGGCGTCGGGGGTGATGGCCTGGCTCGAGGAGCGGGGCCGGGGGGTGCGGGTAGGGGTGGATCCTGCCCATGTCGTACCGGTGGTGCCCGCCGCGTGCGTCTTCGACCTCGGGCGGGGCGGTGACTTCCGGGCGCGGCCGGACGCGGCGACCGGAAGGGCGGCCGTCGAGGCAGCCGCGGCGAGCGAACCCGGCGCTGCCGTACGAGAGGGCTGCGTGGGCGCCGGCACGGGAGCCGCGGTCGGGCCGGTCAAGGGAGGCATCGGCACGGCGAGCACTGTCCTGGACTCGGGGATCACGGTGGCGGCGCTGGTGGTGGCGAACGCGGCGGGGTCGGCCGTGGATCCCGAAACCGGCGTCCTGTACGGGGAGTTGTTTCAGGGCCGCGTGCAGTACCCGGAGGCGGCCGTCCACGAGGCCGCGAGCCGGCGCCTCGCCGAACTCGCGGTGAAGAACGCGCCGCCGCCGCTGAACACCACGCTCGCGGTCGTCGCCACCGACGCCCAGCTGTCCAAGGCACAGGCGCAGAAGCTGGCCGGCACGTCCCACGACGGCATCGCCCGTGCCGTACGGCCGGTGCATCTGCTCAACGACGGGGACACCGTGTTCGCGCTGGCCACCGGGGCCCGCGCACTGAACCCCCACCCCCTCGCACTGAACGAGCTCCTCGCGGCGGGAGCGGACACGGTGACCCGCGCGATCGTGCGCGCGGTACGCGCAGCCGACTCGGTGGACGGTCCGGGCGGAGCATGGCCTGGTTACCGGGAGTTGTACGGGAGGGCGGGCAGGGAGAGCTGAGAGGAAGGCGGGGGCGGGAGGGGGAGGCGGGGGCGGGAGGGGGAGGCGGGGGAGGCCCCAGGGCGATCGCTGAGGAGGCAGGCGGAAGCTCGCCCCCGCTCCTCGATGCCCCTGCGCCGCCGTCACCGCCACAGTCGCCCTAGCCACCGCCGTCGCCGTCACCGTCGATGTGAATGTCGCGGTTCTGTCACGTGATGGCGTTCACTGCGCACGTGGGGAACCCGGTCCGGTGACGGTGGCCTCTTGCACCGTGGAACGGAACAGATCCCGCAGACCGCATGAAGATGGAGCAGCTCGTGACAACGCCGGACATAGCAGCGCGGCGCGCCCTGGGGGCCTGTGCCGCCTTGATGATCGGTGCCATGACCCTCACCGCCTGTGGCGGGAGCGGTGGCACCGGCGAGGCGGACGGTAAGGGTGGCGACGACTCGTCCTCGGCGTCGGCCGCGAAGATAGTGATCTCGGCGAAGAACGGCTCGACGCACGCGTCGATCAACTCGACCGGCGTGCGGGTCAGCGACGGCGAACTGACCGACGTGAAGATGACGGTGGCTCAGACCGGGCAGCCCGTGCCTGGTTCGCTGTCCGACGACGGGGGCAGCTGGAAGCCGAAGGAGCAGCTGGAGCGGGGGACGAAGTACCGGATCTCGGCCAAGGCGAAGGACGGGGACGGGCGCACGTCGGACGCCGACTCGACCTTCACGACGGTCTCCAAGGACAACAGCTTCATCGGCACGTACACCCCCGACGACGGTACGACGGTCGGCGTGGGCATGCCGGTGTCGTTCAAGTTCGACAAGGCGATCAGCGACAAGAAGGCCGTGCAGTCGCACATCAAGGTCACCTCCAGCAGCGGGCAGAAGGTGGTCGGGCACTGGTTCGGGGCGGACCGGCTCGACTTCCGGCCCGAGGACTACTGGAAGGCCGGCTCGAAGGTCACGATGAAGATCGACCTGGACGGCGTCGAGGGCGCGAACGGCGTGCACGGGGTGCAGAAGAAGACCGTGACGTTCACCATCGGGCGCTCGCAGGTGTCGACGGTCGACGTGAACACGCAGACGATGAAGGTCGTGCGGGACGGCAGGACGATCAAGTCGGTGCCGATCTCGGCGGGCAGCTCGGAGTTCTCCACCTACAACGGGCAGATGGTGATCTCCGAGAAGTTCGAGAAGCTCCACATGGACAGCCGCACGGTCAATCTGGCCGACGCGTATGACATCAAGGACGTGCCGCACGCGATGCGCCTGACGCAGTCGGGCACCTTCATCCACGGCAACTACTGGTACAACCAGGGCAATCCGCCCTTCGGTCGCCAGGGCACCAGCCACGGCTGTGTCGGGCTCCAGGACGTGAAGGGCGGCCAGGGGGACACGCCCTCCAAGTGGTTCTACGACAACTCGATGCTCGGTGACGTGGTGATCGTCAAGAACTCCCCCGACAAGAGCGTGACGCCGGACAACGGACTCAACGGCTGGAACATGGCGTGGAGCCAGTGGATCGCGGGCAGCGCTGTCTGAACCGGTGAAACACCCTTCGAGCAGGGTTTTTTGACGCTCCATCGGGCCGCGCGGGAACTTCTCGCGCGGCTCGCGCGTTTTACGGGACGTACGTTTTCTCGGTTCCCGGACATGATGTCCGACCGAGGGGCTACGGTATGCACCCACAAGGTGACATGCAGCAACGCCGGGAGAAACCTTGAGCGTTCCGTACGAGACGGCAGCGTACGAACCACCCGAGTCGCCGGAGTCTCCGGAGGAGCACCTCGCGCGACTCCTGGGACGCGCGCTGAACTCCTTCGAGTTGCCCGACGAGACGATAAGGCTGCTCGACTGTGCGCTGGCTCATGACAGCTCGTTGCACTCCGCGCATCACAGCGCCGGACTGCACCGCGAGACCTACCGGCACACCTGGCTGCTCGCGGACGGCTCGGCGCTCACCCTGTGGGAGCTGGTGCACAACACCGCACGGGACCGGACGCCGCAGCACGAGGTGTACGTCGACGAGGAGGAGCTGCGCGCCGCGACGGCCCGGCTGCCGTTGCCGCCGGACGCGCCGGACTTCGAGCTGCCGGTGACCGTGCAGCTGTCGCCGATCCCCTCGCCGCGGCACGCATATGTGCCGGACGACTCGGCGGACCATGCGCGTCGGCTGCTGCGCCGGGCGGAGAACGCCGACCGGCCGGACCCGGAGACGGCCGCGCTGCTGGCCACGGCGTGCGCGCACCAGATCACGCAGGCGTTCGGACGCCCGTGCCGCGTGGGCCGCGCGGGGCTGTGTTTCTCGCTCTACGAGCACGCCTTCCTGCTGCACGACGGCAGGGAGGTCTCCCTCTGGGAGGTCGAGCACACGGCGACGCCGGACGGCCGGCACATGTGCGAGGTGTACGCCGACGAGGATGCGGCTCGGGACGCGATGGAGCGGCGCGCGGCGCAGGTGTCGTAAGGCCCAGTGTCCTAAGGCCCAGTGTCGTAAGACACGGTCGTGCTGTTCAGCGGCCGTCGCTGAGTCGGCGTACCAGTCCGGCGAAGGCGTCTCGTTCCGCCGGGGTCAGTTCCACGGCCTCCCGGTCGGGCGGGGTCTGCCGCTGGTTCGGGAGCGCGGAGAGCGCCGGCCCCGCGTACCGCGCGGTTGCGTCGGGGCGGCTGCCGCGCAGGAGGCGGACCAGGCCCATCACCCACAGCACCGCCGCCAGGGCGAGGACGACTGGGCCCAGCAGCTGGAGGAACGAGACGTGCTCAGGCATGCGCTCCAGTAGACACCACGGTCCGGGCCTTTGGGTCCGGACCGTGACGTATCTCGCAGGTGCCGTGAACAACTCACAGCACCCCAAAGGGACAAGGCCCCTCCTGCTCGGAGGAGGGGCCCACAGGGCAGGAGCGCCAGAGCGGCGGAGGGGTCAGGCCGCCACCGGCTGCTGGAGCTCCGCCGTCGCGTTCGTCGACGTCTCGACGGGCGCGGTTCCCTCGGGGGTCGTCCTGCGCATGCCCTTCAGGAGGATGACCAGGCCCGCGGTGACCGCCGTACCGGCAGCGACGGCCAGCAGGTAGAGCAACGGCTTGCCGATCAGGAAGGTGACCCAGATGCCGCCGTGCGGGGCCCGCAGGGTGGAGCCGACCGCCATGGTCAGTGCGCCGGTGACCGCGCCGCCCGCCATCGAGGCGGGGATCACACGCAGCGGGTCGGCCGCGGCGAACGGGATCGCGCCCTCGGATATGAAGGAGGCGCCCAGCACCCAGGCGGTCTTGCCGTTCTCGCGCTCGGCCGTGGTGAACAGCTTCTTGCGGACCGTGGTGGCCAGGGCCATGGCCAGCGGCGGGACCATGCCGGCGGCCATCACGGCTGCCATGATCTTCATCGCGGAGTCGCTCGGGTTCTGCACGGCGATCCCGGCGGTGGCGAAGGCGTAGGCGACCTTGTTGACCGGGCCGCCGAGGTCGAAGCACATCATCAGACCGAGCAGGATGCCTAGGAATACGGCGTTGGAGCCGGACAGACCGCTCAGCCAGTCCGTCATGGCCTTCTGGGCCTCGGCGATGGGCTTGCCGATCACCACCAGCATCAGGAAGCCGACGATCATCGACGAGAGCAACGGGATCACGACCACCGGCATGATGCCGCGCAGCACCGGTGGAATGCGGATGCGCTGGATGGCGAGGACGACCCCGCCGGCGATCAGGCCGGCGACCAGGCCACCGAGGAAGCCGGCGTTGATGTCGAAGGCGATCATGCCGCCGACGAAGCCGGGCACGAGACCGGGCCGGTCCGCCATGCCGTAGGCGATGTAGCCGGCGAGAACGGGTATCAGGAAGCCGAAGGCGACGCCGCCGATCTGGAACAGCAGTGCCGCCCAGCTGTCGAGCCCGCCCCAGTCGAAGTGGTCCATGACGGGCTTGGCCTTGTCGATCTCCCAGCCGCCGATCGCGAAGCCCAGCGCGATCAGCAGACCGCCCGCCGCGACGAACGGGACCATGTAGCTGACGCCGGACATCAGCCACTTGCGCAGCTTGGTGCCGTAGCCGTCGCCGGGCTCGCCCGTCCGCTCGACGGGGGTGCCGCGGCCGGGCCCGGCCGGGGCGGTGGCCTCGCCGCGGGCCGCCTTCTCACGCACCTCGGCGATGAGCGCGGCCGGGCGGTTGATGCCCGCCTTCACACCGGTGTCGACGGTGGGTTTGCCGGCGAACCGGTCCTTCTCCCGTACGGCCACGTCGTGGGCGAAGATCACGCCGTCCGCCGCGGCGATGACGGCCGGGTCGAGCCTGGTGAAGCCGGCGGAGCCCTGCGTCTCCACGACGACTTCCACGCCCGCCTCGCGGCCCGCGTTCTCCAGGGACTCGGCGGCCATGTAGGTGTGGGCGATGCCGGTCGGGCAGGAGGTGACGGCGACGATACGGAAGGGGCGCTCGGCTTCTGCGGCGGGCAGGGTTGCCGGGGCGGCCGCGGCCGGGACGGGGACCGGGGTTGCCGGGGCGGCCGGCGCCACGGCCGTGGTTTCGGGGGCGTCGGGCCCCGGGGCCGTGGTTTCCGAGGCGCCGGGCCCGGGGGCCGGGGTTTCCGTGGCGGCGTCGGAGGAGGCCGCCACCGACGCCGCCACGGAGTCCTGGGATGCGGACGGGGTGCCCGCCGCGGTTGGCGCCGGTGCCGGAGCAGATGCCGCGGCCGGCGCCGGTTCCTCGCCCCGGATCAGGGCCGCCGCCGATGCCGAGTCGCCCGCCGACCGCAGGGCGTCCGTGAACTCGCTGTTCATCAGCTGCCGGGCCAGCGACGACAGGATCGTCAGATGGGCGTCGTCCGCCCCGGCCGGAGCGGCGATCAGGAAGATCAGGTCCGCCGGGCCGTCCGCCGCGCCGAAGTCGATGCCCCTCGTGCTGCGCCCGAAGGCGAGCGTCGGCTCGGTGACATGCGTGCTGCGGCAGTGCGGGATACCGATGCCGCCGTCGAGGCCGGTGGGCATCTGTGCCTCGCGGGCGGCCACGTCGGCGAGGAAGCCGTCCAGGTCGGTCACCCGACCCAGGGCCACCATGCGCGCGGCGAGGGCGCGTGCCGCCGCTTCCTTGGTGTCGGCGGACAGGTCGAGATCGACCAGGTCCGCGGTGATCATGTCGCTCATCGCGGGCTCCTTAGCGCGCGTATCGCCCGGGGAGTCTGGTGGGCGGGGAGGGGGACGGGGGTGCCATGGGGGGTGGCGGGAACGGGAGGCCGGTGACGGGCACCTGGGACGGGGAGGTGGTGGCAGGTGTCCGGGGCGGAGCAGTGAGGGATTCGGCAGAAGCACCGGCACCGGCAGCACCAGCGCCAGCACCAGCACCAGCACCAGCACCAGCACCAGCACCAGCACCGACTAACGGCGACCCTCGCCGCTCACGGAGCGGCTCCGCCGGCACGGTGACCATCACTGCATTCGTCATGACACCGGCTCCTCGAGCGCCCGGCCCTCCGGCACCTCGGAGGTGACCGTCACCGCCGCCGGGTCCAGGTCGTCCGGGGACGGCATCACACTGCCGGGCAGTTGTACGGCCGCCGCCCCATGGGCGACCGCGGAGGCGAGGGCTTCCGGACCGCTGCCCCCGGCGATCAGGAAGCCGGCGAGGGACGAGTCACCGGCGCCCACGTTGCTGCGCACGGCGGCGACGCGCGCGCTGCCGAACCAGGCGCCCGAGCCGTCGACCAGCAGCTGACCGTCGGCACCCAGGCTCGCGAGCACGGCGTGCGCACCCATCTCGCGCAACTCCTCGGCGGCCTTCAACGCGTCGCCCACGGTGGCCAGGGGGCGTCCGACGGCCTCCGCGAGCTCCTCGGCGTTGGGTTTCACCACGTCGGGCCGCGCCCGCAGGGCCTCCAGTAGGGCACGCCCGGAGGCGTCCAGCGCGATCCGCGCGCCCCCGGCATGCGCCCCGGCGACGACATCGGCGTACCAGGACGGCGCGAGCCCTCGGGGCAGGCTCCCGCAGCAGGCGATCCAGTCGGCGTCGGACGACTGCCGGCGCACCGTCTCCAGGAGCAGCTCCTGCTCGGCGCCGGACAGTTCGGGGCCGGGCGCGTTGATCTTCGTGAGGACGCCGTCCGACTCCGCGAGCGCGATGTTGGAACGGGTGGCGCCGGTGACCGGGACCGGCGCGACCTCGATGCCCTGCGCGTCGAGCAGGTCGGCGACGAGCGCGCCGGGCGCACCGCCCAGGGGCAGTACCGCGACCGTGCGCTGCCCGGCGGCGGCAACCGCGCGGGAGACGTTCACACCCTTGCCGCCCGGGTCCATGCGCTCGCCGGTGGCACGGATGACCTCGCCGCGGTCGAGGGAGGGGACCGCGTAGGTGCGGTCCAGGGACGGGTTGGGGGTGACGGTGAGGATCATGAGCGCTCGTTTCTGACCACAGGGCAGTCGCGTTTTACGGACACAGCACCTGCGTTTACACACACAGCACTTCCGTGCCGCCGCGCTCGATGGCGGCGGCGTCTTCGGGGCTCAGCCCGCTGTCGGTGATCAGCAGGTCCACGTCGCCCAGGTCGCCGAAGCGGGCGAAGTGTTCCTGGCCGTGCTTGGAGGAGTCGGCGAGCAGCACCACGCGGCGGGCCGCGGCCACGGTCGACCGCTTGACGGCGGCCTCGGCGAGGTCGGGCGTGGTCAGACCGTGCTCGACGGAGAAGCCGTTGGCGGCGACGAAGAGGACGTCGGCCCGGATCTCGCCGTATGCGCGCAGCGCCCAGGCGTCGACGGCGGCGCGCGTACGGTGCCGTACGCGTCCTCCGATGAGGTGGAGCTGGATGCCTGGGTGGTCCGCGAGGCGGGCCGCGATGGGCAGGCTGTGCGTGGCCACGGTCAGGGACGTCTCCAGAGGCAGGGCGGCGGCGAGGCGGGCCACCGTCGAACCGGCGTCGAGGATCATCGTGCCTTCGGTGGGCAGTTCGGCCAGGGCCGCCTTGGCGATCCGGTTCTTCTCGTCGGCCGCGGTGGTCTCGCGCTCGGCCAGGTCCGGTTCGAAGTCCAGGCGTCCGGCCGGGATCGCGCCGCCGTGCACCCGCCGTACGAGTCCGGCGCGGTCCAGGGCCTTCAGATCCCGGCGGATCGTCTCCGCCGTCACCTGGAACTCCTCGGCCAGCGACAGGACGTCCACCCGGCCGCCGTCACGGGCCAGCCGGAGGATCTCCTGCTGACGCTCCGGTGCGTACATGCCCGTTCGCCTCCGAACTGTGCCCGAACTTGTGGATTCGCGAGGAGGCTACGCCTGGATATCTGGAAAGTAAACAAGTTCGGGCTCAATCGGGCATGAACGGGCCTAGGGAGGGAGAGGGAGGGAGAGGGAGGGAAAAGGGCCGGAAACAAAGACGAGGGCCCGGCACCGAAGTGCCGGGCCCCTCCCCCGTCTCCTCAGGACGTCCTCATGACGTCCTGACGGCGTCCCTCATGACGTCCTGACGACGTCCTCATGACACCAGCGCCGCCTCCTTCTCCGGCGCCGGCGCCTCGTCCCCCGCCGCTCCCTCGACGTGCTGCGCCGGCCGGCCCGGCAGCGCGAACATCAGCAGGAAGATGGCGGCCATCACCGCGGCCACCCAGCCCAGCGCATGCTGGAAGCCGTCCACGAAGGCCGTGCCCGCCGCCGGACCGCGGGCCCCCTCGGACATCCGGTCGTCGACGACACCGAAGAAGACCACCGAGACCAGGCCGAGGCCGAGCGCGTTGCCCATCTGCTGGACGGTGTTGATGAGGCCGGACGCCGAGCCCGAGTGCTCGCGCGGCACCTCGGAGAGGATCGCGTCCGTGAGCGGCGCCACGATCAGGCCCATGCCGACGCCCATGACGACCAGGGGCAGCGCCATCTGCCAAGGGGTGATCGTCAGGCCGTAGTGCCGGGACTCCCAGATGTAGAGCAGGACACCGATCGCCATCACCAGCGCGCCCGCCTGGAGCACCTTGCGGCCGAAGCGCGGGACCAGCTTCTGCACGGACATGCCGGCCGCCGTCGAGACGGCGATCGAGAACGGGATCCCGGTCAGGCCGGCCTTCAGCGCGCCCCAGCCCAGTCCGAACTGCATGTACAGCGTCCAGACCAGGAAGAAGATGCCGAGCGCCACGCCGAAGACCGTCTGGACCGCGATGCCGGCCGCGAAGCTCTTCACCTTGAACAGGGAGAGCTCGACGAGCGGCGAACCGTCGCGGGCCGTCTTGCGCCGCTCGTACGCCACCAGCGCCGCGAGGACCACGAGCGCGCCGGCCATCGACACATATCCCCAGGTCGGCCAGCCCAGCTCACGGCCGCGGGTCAGCGGGTAGAGCAGCATCAGCAGGCCGAGGGTGACGAACGCGACGCCGACGAGGTCCAGCTTCAGGGCCTTCGGGGCCTTCGACTCGGTGATGAAGCGGCTGCCGAGGATCAGGCCCGCGATGCCGACGGGGAGGTTGATGAGGAAGATGGGGCGCCATTCGAGGCCGAACAGGTTCCACTCGGTCAGCAGCGCGCCGAGCAGCGGGCCCGTGACGGCGCCGAGGCCGACGACCGCGCCGAACAGGCCGAAGACCTTGCCGCGCTCGTGCGCCGGGAAGGTGGCGTGCACGATCGACAGGACCTGCGGCACCATCAGCGCCGCCATCGCGCCCTGCAGGATGCGGGAGGCGACCAGCATCTCCGGGTTCGCGGCGAAGCCGCACAGCGCGGAGGCGACGGTGAAGCCGCCGATGCCGATGAGGAACAGCCGCTTGCGGCCATGTATGTCGCCGAGACGGCCGCCGGTGATCAGACCGGCCGCGAAGGCCAGTGCGTAACCGGCGGTGATCCACTGGATCTGGCCGAAGGTGGCGCCGGCCTCCCGCTGGATCGACGGGATGGCGATGTTGACGATCGTGACGTCGACGAGGTCCATGAAGGCCGCGGTCATCACGATCGCGAGGGCGAACCAGCGGCGGCGGTCACCGGCGGGGGGCGTTGCTTGTGTCCTGGTCGCAGTCATCGTGTGCTGCGTCTCGGCTGAGGTCATGGCTGGAAGGTATTCCAGCAGTAGGTCAGATCGTGTCCTAGTGGTGCGGCATCCTCGAAGTCATGACGACGGATACTCCGGCACGGCTGCTGACGCTCCTCTCTCTCCTTCAGACGCCCCGCGAGTGGCCCGGCGGTGAACTCGCCGACCGGCTCGGGGTGTCCCGGCGCACGGTACGGCGTGACATCGACCGGCTGCGTGAGCTGGGCTATCCCGTGCAGGCGACGAAGGGCTCCGACGGGGGCTACCGGCTGGTCGCGGGCAAGGCGATGCCGCCGCTCGTCCTCGACGACGAGGAGGCCGTGGCGATCGCGGTCGGCCTGCGGGCCGGCGCGGGGCACGCGGTCGAGGGCGTGGAGGAGGCGTCGGTGCGGGCGCTGGCGAAGCTGGAGCAGGTGCTGCCGTCCCGGCTGCGGCACCGCGTCTCCACGCTTCAGGCGGCGACGATGCCGCTGACCAGCGGGGACGGGGCGAGTATCGCGACCGAGACGCTGACGGTGATGGCGTCGAGCGTGGCGGGTCGGGAGCGGTTGCGGTTCGCCTACCGGGCGGGGGACGGGACGGAGTCGCGGCGCCTGACCGAGCCGTACCGATTGGTGTCGACGGGGCGGCGCTGGTACCTCGTCGCCTACGACCTGGACCGCGACGACTGGCGGACGTTCCGGGTCGACCGGGTGAGCGAGCCGTTCGCCACGGGAGCGCGGTTCGAACCGCGGGAGTTGCCGACGGGCAGTGCGGCGGAGTACCTGCGGCAGTCGATGTGGCGGCGCCAGGAGACGTACGAGTTCTCGGTGACGTTCGAGGCGCCCGCGGAGTTCATCGCTGCCCGGTTGCCGGGGTGGCTGGGGGCACCGGAGGCGCTCGACGGGGGGCGGCGGTGCCGGTTGCGCGGGGCGACCGGGGACGCCGTGGAGTGGATGGCGGTGCGGTTGGCGATGGCGGACTGCGAGTTCACGGTGGAGTCACCGGAGGAACTCGTGCGATGTGTAAGGGAGTTGGGCGGCAGGTTGAGCCGGGCGGCGAACTGATTGCAACCCGGGATCACTGGGCTGATCAGGGACGCTGTGCCCATGTGGCACAATCTGCCATTCGGGTGGGCCACCCCGTGGTTCAGGTACGGGGTGGCCCATCTTTCTGCTCTTCTGCCGCGACGACAGATTGAGCCGGGCCCCGGCACCCAGGGGGGACGGGCGCCGAAGCCCGGCTCGGGGGAAGTCCCGGCGCCGGGGGGAGTGCGTCGGGACTTGGTCTGTGGGCCGGCGGTGCGGGGTCGGATCGGATCCGGGACAGGGTCGGGATCCGTGGTGCCGGGTCGAACGGCCGCCGGGACGACGGCCGGTGGTCTCGGGACGCTCGAACTCCCTTTCCCTGAGGTCTTGTTCCCGGAGCCCCGCCGCTTGAAGCGGCGTTACATCGCCATGTTTGCGCGGTCTTTCGCCACCCGGCGTACGCGGCGGTCACCACTCGCACGCCCCCACGGGGACAGCCCGGGATGGGTACCCCGGGCCGCTGCTCACGCAGCCGCGTCGAACCCGGTGCTGCGCGCCAGCTTCTTCAGCTCCAGCAGGGCGTGCTTCTCGATCTGGCGGATGCGTTCGCGGGTGAGACCGTGCTCCTTGCCGACCTCGGTGAGGGTGCGCTCGCGGCCGTCCTCGATGCCGTACCGCATCTTGATGATGGACGCCGTGCGCTGGTCGAGACGGCCGATCAGGTCGTCCAGTTCCTCGCTGCGCAGCAGGGTGAGGACCGACTGCTCCGGGGAGACCGCGGAGGTGTCCTCCAGGAGGTCGCCGAACTGGGTCTCGCCCTCGTCGTCCACCGACATGTTCAGGGAGACCGGGTCGCGGGCCCAGTCCAGGACGTCCGTCACCCGGTCCGCGTTCGAACCGAGCTCGGCGGCGATCTCCGCGGGCTCCGGGTCCCGGCCGTGCTCGCGGTTGAACTCGCGCTGCACGCGCCGAATTCGGCCCAGCTCCTCGACCAGATGGACGGGGAGGCGGATGGTGCGGGACTGGTCGGCTATCGAACGGGTGATGGCCTGACGGATCCACCACGTCGCGTACGTCGAGAACTTGAAGCCCTTGCGGTAGTCGAACTTCTCCACCGCGCGCACCAGGCCGGCGTTGCCCTCCTGGATCAGGTCGAGGAGGGGCAGGCCGCTGCGCGGGTAGCGCCGGGCCACCGCGACGACCAGGCGGAGGTTGGAGCGGATGAAGATGTCCTTGGCCCGCTCGGCGTCGGCGACGAGGGCCTCGAGCTCCTCGCGGGTGGCGTCCGCCTTGGACTCCTCGTATCCGTCGAGGACCTGCCTTGCGAACACACCCGCCTCGATGATCTGCGACAGCTCGACCTCCTTCGCGGCGTCGAGAAGCGGCGTGCGCGCGATCTCGTCGAGGTACATGCCGACCAGGTCGCGGTCCGCGATCTCGCCGCCATGGGCGCGAACACTGCTGGCCGCGGCGACGGCCTCGCCGGTGGCGGACTGACGACGGGCGACGGCACGGGTTGCCATGCGTGCTCCCTTGCGGTGGGTGTCCCCGGCTCGAACGCGGTCGAGAGTGGGGAGGGCGGGCGGTGGTCCTTTTTGAACGCTTGGGACTCTTGTCGAGTGCCCTGCATCCGATGGAAACAACGACTGGAATCAGGACAGAATTCCCAACCCGCCCCCAAATTTTTCTGATCTTGCAGTATCCTGCCTGACCGCACACCGGACAGGTGCTGTCGCCACGGACAGAGCCGCAGGTCAGGCGGGAAATCAAGAGCGCCCCCGGGGCCTCACCGGTCGCTGTGTCCGCGAACATGAGACACCCGCCACATCCGCAACCGGGTGCTTCGCGCCGAGGAGCGCCGCCTTCGACCGCCCCTGTGCCCCTGTGCCCCTGAAGACGGCACGCGCCCGCCGATGGTTGCCCGCCGGACACCTCAGCCGAACTGCACCGACCGCTTCGCCAGCCCCATCCAGAACCCGTCGATCACCGACTTCTGGCCGTCCAGTTCGCCGGCCGCCTCCGCGGCGCCCATGCTCACGAACAGCGGGGCGAAGTGCTCGGTGCGCGGATGGGCGTAGCGGCCGGCCGGGGCCTTGTGGAGAAAGTCCAGCAGCCCGTCCCAGTCCCGGTTTTCCAGCGCCCGGTGACCCCAGTCGTCGAACTCCGCCGACCAGGAGGGGATGCCGCCTTGTCGCAGGGCGGCGAGGTTGTGGGTGAAGAAGCCGGAGCCGACGATCAGCACGCCCTCGTCGCGCAGCGGCGCGAGGGTGCGGCCGATGTCCATGAGCCGCACCGGGTCGAGGGTCGGCATGGAGATCTGCAGGACGGGGATGTCGGCGCCCGGGTACATCTCGACGAGCGGTACGTAGGCGCCGTGGTCGAGGCCGCGGTCCGGGATGTCCTGGACGGGCATGCCCGGGGCGCGCAGCAGTTTCCGTACGGAATCGGCCAGCTCGGGGGAGCCGGGTGCGGCGTACCGCACCTGGTAGTAGTGCTCGGGGAAGCCCCAGAAGTCGTGGACCAGGGGAACGGTGTCGGTGGCGCCGATGGCGAGCGGGGCCTCCTCCCAGTGGGCGGAGACCATGAGGATGGCCTCGGGGCGGGGCAGGGCGGCGGACCAGGCGGCGAGCTCACCGGGCCAGACGGGGTCGTCGGCGAGCGGCGGGGCGCCGTGACTGAGGTAGAGAGCGGGCATGCGCTCAGGTGCGGCGGCGGACTTGGCGGCGGACACGGCGGGAACTCCCTCCGGCGACTGAAGCTCCATTTGCTTCAAATCTAAAACTTCTTCTCGGTCACGACCGTACGCCGAAGTAGTTAAAACTTCAAGGAGAGCTCTCGTACAGTGGAGTACATGAACACGGCATCGACCTCCGCGCCCCGCGCGTCCTCGGCCCGCGCGTCCGCGCCCCCACCCGCACCGGCGGAGGAACCACGCTGGCTCTCCGACGACGAGCAGCGCGTCTGGCGCTCCTACGTCGACGCGACCACCCTGCTCGAGGACCACCTGGACCGTCAGCTCCAGCGGGACGCGGGCATGCCGCACGTCTATTACGGCCTGCTGGTCAAGCTCGCCGAGTCCCCGCGGCGCCGGCTGCGGATGACCGAGCTGGCGATGTACGCGAAGATCACCCGCTCCCGCCTCTCGCACGCCGTGGCCCGGCTGGAGAAGAACGGCTGGGTGCGGCGCGAGGACTGCCCCGACGACAAGCGGGGACAGTTCGCGGTCCTGACCGACCAGGGCCTTCAGGTGCTGAAGCAGACCGCCCCGGGGCATGTGGCGGCCGTGCGGCAGGCGATGTTCGACCGGCTCAGCCCCGAACAGCAGAAGGCCCTCGGCGAGATCATGCGGATCGTCGCCGAGGGCCTGCAGCCCAGCGAAGCGGGTGCGGACCTGCCCTGGCTGCGCTGAACCGCTCATTCAGCGAGCCGGGGCAGGTCCTGGAGGCGGTACGTGCGGAGCGTCCCCATCCCCGCACATACGCCTGGTCCCAAGGGGTACGGCCGTACGGCCGCCGTCGGGCTCAGTGCGCGACGACCGGCACCGGCACCTCGTCCTCGGCGCCCTCCGCGGAGGACGCCACCGTCGTCCCGCCCGGACGGCCGGCGTTGACGAAGGTCAGGGCGATGGCCGCGGCGACGACGAGGATGCCGACGGCGAACCAGATGGCGCTGGTGTAGCCCTGCACCATGCCCTCCAGCTGGACCAGCTGCTGCTGGGAACGGCTGGACGCGCCGGCGATGTGGTCGGCGACGTAGGCCGTGGTCGCCGAGGCGGCGATCGTGTTCAGCAGGGCCGTACCGATGGCACCGCCCACCTGCTGCGAGGTGTTGACCATCGCGGAGGCGACACCGGCGTCCTGCGGCTTGACGCCCTGGGTGGCCAGGGACATGGCCGGCATGAACGCCGTACCCATGCCGAGACCGAGCAGCAGCATCGCCGGCAGCAGCAGGGCGGCGTAGGAGGAGCCGATCTCCAGCTGGGTCAGCAGCAGCATGCCGAGCGCGGCGACCAGGAAGCCGGGTCCCATCAGCAGGCGCGGCGCGACCCGGGTCATCAGCCGGGTGCCGATCTGGGTCGAGCCCGTGATCATGCCCGCGATCATCGGCAGGAAGGCGAAGCCGGTCTTGACCGGTGAGTAGCCCTTCACGATCTGGAGGTAGTACGTCAGGAACAGGAACAGGCCGAACATCGCGATGATCGCGAGACCGAGCGAGAGGTAGACACCGCCGCGGTTGCGCTCGGTGACCACGCGCAGCGGCAGCAACGGGGCCTTGACCTTGGCCTCGACGAGGACGAAGGCCAGCAGCAGCACGCCGGAGGCGACGAACATGCCGATGGTCGTCGAGTCGTCCCAGCCGTTGGACTCGGCGCGGGTGAAACCGTAGACCAGTGCGACCAGACCGAGGGTGGACAGGATCACGCCGGGGATGTCGAGCGAGGAGCGGTTGCGACCGCCCTGCGGCTCACGGATGACGAACCAGGCACCGGCCGCGGCGACGATGGCGAACGGGATGTTGACAAAGAACGTCCAGCGCCAGTCCAGGTATTCGGTGAGGAAACCGCCGAGGATCAGACCGACGGCACCGCCACCACCGGCGATGGCGCCGTAGATGCCGAACGCCTTCGCGCGCTCCTTGGCGTCGGTGAACATCACCGCCAGCAGCGAGAGCGCGGCCGGGGCGAGCAGGGCACCGAAGACACCCTGGAGGGCACGGGCGCCGAACATCATGGCCTCATTGGTGGCCGCGCCGCCCAGCGCGGAGGCGGCGGCGAAACCGGCCAGCCCGACGACGAAGGCCCGCTTGCGGCCCCAGAGGTCGGCGATACGGCCGCCGAACAGCAGCAGACCGCCGAAGGCGAGGGCATAGGCCGTGACGACCCACTGCCGGTTGCCGTCGGAGATGCCCAGGTCCTGCTGCGCGGAGGGCAGGGCGATGTTCACGATGGTCGCGTCGAGGACGACCATCAGCTGGGCTATCGCGATGAACGCGAGTGCTTTCCAGCGGTTGGGATCGGCGGCGCCGAGGCCGCTGCCGGGAGCCTTTGCGGCTGTTTCAGACATGGGGGTACCCACTTCGGGACTTCGTGACGGAAAAAGTGAAAGGTGAGGGGACGGCTCGTCGGCTTTGACGGCCGGTGCCGGTGAGAGCTGGTGGCTATGTGATGCGGCTAGGTGCTGTGGCTGGGTGATGCGGCTAGGTGCTGTGGCTGGGTGATGCGGCTAGGTGCTGTGGCTGGGTAATGCGGCTCAGGTGCTGTGGCTATGTGATGTGGCTGGTCGCTGTGGCTATCTGATTCGGTCTGGTGACTACCGCCGTGCTCTGAACTGATCGGTCAGGCCTGGCGCAGGTCCTCCATGGTCAGTGGCGTACCCGGCAGGGTGGAGCGGGCCGGGGCCCGCAGTCCGTCCAGGAACAGCTGCAGATGACGGTGGACGTAGCGGTCGGCGAGGTCGCAGCCCGTTCCGGCCGGGGGGCGGCTGAGCTGGGCCGCGGCGATCATGAGGTCGCCGACGTCCACGTCGGAGCGAAGCTGGCCGGCCACCTTGGCCCGGTCCATGATCGCCCCGATCAGCTGCTCGACCCGCTCACGCGCGGCCTCCAGATCCGGGTGATGCTTGTCGAACGTGCTCTGGACCATCGGGCACAGCGCGCTGATCCGCTCGTCGGCGGCGGTGTGCACGAAGCGCTCCAGGGCGTCGAAGGCATCCCCGGTCTCCGCCAGCGCGAGCTCTGCCGCGGCGGCCGTGCGGTCCATGACGGAGCAGACGACCTCGCGGACCAGCGCGTCGCGGTCGGGGAAGTTGCGGTACACCGTGGCGTTGCCGACGCCGGCCCGGCGGGCGATGTCGTCCAGCGGCACGTCGGGGCCGAACTCGACGAACATCTCCCGGGCGGCGGTGACGATCCGCTCCCGGTTGCGCAGCGCGTCGGCGCGCGGCCGGGTCGCCTTGCGCGATACGGGGGTTGCGGTCTGCACGGCGTACTCCTGAGTTCTGGTGAGGGCGATCCGGGGAAGTCATCCCCGTTTCGCGCGAACACATGGCTAAACGGGGAGGGGATCCCCGCTTATTTCCCACCCCGCCCAGCATCTCATGTGACCTGAGTCACAATCTCCCGTCGCGGGGACCCACGTTCGGTCTCTTTCAGCGAGCGCCCCCACGGCTCTCGACACAGGGTGATCGAGAGGGCGCAGCGCGCAGTCGGGCGGCTGCCATGGACTGAAGGGCCCATGCATGCAGCCGAGCCGCCGGATATGCCCCCGCCGGGTGGCCGCCCTCGCCTCCGTGACCGCCCTGACCCTGGCGGTCAGCACCTCGGCAGGCACCGGCAGCCACCCGGCGGGCATTCCGACGGTCACCGGAGCGGGACCGATCTCGCTGGACCGCTCCTCCCCTCTCGGCCCCTGCATGATCACCGGCCGGCCCACGGTCCAGATGTCCGAGGGCGTGCCGACCGTCCGCGGCTACTCCCGCTCCACCGGCACCGTTCGCGCCCTCACCGTGATGGTCGACTTCCCCGACGCGCCCGGCCAGGGCCCCGCGCTCGACCGTTTCGCCGAGTTCTTCCCCCAGACCCAGGAGTGGTTCCGCACCAGCTCCTACGGGCGCCTCGACTACCGCCCCCGCACCCCGATCCGCGACTGGCTGCGCATGCCGAAGTCGTTCAGGGCCTACGGCATAGAGCGCGGCGCGCCCTTCGACCCCGGGTACCGGCAGCTGGTCCAGGACATCGTGGCCGCGGCCGATCCCCGGGTGGACTTCAAGTCGTACGACTTCCTGAACGTCCTCGTGACACCGAACGCCGGCCCCTCGGCCCTGGACACCGTTCTGTCGGTGTCCTTCGCGGGCAACACCGAGGCCCCGGTCGCCGACGGCGTCTCCGTCGCCAACGCGTCCTTCGTCTACTCCCGCCAGGACGACGGCTCCGGCTCCTACCACCGCACCGGCTACCGCGTCCTCCCGCACGAGAACGGCCACGTCTTCGGCCTGCCCGACCTGTACACCGCGGAGGGCGGCGGCGCGGTCGGCCACTGGGACATCATGAGCGAGGACTGGGGGGCCAACAACGACCTGCTCGGCTGGCACAAGTGGAAACTGGGCTGGCTGGACAGCGCCCAGATACGGTGCGCGGCCACCCCCGGGACGTCCGAGCACGCCCTGACCCCACTGGCCCGCGCGGGTGGCCCGAAGCTGGTGTTCGTCCCGCTGGACCGCCGCAGCGGCTACGCCGTCGAACTGCGCACCCGCGAGGGCAACGACGAGGCCGTCTGCCGCCCCGGCGTCCTGATCTACAAGGTCGACGCGGACGTGGACACCGGGATGGGCCCGGTACGCGTCCACGACTCCCAGGAGGACAGCGGCGGCTGCACCCGCAGCGCGAACGTCCACGCCGAACTGTCGGACGCGACGCTGGCACCGGGCGAGGAGTTCCGGGACACGGAGCGGGGGGTGCGGGTGGAGGTGGTGGGGGTGGATCTGTCGGGTGCTTACCGGGTGCGGGTCAGTCGGGGGTAGGGGGTGGGGGTGGGGTGGGGTGGGGGCGAAGGCCGGGGAAGGGCCATGTCCGAGCGAGGGTGGCGTGAGTGGGTCGGTGGACGGGTGGCCCGGTGGACGAGTGGCCCGGTGGACGAGTGGCCCGGTGGACGGGTGGGTCGGTGGACGGGTGGGTCGGTGGACGGGTGGGCGGGTGCGCACAGACACGATTCGGACCCGACGTCCGACATGGCGTTGCGCGCGCGTGCGGCGGCGTGGGCGTAAGCCCTCGTCAGGGGCGATTACGGTTAGGGCTGCCGCCACGCCGTACGGAGAGCCGATGCCCGCGAAGACGACCCTGGACGACCGTGCCGTGCCGGCGGAGGTGATGACGCCGTTGATCCGGGGCGTCGCGGTGCTGCGGCGGCTGACGGAGGCCGGCGGAACACTGAGCGCGAGCGCGCTGGAGCGGGCGACCGGGCTGGCGCGCTCCACGGTGGACCGGATCACGTCCACGCTCGCCCGCATGGAGTACGTCCGCCTCGACGGCCGTGACGTGGTGCTGGCACCCCGCGTGATGGAACTGGGCAACGCCTACCTGGCGGCCCTGGCCCTGCCCACCCTCCTCTCCTCCCACGCGGACGCGCTCGCCGACGAGTTGGACGAGTCGGTGTCGCTGGCGGTCGGTGACCTTGACGGCATCCGCTTCATCCACCAGGCGACGCGGCGCCGCGCGATGTCCCTGAGCTTCGGCATCGGCGACCTCCTCCCGGCCGAACGCACCGCGCCGGGCCCGCTGTTCGCGACGGAGTGGACGGACGCGCAGTGGCGGACCTGGCGCGAGCGCCGGGCGGCGGATCCGCGGGACCAGGGCTTCCCGGCCGTACCGCCCCGTGAACACCCCACCCCCGAAGCCGACTTCGAGCACCGGACGGCCCGGGCACGCCGGGACGGGTGGGCACTGGACGACCAGTTGATCGAGCCCGGGCTCGTCGCCGTGTCCGTACCGGTCCGGGACCCGCGCGGGGGTGGCCGTATCGCCTGCGTGGCGAGCGTGGTGAGCCATACGAGCCGCCACACGGCCGCCGACCTGCGCGAGACACTCCTCCCCCGGCTGCGCTCGGCGGTCGCGGAGATGGAACGCGAACTGCGCGACGCCCCGCAGCCACGCCCCGGGGCGACGCCCGAGGGCCTGGCGATCTGGACGGGCGCCTCGAAGCAGGAACTGGGCCGGGAGTTCGTCGAGTCACTGGCACGCGGACTGACCGTACTGACCGCTTTCGGCGAGGGACGGGCCGATCTGACGCTCACGGACGTGGCAAGGGCGACGGGGCTGTCCCGGGCGACCGCGCGCAGGGCGCTCATCACCTACGAACACCTGGGCCTGGTACGCCGACCGGGCAACCGCTCCTTCGCGCTGACCCCTCGCGTCCTGTCCCTGGGCTTCCCGCCCCTGTCCCGCACCACCCTCGCCGAGATCGCCGCCCCCCACCTCGCCGAACTGGCCGCCAGGGTCCATGAGTCGGCATCCCTGGCGGTGCTGACCCCCTCGGGCAAGGAGGTCCAGTACACGGCCCGAGCCGCGACCAGCCGCGTGATGAGCGTCAATGTCACGGTGGGCACGCGGCTGCCGGCGTATGCGACGTCGCCGGGGCGGGTGCTGCTGGCGGACATGCCGCGTGGGGCAACCGAGGGCCACCCCTCGATCACCCTGACGGACCTGCGCCCCCTGACCCCTCGCACGACGACGGACCCCACGGCTCTGTCGGCCGTGCTGGAGAAGGTCCGCGCACAGGGATACGCCCTGGTCGACGAGGAGTTGGAGGAGGGCCTGCGATCGGTGGCGGTCCCGGTACGCGACCGGACGGGCCGGGCGGTCGCCGCGCTGAACGTGGCGATGCACGCGGCTCGACGCTCGGCCGAGGAGTGCGTTCGGGAAGTACTGCCGGAGCTGATGGAGACAGCGGGGCGGGTGGAACGGGAACTGGGGGTGGCGGGGAGGTTCGCGCGGGTCGCGTGGGGGTGAGGGGTGGGCGGGGATGAGGTGCACCCGAAGCGGCCGGCTCACCTCACCCGTCGTACGGCCGGACGGCGCGCCCTTCCCGCAGGGTCAGCCCCCACCAGGCGAGCTGGTCCAGCAGCACGGCGGCGGCCTTGGCGGTGCCGTCCGTGTCATGCGGACGCCCCTCGTCGTCGAACTGCTCCCAGGCCATGTGAAAACTGACCGTGTCCCGCAGGGTGACGGCATGCAGCTCGGCGAAGACCTGCCGAAGCTGCTCCACCGCACGCTGTCCGCCGGCCATACCGCCGTAGGAGACAAACCCGACCGGCTTGGCCCGCCACTCCTGGTAGACGTAGTCGATGGCCAGCTTCAGGGCGGCGGGGTAACCGTGGTTGTACTCGGGCGTGACGACGACGAACCCGTCGAGCCCACCGACGCGCTCAGCGAGGGTCGGGGCGTCGCCCGGCGCCGCGGACCGCTCGAAGGTGAGCTTGAGCTCGTCGACGAGTGCGGGTTCGGAGAGATCGATGACATGCGTCTCCATGTCGTCCCGCCGCCCCATCTCCGCCACGAACCACCGAGCCACGGTGTCGGCGAACCGCCCCTCCCGCACACTGCCGACGATCACGCCGATCTTGAGCGGGGGTGAGGGTGTGGGGCGTGCGGGGATCACCTGGGTGCGCGGAGCCGGAGTCCGGGACATGGATGTACCTCGATTCGGGAATGGCGATGGCAGGCGTGGCAATCGACCGGCCCCTGAGCGGGGCCCGCGCAAGCAACGTAAAATCTCAAGTTAACTTGAGGTCAAGCGGCCCGAACGCCCACGACAGCGCCCACGGAGCCGGGGCACAACACCGAGAGACGGATCCGCTACGCTGTCAGGGCACCTCTGCCTTCGTAGCTCAGGGGATAGAGCACCGCTCTCCTAAAGCGGGTGTCGCAGGTTCGAATCCTGCCGGGGGCACAGCGAAAAGGGCCAGCTCAGGGTCACGATCCCCTCGAACTGGCCCTTTCACGTGATCGCGGCCGTGCCACCCTCGTGCCACAAATGCCACGAAGATGTCACGCCGCCATAACCGCGCGTCTTGCGGATCATCGAACCGAGCCGATCGGCGATCCCGCGGGGGCACGGCCCGCCAACCAGAGGGCTTAGAGATCAGCGCTGACCAAGGTGCGCCTCGCAACATCCGGACGCAGCGGTTCCCCACAAGCTGCACAGTCGGCACCCGGCGGGCGAGGTGCAGTCGTCCGATCAAGCGCACGGTTGTGGTCGCCTCGCCGTCCACCTAGCCGGATCGCCATCGCCTCCAGGGGACCCGACCAGAGGAACCAAGCGGTCGCGATTTGAGGGAGCATTGCACTGGACGGTCGCCCGGCGCATACGCCACGACCGTCGACAAGGGTCGCCGCCCGCGCCTACGTGCGGGGCCTCGACCTAGCCGAAGAGAGCTGCACGCCGCAGGTCGTGCATGTTCGGTAAGTTTTCGAACTAGTTGCCCCCGTCCGGGTGAACTCTTCCAGGCGGAAAGGACCTTGTGCGGGCGTCTGTACGATGTCGGTCCTCGACAGCGTTGCAGCGCCGTTCAACAACCTTGAAGTCGGCTGCTGTTGGCGCATCGGCCGAGATGACCGGACGGAATCTTTCGATCCGCTCTCCTCGGTGGTCCCCATTCATCGTCTGCAGCCTTGGGCGATGGCCTACCCGAACATGATCACAGCGCGTTGCTACTTGTAAGTAGGGAGTCACCAGTTGGGTCTCCAGACCGGCAGGAAAGGGTCGGCGAGGTCCTGCCTGATGATGGGTCACGCTGCAGGGCGGAGCTCCTGCACCGAGGCGCCGGCGGTGCCGTAACTGTCCGAGAGGTTTTGAGCCGATGAGTCCTAACCCTCCACTCCGTCCGTCCCCGGAGGGAGACCAGCCGCCCCGCGGCGCTGCTGACGCAGACATGGCTTCCGAGGTGGACGAGAAGGGGATACCGGCTGCCGTACGCGACCTGGTCGCCGAAACCGACGAGGCTCTCGCGTTGGAGGCCGAAGTCGACGAGGTCGTCGCCTCCGAAGCCGAGACCGACGAGGTCGCCACCTCCGAAGCCGAGACCAACGAGGTCGCCACCTCCGAAGCCGAGACCAACGAGGTCGCCACCTCCGAAGCCGAGACCAACGAGGTCGCCACCTCC
>NZ_JBIMKE010000035.1:0-7216 GCF_043673425.1 Streptomyces sp. M41 | reverse complement strand
GAAGCCGAGACGGGACCCCGAGACAACGGGCGTCTGATCCCGCGGGCCCGCCAGGAAGATCTGTTCCTCGACCAGTTCGATCAAGTCCGGCTGGAAACGTTCCTGGCGTACCCCGACCCCCGTAGCGACTTCGAGTCGATCACGAAGGAGGCGTTCACACGCGCCTTCATCGAGTTGTCCGCCGAGGCGAGCGACAACGAGGTGTACGAGAAGGTGATGGACGCAGCAACGCAGTTGGCTCACGACGATCAGCAGTACTTCGCCGAACGTCACGGCTTTCACGCAGTCCAAATCCCCTCCCTCGTAGACCTGTTCGGTTTCCAGGACAGGGAGGAGTTCCATGCCTGGCTGACCGTCGTGGACAGCATCGAGACGCAGTCCAGGGCGGTCTACCACCTCCGTGACGTGTACGGCATGACGAACCAGGAGGCATCCAACGTGCTGGGCATCAGCCCGAGCTGGGCCAGCAAGCTCTACACCCGAGCCGAAATTCACCTGACGTCCGCCGGCGTCTCCGTGGAGGAGCTCAAGGAGTGCTTCTTCAACGTAGAGATCAAGAGGAGGTAAGCATGCACGACCTCACGTCAGACCGCATAAGGGCGCGTCTAATCGAGTACCCGGCTGGCCCCGCCACGGCGGAAGAACGTCGGGAGCTCAACAAGCGACGCTTCGCGATGGTCGAGGCAGAGATCGACAGGCGACTCCAGGGCGGCAAGGCCACTGATGCATCTTGGGCAACACCGGCCATGAGCGCGCAGGGGATAGTTCGCACGGCCTTCCAGACCATGCGGTTCTTGTCTGACGAAGCGGTCATCCGCCTGATCGCCATGAGCCAGATGCTTTGGGCGAAGTTCGGCAGCCCCACCAGCACCATCACTGCAACGGTTACGACGACTGACCCAATCACAGCCAAGACGACGACCAGGAAAACCAGGGAAACCTGCGACCACGTCGACGACAAGGCTCCACTTCATACCCGCGCTCGCCGGAAAGACGGCAACGGCATGAACAGCCAGCTCAGTAACGACGAAGACGTCGTCACTGACGGACCGAACGGCACCGTTCTAGCGGGATGACGCCATAAGCAGGCCGCCGCTCCCATGGCCTAGACAACCCGGAGCGGCGGCACCCGGCGGCTTCACCCTGAAGGGCAAACCAACCGCAGCCAAGGGTTGCACACATTTGCCCACGACGAACCGGCCCTGAGGAAGAAATCACACCCGGTTCCTGAACTCTCCATCGAGTACCGCTTTCCCGATGCACAGCTGCAACCCCTTGAGCAGAAGGCACATCATCATGTCGAGCAATGGCACCCCGCAGAAGAAGACTGCTGCGAAGAAGATCGCCAAGGCCTCCCCCACCGCCAAGAAGACCACCGCGAAGCGTGCGTCGCCGCCGAAAAGGACCAGTCAGACCAACCCGCTGTCACAGGCCACGGTCCGTGCCGAACCTGCGGTTGATGCCGAGACCACCGCTGGTACGGCCGACGAGCACCTCGCGGTCGACAAGAGGTTCTCGCAGCTTCTGGCCGAGCGCAGTCGGCGCCGTCAGCTCCTCGCTCTGAAGGTGGCTTGCTACGTCCTGACTTCCGGGTTCCTGGCCTCTCTCGGTCTCGCAATCTGGCAGTTGACCATTCCGTCACTGATTGCTGGTGTATATGTCGCGATGGCTGGCGTGTTCGCCACCGCCACCGGGATCTGTGCCACGGTCTACTACCAGCGCAACAAGAGCGACCGCAACGGTGATTGATGACTACCCCGTCTGCGCCGTACGACGCGGCCCGCGACCTCACAGTGCGCGGGCCGCTGTATGAACGGGAACTTGTGATCGACTCCTTGCGGTACGCCTGACAACGCGTGCCCCTCAAAGATCGTAGGTTCGAATCCTGCCGGAGCGGCAGCAAGAAGGGCCAGTTCAGGGGCTTGATCGCCTAGAACTGGCCCTTCGTCGTGATCACGGCCGTGCCACAAAGTCCACTAAGAATCCACGTCGCCCCGTTCCATGCGGATCATCGAGCCGAGCCGATCGGCGATCTCGCGGTCACGTCCGCTGACCACGTGCTGATAGATCAGCGCCGCGCGAGGCGTGCTGTGGCCCATCCTGGTCATCAGCTCCCGCAGGCTCGCGCCGGACGCAGCGAGGGTGTTGCCCGTGTGCCGAAGATCGTGGAAGTGCACATCCGCGGTGACCTTCGCCTTGGTCCGCGCATTGATCCAGTCGTCCCGGAAGTTGCTGCGCCGCAGCCGTCCGCCCTGGGGACCAAGAAAGACGTGGCCGTCGCGACCAGTGCCGGCGAAGCCGTCGAGGTGCTGCTTCACGTCCGGCAGGAGTTCGGTCGGGAAGGCCACCGGCCGGACACCGGCGTCAGACTTGGGTGCCTTGTCGAAGAGCGCGCCCGACTGCATCTCTGCCTGTGAGCGCCGGACCATCAGCGCGGCGTTCTCCGTGTCGACGTCCCGCCGGCGGAGCGAGGCCAGCTCCCCGAAGCGCAGTCCGGTGAACGCGGCCAGGAGGACGAGGAGCCGGTAGCGCGGGGCGATCGCGTCAGCCACGGCGTACACCTCTGCCACGCTCAGAACGGGGCGTTCCGGCACGTCGTACCGGTCAGCACCCTTGATCCGACAAGGGTTGCGCCGGATCAGTTCATCATCAACGGCAGTGTTCAGGATCGCCCTCATGATCTGGTACGCCTTGACCACGGTCGGCTCACCGGTGCGCATCAGGCAAGCCGTACGCCAGGCTCGGACCTGGGCCGTCGTGATCGAGGACAAGGGCCGCTCGCCGAAGGTCGGCAGGAGGTGCAGCCGGATCACTGACTCATGCCGCTCGCGCGAACGGGCAGCGAGCTTCCGATCATTGAGCCACACCGTGGCGTAATCGCCGAAGTGGACCTTCCCCGCGTCAGGGTCGCTCCACTGCCCCCGAGTGATGTCCGCCTCGATGTGGGTCAGTGCGACCTCAGCATCAGTCTTGGTGGCGTACGTCTCCTCTGCACTGCGGAGCTGACCCGTACTCGGATCACGGTAACGAGCCTGCCAGCGCCCGGAGTTGAGCATCCGGACCGAGCCGAAGCGGCGCCGCCTGCCCTGGTTGTTCGCCACTAGGCAACCCTCCTGAGGACGACAGGCCGAACGGTGACCGGCTGCACCGTGTTCGCGACGATGTACTCGTTCAGCACACGCTCCGAGATCCGGACGTTGCGACCGACCTTGACGAAGGCAATGCGGCGTTCCTCAATCAGCCGACGAGGGAAGCGGACGCCTGTGCCGAGGCGAGTGGCAACCTGCTTGACGTCCAAGAGTTGATCAGCCATCACTACTCCCCCTCCGTCTCGTGATCCGGCACGTCGGCCAGGGCTTCGCGGGCTGTTTGCCGGTTGAGTTGGAGGTTGCGGGCGATGGATGCGGCGAGGGTGGATTCGCCGGGGGTGTGGCCGTGGCCGGCGTATTGCCATGAGGCGAGGACGAGCACGGTGTCGGGTTCGTGGCCGTCGAGGTCGAGGGCTTCGCGTTCTTGTGCGGCGCGGTAGTCGGCGCGGATCTGTCGTAAGACGCTGAGGGTGGTGGAGTAGCGGCGGGATTTGGAGCTGAAGTGGCCGCGGAAGCCGAGCATGTGTGCCCAGGCCCGTAGCCGGCGGTCGGGGTAGGCCGCGTCGAGGTCGAAGCAGGCTTCGATGAGGCGGCGGGGGTGGTCGGGCAGGCCGAGCAAGGTGATGGCTTCGCGGTTGCCGATGCGTCGGTCGACGGTGCCGGTGTTCTCGGCGGCTTTGGTGGCGTACTTGGCGACGTAGGAGGCCACGGCCTGTTCGGTGATCTCGGAGTCGTCGCCGAATGCCTTGATGGGGCTGACGTCGAGCTGTCGCCCCCAGCGCAGGCGCCAACCGTGGGGGAAGCCGGCGGCTTCGCGCGCGGGGACCTCGACGGTGACGTAGGGGTGTGCGACGGTGTCATGAATGGCGCGGGTGAGTAGTTCCGTGTTCGCCCATGAGGGTGGTGCGGTGTCGGGGCCGTCGGGTCCGTCGATGCGGATCACGGCGTGGAAGTGGACGGCGCCGCGCTTTTGGAATTCCGCGACCTTGCCGTACGACAGGCGGGCGACCTCTTTGAACGCCTTTTGTGTGATGCCGACGTGGGCGGCGATCTCGCGGCGCAGCCGGTTGATGAAGCGGTGCCAGAGGTCGCCGGCGTGGTTGTTGAACAACACCGCTCCGGCGTAGTCGTACGTGACCGGGTCGAGGGGTGTGCCGAGTGCCGGGTCGTCGTCGCGGTGGGCGTTGCCGCAGCGGCAAGCGCCGTGCGTGGGCTGGTTGTGGACGGGACCGAAGGACGGTGCGGTAAGGGTGGTGAAGACGCGGGGCCGGTTGCGGATCGTGGCGGGGATCTCGTGTCGGGTGTCGCCGACGAGTCCGGCGCGGATGAGGTGGTAGGTGTCGCCGGCGTAGGTGAAGGCGCAGGACGGGCAGCGGGAGGCTCGGCGGTTGCCGCAGGCTATGCGCAGTCGGCCGCCGGGTTCGGTGTCGGTGTTGTAGTTGCGCAGCGTCTCGCCGGTGGTCTTGTCTTTGGTGATGGACCAGCCGGTGAGGTGGATCGGGTCGGAGCAGCCGCCTGTGCGCTTGATTTGGTCCTGCCAGCGGTCGAAGCCGGGAGATGAGGCCACCCGCAGCATGTCGCCGAGGGTGGCCTCATCCAGACCGGCCGCCAGGGTGGCGGTGTCGGTCATGCAGCCACCTCCCAGTCCGAGGTGCGCAAGCGGCGGGCGGGCAGGGTTCCGGTGCCGTGGCAGGCCCGGCAGTGCGTGGTGATCGTGCGCAGGTGGCCGTGCCGGTCGCGTCCGCCGAGGGTGACCTTGGCGGAGGCGAAGCCTTCGCAGTCCGGGCAGATGCGCGCCTTGGTAGTACTGGCCGGGGTGGTGCCGGTCATGATGGAGGTTCCTTCCGGTTCAGTGGATCGGGCAGGGACGGCGCCCGGAGCGGACGGAGTTTGGCGACTGAGGCCGCTCCGGGGGCCGGTCAGCGTCGCTTGGCGTCGGAGGCGAGCAGGGAGCGCAGGACGACGGCGCACACGGCGACCGAGGCACCGGTGATGGCGACCGCGAGGAGCATCGAGACCAGGACGGCGCCGACGACGAGAACCACAGCCGTGCCACCACCCACGAGGGCGAGCGCAGTGCCGGGGGTGAGCTGGACCACCGGCCGGGACGGCGCCGGCGCCACAGGGACAGGCGGCGGGGTCTGGGCAGCCGGCATAACGGCAGTCGGCTCGACCACCGCGGGCGGGGCGGTGTGGCCGGTCGGAATGGGCATGGTCGGGATCTTGGGACGAAGCATCGGTGGAACTCCCCTCCAGGGCTGGTTACTTGATGAACGAGTCGATGGTCGGGGCGAGCAGGCTGCCTGCGACCAGGTAGCCGCCGATCAGCAGGACAAGGACGAGCCACAGCGGCGGGCGGACGAGCTTGACGCCGACTACGGCCAGGCAGGCGATGAAGAACCACAGCGGCACGGACACGGGTGTTACCTCCCTCGGTTCTCGTACTTGCTCTTGATCCGGCAGTGGTGGCCCTTGGCCGCGATGCAGACGGCGCCGTAGCTGGAGTACTCGGCCGACCAGCCGCACTGGTCGGCGGTGCAGGAGGCGATGAAGCCCTTCTCGCCATCCCGGGTGAGGGCGCGGCCGATCTCCACGGGGCCGTAGCGCACGAGGCGCTGGAAGAGGAAACCCATGGCTGCAAGTCCTTTTTGAATTAGGCGAGTTGGGCGGCAATGGCGTCCGCCATGGCGGGCGGGACGTTGAGGCGGGCGCGCAGGGTGTCGAGGTCGATCGGTGAGCCGGTGCGCGCCTGGTGGTCGTCGGCGAGCCGGCGGGCGTGCGCCACGAGCGCCGGCGGGGCCTCGATAGCCGGAGCCGCGGGGGCTTCGGGCAGGGCCGGGGTCGGTTCCGCGGCCGGGAGCGTCTCGGGTTCGGATGCCGGTTCGGGGGCGCGGGCCACCGTGGCCGGCTCAGGAGCATCCGGGACGTAACCGTGGTCTTGGTCGCCGGATGCCGGGCGGGGTGTGGGGCTGTGGGCGAGCAGGGTGCCGCCGAGGAAGGCGAGCGCGGGCCAGCCGGCGACGCCGAGGCGGAGCAGGGCGGGCGGGTTTTCCATGTCGAGGAAGCCGGCGGTGGCGACGTTGGCGCCGAGCGAGGCGACCAGGGCGACCAGGAACCAGCACCAGGCCAGCCGGGAAGGGCCGTCCGAGCGCAGCCGGCGCCATGCGGCCACGAGCAGCAGGTCGACGGAGACGGGGTAGGCCCAGGCTTTCCAGCCGGTCTGGCCGGCAGCGGCGGCCAGGTCGTGCAGGTGGGCGAAGGACAGCGCACCGGCGATCACGGCCTGTACGAGTACGGCGTCCGGGCGGATCGAGCGAGTCATGTCGTCACCTCCCTTGCGGGGTTGGGCCAGGGCGGGCGGGGATCGAGTCCAGCCGCCCAGCCCCGGCGGGGATCAGTCGGTGGTGGCTTCGCCGGAGCCGAGGCAGGCCAGGCAGATGCCGGTCTGTTGGCCGGCGGGGCGGCGCTTGCGGCCGACGTGAACGGTGCGGGAGACCTCTCCGGTGCCCTTGCAGGTCGGGCATGCGGCCGGTTTGAGCACGGGCGCCGGGGCTTTGCGCGGCTTCTTCGCGGCCATGGCCTCAGCCGCCGTGGCGGGGGTAGCCGTGGCCGGCCGGGGGTGCCTGCTGGTAGCCGAGCGCGCTCCACACGACCGCGGCGAAGTACCGGTCGTGGCCCTTCATGAGCCGGTAGCGGTAGATCGAGGCCCGCAGGTGAACGGTGCGCTCGCTGTCGTCCTGCCGGGTCTCGGGGTTGTGGTTCATGGTCGTTCTCCCTTCCAGGGGTCCGGTTTTGGGCATGGAGCGGGTAGGGACCTGGCGCGAGACGGTCACGCCAACCGGAATGGGGCAGGGGGATCAGGCGGCTTCGGCGAACGGTTCGGCCGTCGCGGGTGCCTCGACCGGGTCGAGGTCGAGCACGGGCCGGAAGCGGGCCAGCTCCGGGATGTCCGGGGTGAGGCCGGCGTGCCTGTTGCAGGCGGTGACGGCTTCCCGCATCGACGTGTGTGGGGCCCTGATGCGGGTCCAGTCGCCGTTGGAGTGGCCCACGACGGCCATGCCGGGCCGGTCGTTGCGGATCTGCGTGGCGGCGAACACCGCGTGCGGGGACACGTCGCCGAACGCCAT
>NZ_JBIMKE010000034.1:0-81249 GCF_043673425.1 Streptomyces sp. M41 | reverse complement strand
GACGAAGACCGCAGACGAGATCCTCGACAAAGTCGCCGCATACTGCCGACGAATCTCTGACTCAGGTCACTAGGGCCGGGTGACCAGCAAGGCATGCTGCGGGCGACCTGAGAACCGTGACTTGTGACCTGTGGCCGGTAACCGGTAACCGGTAACCGGCGACCGGCGAGCGCCCTGCGGGTGACCGACGAAGGCATCCCGCGGATGAAGTCCAAGGCGTCCCGCGGGCGACCGGCGACAGCGATCCGCAGATGACTGGCGCCTGCGACGTTTTACGTATAACCTCTCCCGTCAATCGCACCTCCCGGAAGGCCCCGATGAGACGCATCGCCCTGGTCACCCTCGTCGTCGACGACTACGACGAGGCGATCCGCTTCTACACCGAAGCCCTCGGCTTCCGGCTCGTCGAGGACGCCCCGCGCCCGGACGGCTCCCGCTGGGTCGTCGTGGCGGCCGACGACGGGGGCACCGCTCTGCTGCTGGCCCGGGCCAAGGACGACGAGCAGCGCGACCGGGTCGGCGACCAGACCGGCGGGCGCGTCGGGTTCTTCCTGCACACCGACGACTTCGCCCGCGATCACGCCCGCATGCTGGCCGCCGGCGTGACCTTCCTGGAAGAGCCGCGGCACGAACCGTACGGCTCGGTCGCCGTCTTCCAGGATCTGTACGGCAACCGCTGGGACCTGCTCCAGCCCTTCGGCTGACCCTCCCCCCGCTTTGAAACCGCTCCGCTGGACGAAAGACCACACCATGACCGCTACGCGCGTAGACGAAGAACTGATCCGCCGCCTCCCCAAGGCCGTCCTGCACGACCACCTCGACGGCGGCCTGCGCCCCGCCACCGTCGTGGAGCTGGCGGAAGCGGTCGGCCACACGCTGCCCACCACCGACCCGGACGAGCTCGCCGCCTGGTACTACGAGGCCGCCAACTCCGGCGACCTGGTCCGCTACATAGCCACCTTCGAGCACACCCTCGCCGTGATGCAGACCCGCGAGGGCCTGCTGCGCACGGCCGAGGAGTACGTCCTCGACCTCGCGGCCGACGGTGTCGTCTACGGCGAGGTGCGCTACGCCCCCGAGCTGAACACCAACGGCGGGCTGACCCTCGCCGAGGTCGTCGAGACCGTCCAGGAGGGCCTCGCGGCCGGCATGGCGAAGGCCGCCGCCGCCGGAACGCCGGTGCGCGTCGGGACCCTGCTCTGCGGCATGCGGATGTTCGACCGCGTGCGGGAGGCCGCCGACCTCGCGGTGGCCTTCCGCGACGCCGGGGTCGTCGGTTTCGACATCGCCGGCGCCGAGGACGGCTTCCCGCCCGCCGACCACCTCGACGCCTTCGAGCACCTGCGCCGCGAGAGCGTGCCGTTCACCATCCACGCCGGTGAGGCGCACGGCCTGCCCAGCATCCACCAGGCCCTCCAGGTCTGCGGCGCCCAGCGCATCGGGCACGGTGTGCGCATCACCGACGACATCGTGGACGGCAAGCTCGGCCGACTGGCCGGCTGGGTGCGCGACCGCCGTATCGCGCTGGAGATGTGCCCCACGTCCAACCTCCAGACGGGTGCCGCCACCTCGATCGCCGAGCACCCGATCACCGCGCTGAAGGAGCTCGGCTTCCGCGTCACCCTCAACACCGACAACCGTCTGGTGTCGGGGACGACGATGACCCGGGAGATGTCGCTGCTGGTCGAGCAGGCCGGCTGGACGGTCGAGGATCTGCGCACGGTCACGGTGAACGCCCTGAAGAGCGCGTTCATCCCGTTCGACGAGCGCAAGGCCCTGATCGAGGAGGTCGTGCTCCCGGGCTACGCGCTCTGAAGCAGCCCTCGCACATAGGCGGCCTGTCCGACGTGCTGAAGATCGTCGGACAGGACGCTGACCAGCCGCACACCCAGGCTGACCGGCGGGTCCCACCGCTCGTCCACGATGCGCTCCAGATCCTTGGCGGCCAGCCCGCGCAGGGCACCGAGGGTCTGGCTGTGCACGGCGTCGTGGTAGCCGGTGAGCAGGTCACCGGAGCCGACCCGCACCTTGGCGACCTTCGCGGCGGTGTGGCCGTAGCCGGTGTCGTGCCGCGGCAGGTCGAGACCGAAGGTCTTCTGGAAGTCCTGCGCCAGCCACACCTGGTCGAGCTCGAAGGCGTCGGCGATGTGGTCGTCCTGGACCCGGGTGAGGTGCCAGACCAGCCAGGCGACGGAGTTGGCGCCAGGGGAGGGGCGGGCGACCAGGTCATCGGGGCCGAGGCCCTCGACGGCGGCGTGGACCTCTTCCTGGATGCGGTTGAACCCGTCGATGAGGATGTCCTTGGCATGCATGCATCCACCTTCGCGCAAAGCGGTGCGGTCCGCCCTGCGCCCCTTGGTCCCTCGGGTCACCCGCCCGCCGCGCAGTCCTCTCCGCGTCCCGAGTCCAGCAGCGCCATCAGCGCCCGGGCCGCGGGGCTCGTCGCCTGCGCGGGGGGCAGCAGCGCGACGGTCTCGTAGACCGTCTCACCGGTGCCCTTCACGGGCAGCGCGGTCAGGGACCGCCGCTTGTGCCGGAAGTGGCGCGGGACGACCGCGATGCCGAGGCTCTCGTCCACCAGGTCCAGCAGGCTGTGCACGTCGTTCACCTCCAGGGCGACGGAGCGCCGGACGCCCGCCGCGGCGAACGCGGCATCGGTGGTGCGGCGCGGCCCCCAGTCCGGGTGGAAGTCGACGAAGACCTCCCCGCCCAGCTCCTCGGGGGTGACCGCGGCGCCGGCGGTGGCGAGCCGGTGGCTCGGATGGCACAGGACGGTCATCGGCTCACTGGTCAGCGGCACGGCCCGCAGCTGGTCGGTGTCCGCCTCGGCCGTCCGCACGACGAAGGCCAGGTCCAGGCGCCCGGCCGCGACCTCCTCCGTGAGCGCGCCGGCCCCCGCCTGCCGCAGACAGATCTCCACGTCCGGATGCCGGCGCCGGAAGGCCGCGAGCAGCCCCGCCACATGCACCCCGGCGATGCACTGCTCGGACCCGAGGGCCAGCATCCCGCGCAGCACGCCCTGCACCGCGGCCACCGCCTCATGGGCCGCCCTGACCTGCGCCAGGATGCGCTCGGCCTCGGTCAGCAGGGCCCGCCCGGCCGGGGTGAGCGTCACCCGGCGGGTCGTCCGCACGAACAGCGGGGTCTGCAGCTCCCGCTCCAGCGCCCGGATCGAGGCCGACAGGCCCGACTGGGACACCAGCAGGCGCTCCGCCGCCCGGGTGAAGTGCTGGTCCTCGGCGACGGCCACGAAATGCTGAAGATGGCGCAGTTCCATGATTGAGCAGCGTAGTCGCTGAATCTCATCTGATTTACCTGTTGGACCACTGCCCGCAGGTCACGGAAGAGTGGATACCGACCGCACTACGGTTCCGTTCGCCGGAGCCGTCCCTCGTGTGCCCACCCCTCTTGGAGTCGCGTTGTACACCGCACACCCCGACCGCTACGCGGACATGCCCTACCGGCGCACCGGACGCAGCGGCCTCAGGCTCCCGGCGCTGTCCCTCGGTCTGTGGCACAACTTCGGCCCGGACCGCACCGTCGAGACGCAGCGGGCCATCCTGCGCCGCGCCTTCGACCTCGGCATCACCCACTTCGACCTGGCCAACAACTACGGCCCGCCGCCCGGAGCCGCCGAGTCGGCGTTCGGCGAGGCGCTGACGGCGGACCTCGCGCCGTACCGCGACGAGCTGATCATCTCGACGAAGGCCGGGTATCTGATGTGGCCCGGCCCGTACGGCGAGTGGGGCTCGCGCAAGTACCTGCTGTCCTCGCTCGACCAGAGCCTGAAGCGGATGGGCCTGGACTACGTCGACATCTTCTACTCGCACCGCCCGGACCCGGACACTCCGCTGGAGGAGACGATGGGCGCCCTGCACTCGGCGGTGCAGCAGGGCAAGGCACTGTACGTCGGCGTCTCCAACTACTCCGCCGAGCAGACCCGCGAGGCCGCCCGCATCCTGGGCGAGCTGGGCACCCCGCTGCTCATCCACCAGCCGCGCTACTCGATGCTGGACCGGCGCCCCGAGGGCGAGGGTCTCCTCGACGCCCTGGACGAGCTCCAGGTCGGCTCCATCGTCTACTCCCCGCTGGAGCAGGGCGTGCTCACCGGTCGCTACCTCGACGGCATCCCGGAGAACTCGCGGGCGGCGAGCGACAGCCCGTTCCTGAACTCCGACGCGCTCACCGAGGACCTCGTGGCCAAGCTGCGGGCCCTCGACGACATCGCCAAGTCCCGTGGTCAGACCCTGGCCCAGCTGGCCCTGGCCTGGGTGCTGCGCGGCGGCCGGGTGACCTCGGCGCTGGTCGGTGCGAGCAGCGCGCGGCAGATCGAGGACAGCGTCGCCGCGATCGGCAACCTGGACTTCGACGCCGAGGAGCTGGCCCGGATCGACGCGGTGATCAAGGGCTGAGCCGTTCGAGCAGGTGAACGGTCACCCGGTCGCCCTCCTGCTTCCCGATGGCCTTGCGCACATCGGCCTTGACGGGGAGCTTGTGGGTGCCGTCTCCGAGGGCCATGAAGGAGCTCTGGAACGGATGTCCGTCGACGGTCCCGCGGATCTTGACCAGCCCGCGGGTACCGAAGAAATCGACGGACTCCGGCCAGACGACATAGGTCCAACCGCCTTTGCTCGGGCTCTTGCGCAGGACGGCGGTGAATTGCGCGTCCACTGTTCCACCTGCGGTCATGGTGTCCTCCGTTCGCGGCGCTCCGCACGCCTTTCACCGGTTCAGACCGCTGAGGGGGACGAAACTCATCGCTCAGGCCCCATCGAGGAAGACCGAGGCCGACGAGCCCGGCAGGCACCCGCCGTGTTTCGGCCAGCACCGGCTGTGAATATGCCAGGAGAGTGGCCGGAAAATCGTGGTGACAGTGTTTCAGTAGTGAACATACTCGTCTACGCGGGCGCTTCACTCGGGGCGACGGCGCCCTCACCCACCGCTCATGAGCCGCACGGAAAGCGAGGCGCACGCCCACGAGGCGAACGGCCAACGGGGGAGGCAGCATGCACGACGAGTTCCTGTGCCATGTCACCGCATACGGCGTCTGCGGCGGCCGGCGCATCGGGGTGCCGCTCGGAACCTATCGCGCGCCCACCCTGGCCCTCGCCCTGTGGTGGTTACGGGACCGTGCCTCCTGGATGGCCCAGCGACTGGACCCGCAGCCCGAAGCCGAGCACTTCCCGCCGAGCGCCCTCGTCCCGGTCGCCGGCACCGTGCCCGACGTGCCGGCCGTACTGCGCGCCTGGTGCGGTGACGTCGCCCAACAGGAGCTGGTGGCCGACGAGTTGGCGGCCGGGCGGCTGGTGCGGGTCGCCGTGAGCGACGACACCACGGAGTACGAACTGCTCGCCGAGTCGGTGGACGCCCTGCGCATGCAGCGCAACGCGCCGCCGCTGGTGATGCCGGTCGCCTGACCGTCCGTACCGAGCCGGCCGGGCCCGCCCGCGGTCGGCGGTGGGCGTCCGGTGCAAGCAGGCGTACATCAGGACAGATCGATAGAATCCTCGCATGGCGGAGCGACCGTTCGCACCGACTGCCCCCGTACTCGTCCTGGAGACTGAGTCGGGCTCCACCGTGATGACCCCGGGCCGTGACTACCACGTCGGACGCGACCCGCTGTGCGACGTCGTCCTCGACGACGCCCGCGTCTCCTGGCACCACGCGGTGCTGCGGCCCGACGCCGACCACTGGACCCTCCAGGACGAGAACAGCACGAACGGCACCTACACCGACGGCCACCGCGTCCACGAATGGGACGTCGGCCCCGGCACCGTCATCCGCTTCGGCAACCCCGCCGACGGGCCCCGCGCCGTGCTGCTGGACCGCCCCGCCCCCGCGCCCGCGCCGGAACGCCCCTCATCGGTGTCCATGCCCTCATTCACCGGCACCTTCCGGCAGCCCACCAACGTCCGCCCGCTGCCCGCCCGCACCGTCCGCATCGGCCGCGCCGCCGACAACGACCTGGTCATCGACGACCTGGTCGCCTCCCGCCACCACGCCGAGCTGCGCGCGCTGCCCGACGGGACCTACGAGATCGCCGACGTGGGCAGCCACAACGGCACCTACCTCAACGGCAGCGCGGTCACCCGTGCCCCGCTCGGACCCGGCGACATCGTCGGCATCGGGCACTCCGCGTTCTGCCTGGTCGGGGACCAGCTCCAGGAGTACGTCGACACCGGCGAGGTCTCCCTGGAGGTGCAGGACCTCGCGGTCGCCGTCGACCACGGCCGCAAGACCCTGCTGGACCACGTCTCCTTCCCGGTGGGGGAGAAGTGCCTGCTCGCCGTGGTCGGCCCGAGCGGCGCCGGCAAGTCCACGCTCCTCAACGCCCTCACCGGCCAGCGCCCCGCCGACCACGGCACCGTCCTCTACGACGGCCGCGACCTCTACCGCGACTACGCCGAGCTGCGCCAGCGCATCGGCCTCGTCCCGCAGGACGACATCCTGCACGCCCAACTCACCGTCCGCAGCGCCCTGTCCTACGCCGCCGAGCTGCGCTTCCCACAGGACACCGCCAAGGCCGAACGCCGGGCCAGGGTCGACGAGGTCATCCGTGAACTGGGCCTGGAGCAGCGCGCCGGGCAGCCCGTGCACAGCCTGTCCGGCGGACAGCGCAAGCGCGTCAGCGTCGCCCTGGAACTGCTGACCAAGCCGTCGCTGCTGTTCCTCGACGAACCGACCTCCGGCCTCGACCCCGGCATGGACCGCTCGGTGATGAACATGCTGCGCGGCCTCGCCGACGACGGCCGGACCGTCATCGTCGTCACCCACAGCGTGCTCAGCCTGGACATGTGCGACCGGCTGCTCGTCCTCGCCCCCGGCGGACGCATCGCCTACTACGGCCCGCCCGAGGAGGCCCTGCTTTTCTTCGGGTTCGCGCACTGGCCGGAGGCGTTCGAGGCCTTCGAACGCGATCAGGAACGGGACTGGGCGGGCGACTACCGGGGCTCGCTCCCGCACCGGCAGTACATCGCCGACGCCACAGCACAGCCCCGGCAGTTGCGCTCCGGCCCCGTCGTCATCACCCGGCCGCCCCGGCCACGCAGCAGACGTGCCCAGCTCGGCACGTTGATCCGCCGCTACGCGAGCGCGCTGGGCGCCGACCGCACCTTCCTCGCCATCATGATCGCCCTGCCGTTCGTGATGGGCGCCATGGCGCGCGCCCTGGCGGGCAGCAAGCTGACCCAGGAGACGGCGATGAACGCCCTGCTGATCCTGTGCGTCGGCGGCGTCCTCACCGGTGCCGCGAACGCGGTGCGCGAGCTGGTCAAGGAGCGCGTCATCTACCAGCGCGAACGCGCCGTCGGCCTGTCCAGATCGGCGTACTTGATGTCCAAGGTGGTGGTCCTCGGGACGATCACCGTGCTCCAGGCCGTCGTGCTGACCCTCGTCGCCCTGCTCGGCGTCGACCTCAACGCCCCGGGCGGCGATGGCGTGTTGATGCCGCCCCTTGTCGAAATCACCGTCGCCGTCGCCCTGCTGGCCTTCACCGCGATGATGCTCGGCCTGGTCGTCTCCGCGCTGGTGAGCAAGGAGGAGGTGACGATGCCGCTGCTGGTGCTGCTCGCCATCGTCCAGGTCGTCTTCTGCGGCGCCCTGCTCAAGCTGAACGGCGTCCCCGGACTGGAGCAGCTGTCCTGGCTGGTGCCCTCGCGATGGGCGCTCGGCGCGATGGCCGGCACCCTGGAGCTCTCCCGGATCGTGCCCGGCGACCTGACCGGCGATCCACTCTTCGAGCACTCGGCCGGTGTGTGGCTGTTCAACGTGGCCATGCTCGTCGTGCTCTCGGCCGCGTTCGGCTACGTCGTCTCCCGGCTGCTTCGCCGGCACGAACCCGTCGTGATGCGGAAATAGGCGCACTCCCATGGCCTCCCCCGGCTTCCGGCCCACCCACGTCGTCCCCCGGCACGGCATGCTCGCCTGGGAGACACCCGACCCCGCCCGGCCCACCGTGCCTCTCGACGCGTTCCTGCCGGTCCAGCTCGTCGAACAGCGGGGCGACTGGGCACACATCCTGTGCGCCAACGGCTGGTCGGCCTGGGTCGACGGCCGCTTCCTGGTCGCCGTGCCCCAGGACCCGCCCACCGCCGACGGCACCCCGCCGGCCCGCACCGCCGATCCCCGGCCGCTGCTCGCCCGGGCCGAGCGCGCGCTGTCGGGATACCGCTCGGCGGTCGAGGACCTGGCGTCCGGCGCCCTGGACGGCGAGTCCTTCCACACCCGCACCTCGGGCCTGCGGGTCGGGCTGGTCGTCGACGGGGAGTCCATGTGGCTGTACGACGCCGAGCACGCGCGGTGGGTGTACGCCGACGGCACCCGTCTGAGCACCTACGCCACGGACGACGGACCCGACGCCACCGCCGAGTCCGGCCAGGCGCCGACCGCCAAACCCGGGCCCGCCCCGGCCGCCGGGACCGGCCACGCCCCCACTCAGGTCGTGACGCCCGATGGCCCGTGACACGAGCCTCTTCTCGGGCCGGCCCTCCGAGCTGATCGGCCGGCAGGTCGCCGGCTACCGGATCGAGCGGGAGATCGGCCGCGGCGGCATGGCCGTGGTCTACCAGGCCCGGGACCTTCGCCTGGAGCGCACGGTCGCGCTGAAGCTCCTCGCCCCCGAACTCGCCCGCAACGACACCTTCCGCCGCCGCTTCACCCACGAGTCCCGCGCCGCCGCCTCGATCGACCACCCGCACATCGTGCCGGTCTTCGAAGCGGGCGAGACGGACGGTGTCCTGTACATCGCCATGCGCTATGTCTCCGGCAGCGACCTGCGGCATCTCCTGGACCGCCAGGGCCCGCTGACGCCCCCGACGGCCCTGCGCATCGCCGCGCAGGTCGCCTCCGCGCTGGACGCGGCGCACGAGCACGGGCTGGTCCACCGGGACGTGAAACCCGGCAACATCCTCGTCGCGCGTGGCACCGACAGCGACCACCCCGAGCACGTCTACCTCACCGACTTCGGCCTCACGAAGAAGTCGCTGTCGCTGACGGGCTTCACGACCGTCGGCCAGTTCGTCGGCACCCTGGACTACGTGGCCCCCGAGCAGATCTCGGGCAAGCCGGTCGACGCGCGCTGCGACGTCTACGGTTTCGCCTGCGTCGTCTACGAGTGCCTGGCGGGCCACCCGCCGTTCCGGCGTGACGACGACATGGCCCTGCTGTGGGCCCACCAGTACGCCGAACCGCCGCCCCTGACGGAGGCCCGCCCGGACCTCGCCCCGCCCGTCGACGCCGTGTTCGCCCGCGCGCTGGCCAAGAGCGCCGACGACCGCCACGACTCCTGCCTCGCCTTCGTCACCGACCTGCGCGCGGCCGTCGCGGGCGGTGCGGCGGCCGGACGCACGCCTACGCAGGTGGACCTCAGGGTCGTAGGACTGCCGAAGGAGTCGGACACGGACGCGCCGAAACCGCCGCCCCGCTGGGCCGAGCCGGTCTTCCGGCGGTGACGCCGGGCCCGCCCCTGTTTCGCCCGCCCGTCACGGCTCACCCGCGCGGGTGCCGACCTCGCCCGGGTGCCGCACCCGCCCGGCCAGCAAGCCGCCGAGGAACCCGGCGACCAGGCCCCACAGCAGTGCCAGACCGACGGCGGTCCACACCTGCGGCCGCAGGAACAGCTCCCCGCCCAGGCCCCCGCCGAGGTCGCCGATGCCGAGGACCGACAGCCCGAAGCGCGCCGACAGGCGCCCCACGAGGCAGATCATCAGCACCGTCAGCGCGAGGGCGACGGCCAGGTGCACGGCGTGCTGCCAGGCGCGCATCCGGGCCGGTGACCGTCTCGCCATCACGAACGCGGCGGCCAGCAGCAGCACCGCGTCGACGACGAGGAGCCACCACACCCTGCCGTCATGCTCGGCGAGGGTGCTCAGATTCAGCTCGGAGACCTGCGGACCGCGCAGCACCTCGTCGAGCAGCTGCGGCATCGGCAGCCCGAACGGGCCGTCCACCCGGCCGTCCCAGGTCGCGCCGAGACCGATCGTCAGGGCGAGCCACACCAGGTTCGGCATGCCGAGCAGGATCACCGCGAGGGTCTCGGCCGCGTGCCCGCGGGTCGCCGCGACGACCAGACCGACGACGACGCCCAGCACCACCCAGGCGAGCAGCAGCATCACCATGGCGTACGCGGCCGGCCGCACCGACTCCTGGAAGCGCAACAGCCCGGCCGGCAGCGGGGCCCCGCGGGAGACCAGCACGGCCAGCACCAGCACGCCCGCGAGCCACAGCAGGCCGAAGAAGACGGTCGCCGGGACATCCGTGGTGAAGCCCACCTTCGGCGAGATGCCGAACAGATCGCCGAGGTCGCCGAGGTCACCGAGGTCGTCCTCCCCGAAGTCGCTCAGGGACAGGGAGAAGGTCTGGCGGGCGGCGAAGGACAGCCCCAGGAGGGCGATGAGCCACAGGACGGCGATCCTGGCGGCCCAGCCGGCCAGCTCACCGGCGCCCGCGACCGCCCGATGGCGCAGTGGCCGCAGAAACCCGGCGGCCAGCACCAGCGCGCCGACGAGTGTGACGGACAGCGGGATCACGGTCAGCCCGATGTCGGACTCGGCCAGCTCCCCCGCGTTCCCCGAGAGCTCGATCGTGCCGCCGACCGCCGTGACCACCGTCGCCGCGACGACCCGGGGAAAGGCGTTGTCCGGCAGCCCCGTGGCCCCGGCCGCCCACAGCCCCAGCGCGGCCACCACCCCCATCGAGACCAACGCGGCCAGAACCGCGCCGACGGCCTGGATCCAGCCGTGCCGGGCCGCGGCCGGACGAGAGGGGGGCAGCTCGCTCACCCTGCCCACGCTAAGCAGCGCCTGTGCGGCGCGCCCGCCGAGTAGTCCGTCCGCGTCGGCTTGCGGGCGGCACGCAACCGGCGCACAGAATGGGAGCAACGCGCCAAAGCTGTGAAAAGCGTATGAAAGCGCCGTGAGAGTCCCGCGTCGCAGGGATCCCACGTCGGGAAGAAGGCCTCGTGAGCGTCGAACCTCCGTCGTCCGGCAGGCCCACAGGACCGCCCTCGGGTCCCCTGTCGGGTCCCTCCCAGCCTCCCTCCGGGCCGCCCTCGCAGCCCCCGGGCGAGCCCCCCGGCGGCAGCGGAGCGCAGCCACCAGGTCCCGAACCCCAGCGTCCCTGGTGGCGGTCCGTGCCCCGCATCGCCGCCATCACCGTCGTGGTGGTGGCCGCCGTGGTGGTCGCCGTCGTGCTGTCGCGCGGCGACGGCGGCGGCACCGGCAGCACGGCCGGGAACGGCGAGGTCTTCCTCCAGGCCGCGGGCAAGACCGGCCCCGACCCCTTCACCGAGTCCACGGCGACGGACAGCTCCGCCCCGCCCATCACCCCGTCCCCGACCACCGAGTCGGCGCCGACGAACACCGTGCGCGGCGTGAACGGCGGTGCGCCCGGCCTCTACGGTGGCACCCGCAACGTCGCCGCCTGCGACGTGGAGAAGCAGATCGAGTACCTCCAGGACGCCCCGGACAAGAACAGGGCCTTCGCCTCGGTCGTCCGCGTCGACGCCTCCGACGTGCCCGCCTATCTGCGCTCGCTCACCCCCGTGCAGCTGCGCATGGACACCCGGGTCACCAACCACGGCTACCGCGACGGCGCCGCCACCGAGTATCAGGCCGTCCTCCAGGCCGGTACGGCGGTCATGGTCGACAGCCGCGGGGTACCGCGGGTGCGCTGCGCGTGCGGCAACCCGCTGACACCGCCGGTCGCCCAGCAGGGCACGCTCCGGCTGACGGGTGACTCCTGGCCTTCGTACAGCTCATCGAACGTCGTGGTCGTCTCGCCCTCGAAGACGGTCGTCGAGGTCTTCGTCATCTACGACCCCGAGCGCAAGGAGTGGATCGCCCGCGAGCGCGGCGACGAGGGCCGCAAGGACAAGAAGACGGACCGGCCGGCCAAGCCCTCCCCGTCGGTGAGCACATCGACGCCGAAGCACCCTGATTCCCCGTCCACCTGCGCCACACCGCCACCCGGGTCCACCTGCCCGCCGACCTCGACGGCCCCCACCTCACCGCCCACGGATGAGCACACGACGGACGAACCCACGACCGACGAGCCCACCACGCAGCCGGAAACTCCCGAGACCTCGGAGTCCGAACCGGCGGACGGGGACACCACCACCACGTCACAATCGGAGTCCACCGTGAGCGAGCCGGGGTCGCCGTCGCTGTGACGTACGGCGCTGCCCGGGAGGGGACTGCGGCGCGCCCGGCTGGGTACGAGGACAGATGCAGCAGCGTCCGGCCGGAGCCGGCTTCCGAGAGAGACATGCATGATCGAGCACGTGGGCGGGGCAGTGATTCCGACTGGTTTCGACGTGCCCGTGGAACCGCTTCGGCGGGCGGCGCACTACACCGGCGAACCAGGGTGCATCGCCGAGGCGCGGTCCTTCGCCGCGCTGTTCCTCGGCAGGCTCAGGACCGAGTGGTGCGCCACGATCGACGAGGCCACCGAGGACAAGGTCCTCCTCGTGGTCAGTGAGCTGGTCACCAACGCCGACCGGCACAGCAACGGCCCGTACATCCTGGACCTGGAGGGCACGGACGACGCGGTCACCATCTGCGTCTACGACAGCAGCTCCGCCCTGCCCCGCCGCTTCCCCCGGGACCCCGAGCGGGTCGGCCGGCACGGCCTGGAGATAGTCCACGCCCTGGCGGCGGAGGTCTACGTGGAGCGGGTACCGGTCGGCAAGCGGGTACGTGCCGTCATGCGGTTCGGCGTCGGCTGAGAGACCCGGCAGGGCCGCCGCCGGGCCGCCCGAGCGGTGATTTCCCCCAGGGCGGAATTCCGTTCCCTTCCCACGAGCCCTGCGACTTCTACGCTGGTCGGGTGAGCGAACAAGCGACGAACCCGTCCCGCGTCATTGCCCTGCGCCCACCGGCCGCCCGCCCGTCGGCCCCGCCCCCGTCGGCCGCGCGCCCGGCAGCGATCCGCCCCGCGCCCGAGCGCCCCGCCGCCGCGTCCCCCGCTCCCAGGGAGCCCCTGTGGCGGGACCTGGTCGGCGACGTCCTGCGCCGCGAGCGCCTCGCCCAGGAGCGCACGCTCAAGGACGTGGCCGACGCCGCCCGGATCTCCATGCCGTACCTCTCCGAGGTCGAGCGGGGCCGCAAGGAAGCCTCCTCGGAGGTCCTCGCAGCCGCCGCCCAGGCCCTGGGCCTCCGCCTCGGCGACCTGCTGACGCTGGCCCAGGGCGAGCTGGTCCGGCTCAGCAGCCGCCGGGTGCCCACCGGCAGCCGCGGCCGGACGGGATCGCCGTACGACGGACTGTGCCTGGCCGCCTGAGGGCAGGTCCTCAGCCGGCGCCTCAGACCTCCACGAGGCGCCGGCTCAGCACCTCGTCCGCGAGGCCGTAGGCCACCGCCTCCTCGGCGGTGAACACCTTGTCGCGGTCCATGTCCGCGCGCAGCGCCGTGATGTCGTGGTGCGTGTGCCGGGCCAGCACCTCCTCCACCTGCGAGCGGATGCGGACCATCTCCTGCGCCTGGAGGGCGAGATCGGAGATCATGCCGCGGCTGCCGCCGGACGCGGGCTGACCCAGCAGCACACGCGCGTGCTCCAGCACGAACCGCCGCCCGGGATCGCCACCGGCCAGCAGCACGGCCGCCGTGGACGCCGCCTGCCCGACACAGCACGTGGAGATCGGCGCCCGCACGTACGACATCGTGTCGTAGATCGCCATCAGTGAGGTGAACGAGCCACCGGGCGAGTTGATGTAGATCGAGATCTCGGTCTCCGGGGCCGACGACTCCAGATGGAGCAGTTGCGCGATGACGACGTTGGCGACGCCGTCGTCGATCTCGGAGCCGAGAAAGATGATCCGCTCGTTGAGCAGCCGGCTGAACACGTCGTACGACCGCTCGCCCCCCGGCGTGCGCTCGACCACGTTCGGAATCGTGTACGTCCCCATCACTGAAGCCCCATCCTGCGTCGCGCCGTAGCCGGGCGGACGTCCGTGAGGGACTCCACGACCCGGTCCACCATGCCGTACTCCCTGGCCTCCTCGGCCGTGAACCAGCGGTCCCGGTCGCCGTCACGGGAGACGGTCTCCGGAGTCTGACCGGTGTGCTCCGCCGTGATCCGCTCGATCGTCCGCTTGGTGAACTCCAGGTTCTCCGCCTGGATCTCGATGTCCGCGGTGGTGCCGCCGATGCCGGCAGAGGGCTGATGCATCATGATCCGCGCGTTCGGCAGCGCGAACCGTTTGCCCCGGGTGCCGACGCTCAGCAGGAACTGGCCCATGCTCGCCGCGAAACCCATCGCGAGCGTCGCGACGTCGTTCGGGATCAGCCGCATCGTGTCGTAGATGGCCAGTCCGGCGTGGACCGACCCGCCCGGGCTGTTGATGTACAGGCTGATGTCGGTGCGCGGATCCTCCGCCGACAGCAGCAGGAGCTGGGCGCAGACCCGGTTGGCGGAGGCCTCGGTGACCTCGGTGCCGAGGAACACGATGCGCTGCCCGAGCAGTTGGGCGGCGAGATGGTCGTCGAACCGCGTCGGTGGTGCGTCGCCCTCCTCGGCACGGGGGGCGAGTGCGGAAAGTGGAGTCATCGGATCTCCTCGTGGTGATGGGGATGCCGTCGACTCCACTGTCGACCGGGGAAGCCGCCGCGGGCCGGTTCTTCTGCCTGTGGCAGATCAGCTGACGGCAGAGCGTTCCCGCAGCTCCCGGAAGAACGCCCGCACATCACCGGCCAGCAGCTCCGGCTCCTCCATCGCCGCGAAGTGCCCGCCCCGGTCGAACTCCGTCCACCGCACGAGGTTCTCGGTCCGCTCGGCCTTGTGCCGCAGTGGGATCTGCGGTTCGGCCGGGAAGAGGGCGAGCGCGGTCGGCGCGGTGGACGGCTCCGCGGGCTGCGCGACCCGGCCCGTGGCGTGAGCCCGCTCGTAGTAGATGCGGGAGGAGGAACCGGCGGTCCCGGTCAGCCAGTACAGCATCACGTTGGTGAGCATCCGGTCCCGGTCGATCGCCTCCTCGGGGAGGTCCTTCGAGTCCGTCCACTCACGGAACTTCTCCACGATCCAGGCCAGTTGGCCCACCGGCGAGTCCGCGAGCGCGTAGGCCAGGGTCTGGGGCCTGGTGGCCTGAAGGTGGTAGTAGCCGATCCCGTCGCGGGAGAACGCCGCCCAGCGCCGCCAGGAGGTCAGCGCCCGCTCCCTCTCCCGCGGGCTCAGCCGCGCCAGGTCGTCCGGGGTCGGCTCGCGGGTCGCCTGGGCACCCGGCAGCAGATTGAGATGGACGCCGATCACCCGCTCGGGGTGGGCCCGGCCCAGCTCACGGGTGATCGCCGCGCCCCAGTCGCCGCCCTGTGCGCCGAACCGGTCGTAGCCCAGCCGGCGCATCAGCTCGGCCCAGGCGTCGGCGATCCGGCCCGCCTCCCAGCCGGGCTCCGTGGTCGGCCCGGACAGCCCGAACCCCGGGATGCTCGGCACCACCACGTGGAAGGCGTCGGGCGGGTCGCCGCCGTGTGCGGCCGGGTCGGTCAGCGGCCCGACGACATCGAGGAACTCCACGATCGAACCCGGCCAGCCGTGCGTGACGATCAGCGCGGTGGCGTCCGGTTCGGGGGAGCGGACGTGGGCGAAGTGGACGTTCGCCCCGTCGATCGTGGTGGTGAACTGCGGCCACTCGTTCAGCCGCGCCTCGGCCGCCCGCCAGTCGTACGCGTGCCGCCAGTGCCGGACGAGGTCGCGCAGATAGTCGGTGGGCACCCCGTACGCCCATCCCGTGCCGGGGATCTCGTCGGGCCAGCGGGTGCGGTCGAGGCGGTCGTGGAGATCGTCGAGGTCGCTCTGCGGGATGTCGAGGCGGAAGGGCCGGATGCTGTCCGTGGGCGATGACGTCATGCCCGGATGCTAGTTCGCGCCGGTGTACGGCCACCTGGGTGAGCGGGCGTCCCGACCGATGAGTTTCGTGGCGTGCCCCGGTCGACACTCCTGACAGCGCCACCACGCTCCAGGAGGTACTCATGGCAACCGACGGCTTCACCACGTGTCTCTGGTTCGACGGCCAGGCGGAGGACGCCGCCCATTTCTACGTCTCGATCTTCAAGAACTCCAGCGTCGGCAAGGTCGCCCGCTATCCGGAGGGCGCGCTCCAGCCGGCCGGCGGTGTGATGACCGTCGAGTTCACGGCCAACGGCCACAAATTCCTCGGTCTCAACGGCGGCCCCCAGTTCAAGTTCACCGAGGCGGCCTCCTTCATGATCTTCTGTGAGAACCAGGAGGAGATCGACTACTACTGGGCCAAGCTGACCGAGGGCGGTGGCGAGCCCGGCCCCTGCGGCTGGCTCAAGGACCGGTACGGCGTGTCCTGGCAGGTCGTCCCGGACCGGCTCGACGACATGGTCACCGACCCGGACCCGGCGAAGGCGGCCCGGGTCACCGAGGCGTTCATGGCGATGGGCAAGTTCGACATCGCCGCACTGGAGAGGGCCTACGCGGGGGAGTGACCCCGTCCGCTCACGGGGTGCGACTGCCCGAGGGCGCCCGCCCGCCTACCGGTTCGCGCGGATCACCCGGGAGACCTCCAGGGCGATCCGCTGGATCCCGGGGGAGCGGACCGGGCAGGGCTTCGGCTTCGAGGTCGTGGGCGCCAGACAGAAGTGCAGGGGGTCGTCGTCGCGATGCAGGGCCGTGCGCTCACGGCCGGGCTGGGTGCAGTACGCACCGTGCTCGCGCTCGTACGCCGTGCACGGCAGGTACTGGACCCAGGAGTAGCGGGCCCCGGCCGCACTCAGCGCCTTGCCCGCGTCGGCCACCAGCGCACCCGAGGACGCGGCCTGTTCGGCGTAGAGGGCGTTGACACGCCGGACCCGGTCGGGCGTGATCGGGTCCGGGCCCTGGAGCACCCAGACGATCCGGGTGTCGCCCGCCGCGGCGATCTGGTCGGCGAGCCGCCGCATGTCGGCCGCGTACCGCTCGAAGTACTCGGCCGGGGCGGCGTCATGGGTGATGCCGTCCATGCACGGCGTGTAGCCCCACGCATTGCCCCAGAACTGGAGCACCACGAAGTCCGGCCGCAGCCGGCGCACCAGCGCGGCGGCCTTGTCCGCGACCGGTACCAGCGAGCGCTCGCCCGTGCCCTCGAGGTAGTCGCACAGCGTGGTCCCCGAATAGGGGGCGCTCGTGTACCGCGCCCGCACCGCGCGGCGCAGCTCCCGGCCCAGGACCTCCTGGGCCTCCATGGCGAGCGAGTCGCCCAGGTACAGCACGGTCGGCGCCTGCCCGGAAGCGGGCGGGGCGGGGGCCGCGGAGCTCGGTGAGGCGGGCGCCCGCTGCTGTGTCGTGGCCGACCCCCGAGGCACCTCGGGCGGCGGGCCGGCCTCGGGCCCCGACGCCGGGTCCCCGCACGCGCCGAGCAGCACGGCGGCCAGCACCACCCCCACGAACCACGGCTTCCGCATACGGCGACTCCTGCCCCGGACACCGAAACGGCTCTCAGGCAAGCACAGCGGGGCCGTGGGGGGAAGACCCGTGTCGGCCACGGAACTCCCGTGACCGACAACGGATCTGACGTCCCCTCAACTTACTCAGACACGGTCGGCCGCGATCAGCAGATACTGGAAGCTGCCGTTGCGGTAGGCGTTCAGGAACGTGTCCTCGATGCCCGTCACCAGGTGGTCGGCCTCCCGGCGCAACTCCCAGTAGGGGATGGTCGCCTCGGTCAGGTCCTGCACATGGACCGGGACCAGCCGGTTGCGGGCCATGGCGCGGAAGTACGCCGAGCGCGGGTGGATGTCGCAGATGTAGTGGGCGTTGATCAGGGACACCTCGCGGGAGGCCCGCCCATAGGTGTCGTTGTAGCAGCCGGTGACGGTGACGTACCGGCCGCCGCGGCGCAGCAGCCGGGCGTGCTCGGCGAACAGCAGGTCGAGCTCGACGTACATGGTGGACTCGTTGTTCCACGAGGCGGCGAACGCCCCGGACGGCAGACCGGTGTCGAGCATGTTGCGGCAGTGGTAGCGCACCCGGTCGTCGATGCCGCGCTTGCGGGCCTGTTCATTGGCGAACTCGGCCTGCTTGGCGGAGAGGGTGACTCCGTCGGCCTCGCAGCCGTACCGCAGATGCGCCACGACGCTGCCGCCCCCGCGTCCGCACCCGGCGTCGAAGACCCGGTCGTCCGACGTCAGCGGGCCGAGCCGGTCGGCGAGCAGTTCGGCCTGGGCGTGCTCCAGCCGGTGCAGTTCGGCGGTGATGCGCTCCCGGCGCCGGACGGGGTCCGGTTCGTCCAGCACGGAGCGGTCGGCCTCGCCGATGCCGTAGTGATGGTGGTACAGATCGTCGATCTTTCCGAGTTCGAGGTTGACCGGGTTCTCCTCGGCGTTCCAGTAGTCCGCGACGCGGGTCTGGTACGTGGACTGGGACGGCACCGGGGCGGTGGTGGTGCCGGCTTCGGGGGCGATGGTCAACGGTGACTCCTCGTGCTGATTGCTGTGACGCTGCGTCATTCGATCGCGCTCTACCAGTAGTTGGGCAGGTGGTAACGGTGGCTGTTGGTGGCGTGCCACTCGTGATTGCCGGCCACCCAGTCGGACAGGCTCCGGGCGTAGCGTTCGACGAGGGGCGAGGTGGCGGAGAGCAGGGCGGACTCCTCCTCGAAGGCCTCCATGATCCGGTTGTGGATCTCCACGGCCCTGAGATAGGCGGCCTTCAGCCCGCACCGCTCGTTGGCCGCGATGACCTGCGGAAGATTGAGGTGGGTCGGATCGCTCGCCAGCTCCTTGGTGAAGGAGTACAGGTCGTTGACGATCGTGGTCGCATTGCAGGCGAGGGCCGTGATCCGCTGGATCTCGGGCCGGGCGTAGACCGCCTCGGGCAGTTCGTAGCCGTCCACGGCGTCCACGATCGACAGACACGGACGGAAGTTGTTGAACTGCCGCATCACCAGGTACTCCCACACCCGCGGCACATGGCGGGTCTCCGCCCAGGCGGCCTCGGCGAGATAGCCCAGGTGCAGGCGGGCGATGTCGTGCACGAAACGGTCTGTCTGGCTGGGCGTGGCGAACCCGGCGTAGTCCGCGAGGGCGAAGTGGTACGAGCGCAGCGGACCGTCGGCCCGCACCCCCTCGCGCCACTCCTCCTCCAGCTCGGGAATGCCGTGGTACGGGTCGATCGCCGACTGGGCCATGACGAGCCGGCCCCCGAGACCCCGGCGGGCACCGCCGCGGCCCTCGTCCTCCTCGCAGTAGCAGGAGTCGACGACGTTCTCGGCGAGCAGCAACTCACCGGCCACCGTCAGCCGTTCCAGATCGACCGCCTCCGGATGCTGGAGCACCACGGCCCGGCCGAACTGGAACCCCGAGAAGTCGCCCTTCCACGCCTCGGGGAACAGATCGAGCCGCCTGGCCCACTCCTCCAGCCTGCGGTCGACCTCCGCTGCCTTCACGGGGTCGGCCGGGGCGACCTGCCGGTACCGAAGCCCCGGAATCGCTCCGCCGCGCCGGGTGTTCAAGGCGCCCGCCATGCTCGGCGGACCCGGCAGGGTGAAGGCGGACGACGTGGTCATGACGTGCTCCCAGCGGTCACTCGGCCGTCCGGCCGATCTGGGCGTTCTCGAGGATCCCGACCGCGTCGGGCACGAGGATCGCCATCGAGTAGTAGGCCGTGACGAGATAGCGGATGATCGAATTGCCGTCGATACCCATGAACCGCACGTTCAGACCCGGCTGGTACTCCTCCGGGATGCCGGTCTGGTACAGCCCGATCGCGCCCTGGTCGCCCTCTCCGGTGCGCAGCGCGATGATGCTGCTGGTGTGCTGATGGCTGATCGGGATCTTGTTGCAGGGGAAGATCGGCACCCCGCGCCAGGCGGGGATCTCGTGCCCCTCGACGGTCGCCGTGCCCGGCACCAGACCGCGCCGGTTGCACTGCCGGAAGAACGCCGCGATGGCCTTCGGATGGGCGAGGAACAGCTTGGTCTTGCGCCGCATCGACAGCAGCTCGTCCATGTCGTCCGGGGTGGGCGGCCCGGTGAACGTGCTGATGCGCTGCCCGTAGTCGGCGTTGTGCAGCAGCCCGAACTCCCGGTTGTTGACCAGCTCCCACTCCTGGCGCTCGCGGATCTCCTCGACGGTCAGCCGGAGCTGCTGCTCGGTCTGGTCCATCGGGTTGTTGTAGAGGTCGGCGACCCGGGTGTGCACCCGCAGCACGGTCTGCGTCAGCGACAACTCGTACTCGCGCGGGGCGAGTTCGTAGTCCACGAAGCCGCCGTCGATGGTCGGCTCGCCGACATGGCCCGCCTGCACCGGGACGTGGGCCTCGCCCTTGCGGTTCATGGGCAAGCTCTGGCGGGCGGCGTACGCCTCCAGATGCGCCGCGAGGGACGGCACCCGGTCGGTGAACTCCTCGACCACGCTCCACGGCAGCACCAGCAGCACGCCGGCCGTCTCCGCCCGGACCGAGCTCAGCCACAGCGGGTCGTCCCGGCCGATCGCCTCGTCGCCCATCTGGTCGCCGTCGGTGACGACACCGAGGACCTCCTCCTCGCCGTACTTGCCTTCCGTGAAGCGGGTGAAACGGCCGTGCACGACGAGGTACGCCTCCGTGACCGGCTGCCCGGCCTCGACGAGCACCTGGCCGGCCCGGATCTCCCGGACCCGGAAACGCCCGGCGATCTCCCGCAGCACGTCGGTGTCGCCATAGCCCCGCAGCACCGGAAGCTCGGTGAGAGTCTCGGGGACGACCTTGATGTCGTAGGCCCCGTTCTGGTCGAACTGCACCCGGCCCCGGCCCACGCGCAGCTGGAGCCGGCGGTTGACCCGGTATGTGCCGCCCTTCACGTCCACCCAGGGCAGCATCCGCAGCAGCCAGCGCGAGCTGATGGCCTGCATCTGGGGTTCGGACTTGGTGGTGGTGGCGAGCTGCCGGGCCGCCTGGGTGCTGAGGCTGGTGAGCTGGGCGTCGGACGGGGGTTCGGGATCGGGTTCGTCGATGGCGGGACCGGTGGCACTGTCCGGTGTGGACACATTCCCTCCAGGGAGGTGAGCTGGCTGGCCATGCGCGGGTACAGCCAAACAGCCGCCGTGGCACCTTGATCAGGGCGTGAAGGGGGCGGCTTCGGACCCTGGAGGTGCAAACCTGCCGGATGAGGCAGTAGGCACAACGTGGGTGCTCCCGCTCCCCTCCCGTGCCCCCGTACGCTGGTGTGACGGCGTTCAGGACAGATCGTTCACGAGCACCGCGGCCCCGTCGAAGCGGCCCGCCTTCAGATCCCGCAATGCCACATCGGCCCGCGACAGCGGATAGGCGTGCGTCGTGGCCCGTACGCCGTGACCTGCGGCGAGAGCCAGGAACTCACGGCCGTCCTCGCGCGTGTTGGAGGTGACGCTGCGCAGCTGCTTCTCGTAGAAGAGCTCGCTCTCGTACCGCAGGGCCGGGACGTCGCCGAGGTGGATCCCGGCGATCGCCAGTGTGCCGCCCCGGTCGAGGGCCCGCAGCGCCACCGGGACCAGATCGCCGGCCGGCGCGAACAGGATCGCGCTGTCCAGCGGCTCCGGCGGCGGCTCGTAGGCGTCCCGCGCCGAGGCGGCGCCCAGTGCGAGCGCCAGCGTCCGGGCCGCCGCGCCTCGCGTCAGCACATGCACGGTGGCCCCCTTGGCGAGCGCCACCTGCGCGCACAGATGGGCGCTGCCCCCGAAGCCGTACAGCCCGAGCCGCCCGCCCGCCGGGAGCGCCGCCCGCCGCAGCGCCCGATGGCCGATGATCCCGGCGCACAGCAGGGGCGCGAGCGCCACGTCGTCCAGGCCGTCCGGCAGCCGGTAGGCATACGCGGCCGGTACCGTCGTGTACTGCGCGTAACCGCCGTCGGCGTCCCAGCCGGTGTACCGCGAGGCCGGGCACAGGTTCTCGGCGCCGCGCGCACAGTACGCGCAGGTGCCGTCGGTGCGCCGCAGCCAGGCGATCCCCACCCGCTCCCCGCCCGTGAAACCGCGCACCCCGTCACCGAACCCGGCCACCTCGCCGACCACTTCGTGCCCGGGCGTGACCCCGGGCCGGCGCACCGGGAGATCTCCCTCGGTGACATGCAGGTCCGTGCGGCACACCCCGCACGCACGCACCCTCACCAGCAGCTCGTCCTCGCCCGGCACCGGAACCGGCTGCTCCACCAGCCGCAGCGCCCCGGCCTCGACCGGCCCCGGCTCCGGCACCGACCACGCGTGCATCGTCCCGTCGGCCATGGGGCGCCCCTTCGTCGACCGGCCGCCGTCTGCCTCCAGTGTGGAGGGCAGCGGCCGTTCGGCGCGCGCCCGGACCAGGGGATGACTAGCGTGAGAATCCGGACGATGCAGCTATCCCGGAGAGGGCCGAGCCATGGCCGTGCAACCCGAAGGAACCCCCGTCTGGGCCGACGCGATGTTCGGCGACCTGGAGGGAGCCAAGAGCTTCTACGGCGACGTCCTGGGCTGGACCTTCGGCGAGCAGTCGTCGGAGTACGGCAACTACACCCAGGCCTACGCGAACGGCAAGGCCGCCGCAGCGGTCGTCCCGCCCATGCCCGGCCAGGAGGGCATGTCGCAGTGGTGCCTGTATCTCGCCTCGCCCGACGCCGCCGCCACCGCCGCGAAGATCCGGGACAACGGCGGCGAGATCCTCATGGAGCCCATGGCCGTCGGCGAGTTCGGCAGCATGTGCCTGGCCCGTGACCCCGGCGGTGTCGTCTTCGGCGTGTGGCAGGCCGGCACCCACGAGGGCTTCGAGACGGCCATGGACGACCACGGCGCCCTGTGCTGGTCGGAGATCTTCACCCGCGAGCCCGGGAAGTCCGACACCTTCTTCCCCGCCGTGTTTGGCTACGGACAACAGCAGATGGAGGACGGCGATGTCGACTTCCGTCTCTACACCCTCGGCAAGGACACCATGACCCTGGGCCGGATGAAGATGACCGACGACTTCCCGCCCGAGGTCCCGCCGTACATCAACGTCTACTTCAGCGTCCTCGACTGCGACGAGGCAATCGCCAAGGCGACCAAGCTCGGCGGTGTGCTCCGGTTCGGCCCGATGACCAGCCCCTTCGGCCGCTACGCCGCCCTGAGCGACCCGCAGGGCGCGAACTTCTCGGTGATCGACACCAGCACCACCGAGGGCGACATGCCCAAGATCAGCGACGTCTCCTGAACCGGCTCCACGGCCGGGCGCCCGGCCCGCCCATGGCATGATCGGCACATGCTTGAACGTGTAGTGGCCGCGTGCGACGGGGCTTCGAAGGGAAACCCCGGCCCGGCGGGCTGGGCCTGGGTCGTCGCCGACGAGAAGGAGACCCCGGACCGCTGGGAGGCCGGCCCGCTCGGCCGCGCCACCAACAACGTCGCGGAGCTGACCGCGCTGGAGCGCCTGCTCACGGCGACCGACCCCGGCGTGGCGCTGGAGATCCGGATGGACTCGCAGTACGCCATGAAGGCCGTCACCACCTGGCTGCCCGGCTGGAAGCGCAACGGCTGGAAGACGTCCGCCGGCAAACCGGTCGCCAACCAGGACCTGGTCGTGCGCATCGACGAACTGCTCGCCGGCCGCACGGTCGAGTTCCGCTACGTCCCCGCCCACCAGGTCGACGGCGACCCGCTGAACGACTTCGCCGACCGCGCCGCCAGCCAGGCCGCCACCGTCCAGGAGCCCGCGGGCAGCGGCCTCGGCTCGCCCGAGCCCCCGCCCTCCCCGGACACCCCCTCGGCCAAGGCCCCGCGCCGCAAGTCCGCGCCCGCCCGGAAGAACGGCGCCTCCTCGCGCACCATCAAGGCCAAGTTCCCCGGCCGCTGCGTCTGCGGCCGGGGCTACGCCGCGGGTGAGCCCATCGCCAAGAACACGCAGGGCTGGGGCCACCCCGAGTGCCGCACGGCGCAGGTCTGACCGGCGGACGGGACACGCCGCCGGCGCGGATCAGGCCGCGTCGAAGGTGTAGTGCGAGGTGTGGTCCAGCATGTCGGCGGGACGGACGTCGTTCCACGGCTTCATCGTGGCGTTGAGGTCGATCACGTTCCGGGTCCCGGCGGTCGGGAGGTACCCGGAGTCGGGGTGTCGCTGCTGCCAGTCCGCCCACAGCTTGTCGATGTAGGCGTGGTGCAGCCAGAACACCGGGTCGTTGGGGGACGCGCCGGTCCCCATCTGGCCACCGACCCAGACATGGACCCGGTTGTGCAGATTGACCCCGCGCCAGCCCTCGAGATGATTGCGGAAGCCGTCCGACGCGCTGTTCCACGGCGGCATGTCATACGTCGGCATCGCGAGCACGGACTCCACCTCGGCCCTGGTCGGCAGCTCCCGTACGGCGGTGCCGAGCGAGCGGCGCAGAAACGTACGGCCGTCGACCCGCACATTGATCGGCCAGTTGCCGGCCGACGCCGCGAACGGCCCGTCCATCACCTGTCCGTCGCGGCTGCGCCCGGTGCCGCCGAGGAAGTCGGGGGCCCACAGCGAGGCCCGGACCGTGCGGTCGGCGGTCCAGTCCCAGTACGGCAGCGCGACCGAGGCGTCGACTTCCTGCAACGCGCGCTCGAACTCGAGCAGGAATCTGCGATGCCAGGGCAGGAAGGACGGGGAACGGTGGCCGGTGCGTTCGCCGTTGTCGGTGTCGCCGATGATGAAGGCGTTGTGGGTCGTGACGAATTCGTCGTAACGGCCGTTGCGCTTCAGCTCCAGCAGGGCGGCGACGAAGCGCCGCTTCTCATCGGCGGTGAGCAGGGCCTGGTTCTTGCGGACGGTCATGGTCGGTGGTGCTCCCAAGTACTGGTGCGGCAGGTCGGGCGGTGACGGGTCAGTTGGCGGGGAAGGGCAGGAGCGTCGCGCCCTGGAGCTCGTCCACGGCGGCGCGGGCGGCGGCGCGCGGGGTGGCCACCGGGTCGTAGTGGCTGATGACGCTGATCCAGGTGCCGTCGGCGTTGCGCATCACATGCAGCTCCACGTCGTCGACGAACACGCCGTAGCCGCCGCCGTGGTGCTGGTGCGCGTCACCGGAGGCCGGCCGGCCCTGTATCCGGCGGCCCTTGTAGACCTCGTCGAAGGAGGCGGGGGCGTGGTGGTCGTGCCCGGAGGCGGACGCGGCCGAGGCGGTCGAGGTGTTCTTCGTGCTCGTCGTGGTCGACGCGGTGGGGGCGACGACGGCCTGGACGCCGGCCGCGGTGGCGAGTGCGCACGCCGCGGTGAGCGCGCGGCGACGGGTGAGTTCCGGCATGCGGACCTCCTGGGTCGGTTGGTTCGGATGAGGACCCGGCATGACTATCGGGCTGGAGGACCGGTGAAGAAATCGCGGGGGATTGGTGGCGCGCGATCCGGACAAGTGGCCACATGTCATGCAGAGTTGAACCAAGATGATCTTGCCGACGCTGGGGTACGGCGCCACCCGGAACGGGAAATTCCTCCTCCGGGAGGCGGTATTCGGGGTGGTACTTCGCCCACGGTGGCGCCATCAGTGGTCTGCCTCACCCGCTGAAGCTGACGCGATCCGGAGTGTGTCGCGGCATGGCGCGCACACCCTGGTACGCTGCGAATCCGAAATGACCGATTTACATGTTTTCAAGGGGTATGTGTGAAGGTCGCCTGCGTCGGCGGCGGGCCCGCCGGTCTGTATCTCTCGATCCTGCTGAAGCTCCGGGACCCCTCCCATGAGGTCACCGTCCACGAGCGCAATCCGGAAGGCTCCACCTACGGCTGGGGCGTCACCTACTGGCACGGCCTGCTCGACCAACTGCGCTCACACGACCCCGAAACGGCCCGCGCCGTCGCCGAGAGCTCGGTCCGCTGGCGCGAAGGCGTGGCCCATGTACGGGACCTGACGACCCGTCGGCCCGGCGACGAGGGGCACGGCATCGGCCGTCACCGACTCCTGGAGATCCTCGCCGCCCGCGCCCGCTCGCTCGGCGTACGGCTGGAGTACGAGCACGAGATCACCCCGGCCGACCCACCCGACGCCGACCTGGTCGTGGCCGCCGACGGCGTCCACAGCGCCCTGCGCGCCCAGCACGCCGACCACTTCGGCACGCTGAGCACACAGGGCCGCAACCGCTACATCTGGCTCGGCACCAGCAAGGGCTTCGACGCCTTCACCTTCGCGTTCGTCGAGACCGACCACGGCTGGATCTGGTGCTACGGCTACGGCTTCGGCCCCGATGCCGGCACCGTCGTCGTCGAATGCGCCCCCGGCACCTGGACCGGCCTCGGCCTCGACACCGCGAGCGAGCCCGACGGCCTGGCCCTCCTGGAGAAGCTCTTCGCCGGCATCCTCGACGGCCACCCCCTCATCGGCCGCGCCGGCACCGGCGGCCGAGCCCAGTGGCTGAACTTCCGCACCCTCACCAACCGCACCTGGCACCGCGGCAACCTCGTCCTGCTCGGCGACGCCGCCCACACCACGCACTACTCCATCGGCGCCGGCACGACCCTCGCCCTGGAGGACGCCATCGCGCTGACCGGCGCCCTGCACGAGCACGCCGCTCTCCCGCAGGCCCTGGCCGCCTACGAACGGCGGCGCCGGCAGGCCCTGCTGTCCGCCCAGAGCGCGGCCCGCTACAGCGCCCAGTGGTACGAGCACCTGCCCCGCTACATCGACCTGCCCCCGCAGCAGATGTTCGCCCTGCTCGGCCAGCGCCACTCACCCCTGCTGCCCCATGTGCCGCCCCAGCTGTACTACCGGATCGACCGGGCCGCCGGGCAGCTGGAGACGCTGCGCCGCCTCAAGCGCTGGCTGGGTCCCAGGGTCGCGCGCACGGTGCACGCACGGACACTCGCCGCCCGGGACACCACCCCGTGCTGAGCACACCGGTCACGCGGCCGGGCCGGAGACCGGCCAGGCGAATGACACACTGACGCCATGGACGAGCGTGTGATGGGCAGGTCGGGCCTGCGGGCATCCGTCGTCGGTCTCGGGACCTGGCAACTGGGCGCCGACTGGGGAGACGTCGACGACAAGGAAGCCCTGGCGGTACTGGACGCGGCGGCCGAGTCGGGCGTCACCTTCTTCGACACCGCCGACGTGTACGGCGACGGCCGCAGCGAGCAGACCATCGCCACGTTCCTGCGCGCGAGGCCCGAACTGGACATCGTCGTGGCGACCAAGATGGGCCGCCGCATCGACCAGATCCCCGAGAACTACGTCCTCGACAACTTCCGCGCCTGGAACGACCGTTCCCGCCGCAACCTCGGCGTTGACCGTCTCGACCTGGTCCAGCTGCACTGCCCGCCGACGCCGGTCTACTCGAGCGACGAGGTGTTCGACGCCCTGGACACCCTGGTGGCCGAGGAGCGCATCGGCCGCTACGGCGTCAGCGTGGAGACCTGCGAGGAGGCCCTGACGGCGATCGCCCGCCCGGGCGTCGCGAGCGTGCAGATCATCCTCAACCCGTTCCGCAGGAAGCCCCTGCGCGAGGTGCTGCCCGCCGCCCGGGAAGCGGGCGTCGGCATCATCGCCCGCGTCCCGCTGGCCTCCGGTCTGCTGTCGGGCAAGTACACCAAGGACACCGTCTTCGCGGCCGACGACCACCGCTCCTACAACCGGCACGGCGAATCCTTCGACCAGGGGGAGACCTTCTCCGGCGTCGACTACGAGTCCGGCCTGGAGGCAGCCGCCGAGTTCGCCGGCCTCGCCCCCGAGGGCTGCACACCGGCCCAGCTGGCGCTGCGCTGGATCATCCAGCAGCCGGGGGTCACCACCGTGATCCCGGGCGCCCGCTCACCCGAGCAGGCCCGCGCCAACGCGGCAGCCGCCGCCCTGCCGGACCTGTCCGCCGAGACCCTCACCGCGATCAGGGACCTCTACGACCGGCGCATCGCGGACCAGGTGGAGAGCCGCTGGTAGCCGCCCGGAGTGCCGCCGCGCGCCCGGCGGGACACAATGCCCGCCGGGCGGGGTACTCGAAAGGCGGAGAACTCACGTTCGTGCTAGCTCGGGAGGACACGGTGACGGAGACCGAAGGCGGTGCCACCAGACGCAGGGGGCGCAACGAGACCGAGGAGGAGAGAGCCGACCGCATGTGGGGCGAGCTCCTCCAGGAGGTCCGTGTGGCGCAGATGGGCGTGCAGATCCTCTTCGGATTTCTGCTCACCGTCGTGTTCACCTCGAAGTACGACGACCTGGAATCCACGGACCAGACCATCTACATCGTGACCGTCGTCCTCGGCGCCGCCGCCACCGGCGCCCTCATCGGACCGGTCTCCCTGCACCGGCTGGTGTCCGGGCGGCGCATCAAACCCAAAGCGGTGGAGTGGGCGTCCCGGCTGACCCTGCTCGGCCTCGTCCTGCTCCTCGTCACGATGGCGGCCTCGCTGCTGCTGATCCTGCGGGTCGCCACCCACGACGGCTATGTGCCCTGGCTGGTCACCGGCATGGTCGTCTGGTACGTCGTGTGCTGGTTCGTGCTACCGCTGTGGACGCGCCGCCGCTACACCGAGTGAGCGGCGGCGCGTCCACAGTCGTCGGCACGAGACCGGCTACCCGGCCGGCGTCGAGCCGCCCCGGGCCCCGCGCAGGGCCTCGATGCACGTGGCGATGGCATGCTGGAGATCCTCCAGCTGCTGCACCATGTCGTCCTCGACGAACTCCTGCACGTCGTCGAAGGTCAGCTCGTCGAAGACCTTCGTCGCGCGTTGAAGACTGTTGTAGAACTTCGTCCGCCGCTCCTGCACCCGCAGCTCGGGGTCGGCCTCCACGGCCTCGACGACCAGGGACTTCATGGCGCCGTATGCCTCGGTGGCCCACTCGCCGGGGTCCTCGTCGCCCTCCAGCTCGTCGATCAGCGACAGGTGCCGCTCGGCCTCCTGACGCAGATCCACGGGTGCGTCCACGGTCTGCCCCGCCGGGGTCTTGATCTGGCCGGACTCGGCGATCTGACGGACGTAGTCGATCCGGTCGGCCGCGCGGTTCTCGCCCGCGACGGCCTTCTTCAGCTCCTCGGTGCGCACCACGTCACGCGCCAACTCCGCCTGGAGGTCCAGGTCTTCACGCACCCGGTCCAGCAGAGCCTGGCGGGCCGCGCGGGCCGTCGACGGGTCGGCGAGGATCGCGGCACGCAGCGCGGTGGGGTTCTCGGCGACCTCCAGGGCCTTCGTCGGGCGGATGCCCTCGGCCTCGGCGGCCTCGACGATGGCGGTGCCGCGCTCGGAGGTGGCGCTGTTGCGGGAGACGTAGTAGCCGAGCCACACCTCGGCGTCCGGCAGCTCCACCTCCTGGCCCGGCACGAGGGCCTCGAAATGAGGGACGAGACCGTCGTCGGCGGCCCGGTCCCACGCCTTGTAGAAGCGCATGACCCGCTCCGGGGAGCACCCGGCGAGCGCGGCGAACTCCTTCGCGGACACCTTGGGTGTCTCCTCCGCGCCCTGACCGCCGGGACGTACGCTGCGCGCCACCATCAGCCCGAAGGCCCAGCCTCCGGTCCGCGCGTAGACGCCGAACTCGCGTGCGTCACGCGCGATGAGATCGGACAGCGGTGCGGGGGAAGCGGGGGACGTCTCGGGCGGGAGGAACGCCAGGGTCACGGATGACTCTCCTGTACGGGGTACGGGCTGCCGGCAGGCAGAAGTGCAGACCGGCAGCTTATGGCACCCGAGGCAGGCCATCGCGCGCGTTCTGCGCGGATCCCTGCACGGCGGCGCGCGTACGTCAGCCGAGGGCGCTGCGCAGCGCGGGCAGCAGCGTCTTCTCCGACCAGTCGAGATAGGCCGGCTGCGAATCGCCGCCGATCTGCACCAGGGCGATCTCGGTGAAGCCCGCTTCGGCGTACGGGCGCACGGCCTCGACGAAGGTGTCCGGGTCGTCACCGCAGGCGATCGCCTCGGCGACGTCGTCCTGGGTGACGAACCGGGTCGCCGCCTCGAAGGAATCGGGGTGCGGCAGCTCGGAGTTCACCTTCCAGCCGCTGGCGAACCAGCGGAACTGCGCGTGGGCGCGCTCGATCGCGGTGTCCCGGTCGGGGTCGTAGCAGATCGGCAGCTGCCCCACGCGCGGCTTGCCCCGCCCGCCGTGCCGGTCGAACGCCTCCAGCAGATCCGCCCCGGGCTCCGTGGCGATCACCAGGTCGCCGAGCCGGCCCGCGAGCTCGCAGGACTGCTCACCGGACACGGCGATGCCGATGGGCGGCGGCTGGTCCGGAAGGTCCCACAGCCGTGCCGACTCCACGTCGAAGTGGGTGCCGCGATGGTTCACATGGCCGCCCTCGAAGAGCGCCCGGATGATCTCGACCGCCTCCTCGAGCATCTCGTGCCGCACATCCACGGCCGGCCAACCACCGCCCACGACATGCTCGTTGAGGTTCTCGCCCGAGCCGAGCCCCAGCCGGAACCGGCCCTCGGACAGCAACTGCATCGTGGCCGCCTTCTGCGCCACCACCGCCGGGTGATAGCGGACCGTAGGACACGTCACGTAGGTCATCAGCGGAATCCGCGAGGTGGCCTGGGCGGCGGCGCCGAGCACACTCCATGCGTACGGGGAGTGACCTTGCGAACGCAGCCACGGAAAGTAGTGGTCCGAGGTCACGGAGAAGTCGAATCCCGCCTCCTCGGCGCGGACCACATGGTCCACCAGCTCACGGGGGCCGGCCTGCTCGGTCATCATCGTGTATCCGATCTGCACCATGCGCCCCGAGTCCCCGGACCCGGGTCACCGAAAACGGGACGGAGGGGACAGGCTCACGGCGCGTCGGCGCACCGACCCGCTGCGGGACCGTCCCTGTGGGTGATGCGCGCGCCCCGCGCCGCCGTCCGGTCAGTCCTCGGGCACCCGGAAGGTGCGCAGAACGACATCCAGGGCCTCACGGTTGGCGGGGTCGTCCCAGTCGCCCTCGGGAGTCGTCCAGCGCAGCGAGTAGCCGCGGGGCTCGGCGACGACGAATCCGCGGCCCAGGGTGCGGACCTGGGTGCCGTCGTCCTCGGAGAGCCATTGCATGTCGGCGGCCTCGAACCCCTGGTACGTCGTCGCCTCGATGTCGCCGATCCGCCGGAACCCGTCCTGTCGCTCCAGATCGGGCTGGACGTCCTCGCGCCAGACGGTGACCGGATCCGGGCGGACGCGTTCGCTGTAGGTGACGGCCAGTCTGCGTGGATCGCCGTCGGCGCCGAAGGTCACGCGGTAGGCCAGGTCCGCGGCGCGCTGGGTGGCCTGCGCCTCCCAGCCGACGGGCAGCGCCACGGAGAAGCCCTCCGGTGACTTGTACGTCCGGTAGCCGGGAGGCAGGGCGCCGCCCGACGGCGACGCGGGGGGCGTCCCCGTCTCCGACCCCTCCGACCCTTCCCCGGTGGGGGAGGAGCCGGGAGCGGGAGCGGTGGAGGGGCTGGTGGGCGTCCCGGCCGAGGTGGCGGGGGCGGGCGCGGTGTCCTTGGCCGACGACGCGGAGTCGTCCGACTGCCCGCTGGTCACCACGAGGACGGCGGCGGCGACGGTGACGACGGCCAGCGCGGTGCCGACGACCATCGCGCGTCTGCTCCAGCCCGGCCCCACGGCGTACCGGTCGCGCACCCGGGGGCGGGGCGCCGGCTGAAGGGACGCCTCGGGGTCCTCGTTCAGGACGCGCAGGAACGCCTCGCGCACCACCGGCCTGCTCAGCCGCTCCCGGGAGTCCTTGCGCAGCAGCCCCTGCACGGCCTGGGTGAGCGGCCCGGCCCGCACCGGGGCGCGCAACGGAAGCCGGTCCACGCCCTTCAACGTGGTCTCGGGCCGGTCCCGTTCGCGGTACGGCGGGCGGCCCTCCACCATCGTGTACACGATCGCACCGAGCGCCCACAGGTCGGACGCGGGCCCGATGCGCTCGTCGCGGGCCTGCTCCGGAGCGGCGTACGACGGCGCCGCGACCCGGGGTGCGAGGGTCGCGCCGGCCATCCCGAAGCCGGTGACCACGACCGAACCCTCGCCGCCCACGAACACCTGGCCGGGGCTCAGCTCGCCGTGCGTGATGCCCGCAACGTGCGCCGCCTCCAGCACGTCGAGCAGTTCGAGACCGATGCGGGCGGCCCGCACATAGTTCAACGTGCCCTGTTTCTCGAGGAGTTCGCCGAGCGGCGTGCCCTCGACCCACTCGGTCACGATCCACAGGTTCCCGGACTCCTCGACCGCGTCCAGGACGGCGGCGACGCGGCCCGGACGCAAGAGTCCCATCCGTTCGGACGTGCGCAGGACCCGTGAGGTCGCCCGGCGCCTGTCGTCCGGGCCCATGTCGTCGGGCAGACCGATCTGTGTGAGAAGGCACGGACGGTCTGTTTCCGTGTCCTCGCCGGAGTAACTGACGCGATTCGTCTCACGATGGACGACATCGACGAGCCGGTACCTTCCGGCGACCGACTCGGCAGTGGAGACACGCGCCTTGACCATGGTCATCCCTCGCTGAACCCCTGATTCTCATTTCCCACAGGAAGTACGAGAGACGTGACGGGAAGCGTTCAACGAAATCCTCGACCAGAGCCGCTTCTTTTCATTTCTTTCTGACGCGTCAGTAAGCTGACGAAAATTTAAGGGAATTGAACAGAACTCGTTTCAGTCCAGATCGAAATCCGCCGCCCAGCGCAGTACGTCCGCGATCGTGGCGTTGCCCCCGCACACGACCAGTCCGAGCCGGGCGCCGTCCCCGACCCGCTCCAGCACCCGCCGGGCCGCGGGCAGCAGACAGCCGGCGGCCGGCTCGGCCCACAGCTTGGCGTGCTCGGCGAGGTCGAGCACGCCCCGCACCGCCTCCCGGTCCGGGACCACGAGCACCTCGTCGACCAGGGCGGACACATGGTCGTACGTCAACTGCGAGACGGCCGGGGCGCTGAGCGTGGACACGATCGACGACAGCGCCACCGGCACCGGCCCGCCCGCCGCGAGCGCCTCGGACATGGCCTCGGCTCCCTCGGTCTCCACGCCCCAGATCCGTACGTCCGGACGGCGGGCCCGCAGCGCCGCCGCGACGCCCGCGATCAGGCCGCCGCCCCCGATGCTGACGAGCACGTCCGTGAGGTCACCGGCGTCGTCGGCCAGCTCCAGCCCGACGGTGCCCTGGCCGGCGATCACCAACGGGTCGTCGAAGGGATGCACGAGCGTCAGGCCCTCGTCCCGCAGCGTGGTGACGAGCGAGAACGCCCCGTCCATGTCGTCCGTCAGGCGCACGTTCGCCCCCGCGTCCCGGGCGATCTCGACCGCGCGGGCCGGCGCCGAACGCGGCATCACCACGGTGGCCTTCACGTCCAGGACCGCGGCCGTCATCGCCAGCGCGATCCCGTGGTTGCCGCCGCTGACCGCCACCACCCCGGCGGCCCGCTGGGCGTCGTCGAGCGAGAGCAGCTTCGCCGTGGCGCCGCGGGCCTTGAACGAACCGGTGCGCTGGAGGAGTTCGAGCTTCGCGGTGACCGGCACACCGAGCAGGGCGGACAGCCCGGGGCTGGGGACGGTCGGGGTGTGCACGACGTGTCCGGTGATGAGGCCGGCAGCGGCTTCGACGTCCGAGATCCCGATCAAGGCACTCACCTCTCCGGCACGGGACGGTGATCCGCGCCGCTTCGCACCCTGACGCGGGACGGGCCGCAGGTCAACCCGGCTCCGCCGTAGATCCGGACCGGCGCCGGCCGACCTGCGCGCCGCGGAGACGTCGAGCCGGGTCGGCAGCCGCGCGGCAGCGGTGCCTTGCGCACGGACGGCCCCAAGACACGTCGGCTTCGAGACGTGTCGGCCTTGCGCGGCAGCGGCCTTGCGGCGGCGCGCGCCGAGCCAGGTCGGTCCCGGGCGACGTCGGCCCGGCGGCGGGCGGCCCGGCTCATGCCTTGTGGCCTTGTGGCCTTGTGGCCTCGTGTCGGTCGGGTGCAGTGCTGCGTCGGCTGTGGTCGGGCCGGTCTGGTGCGCGCGGCCTCGCGCCCTCGCGACGGGTCGGACCTGCGCTGCTCCGGCCCGGCGTCGCTCCGGCCCGGCGTCGCTCCGGCCCGGCGTCGCACCGGCCCGGCATCGCGCCGGCCCTGCCTCACAGGTCAGGCGTCGCCTCGGGCTCGCGCCCAGCCGCCGATGGTCGGCGGCGCCGCCCGGCGCCGTGGCGGCCTCGGCCCCCGCCGACACGGCACCGCCACCTCATCGCCGTACGGCCTCGGACCCCCCGCTCACAGATCCCGCCGCACGAGAAAGTCCAGCAGCGACCGCAGTTCCGTGACCGCGCCCGGCGTCAGCGGTACGGCGCTGAGGGCCGTGTCGGCGGCTCGTATGTGGCGCCGTGCCGCGGCCAGGCCGGCCGCACGGCCACCCGATTCCTCGATCAGCGTGGCTGCGGTGCCGGGGTCGGTGGCCGACTCCAGCAGAGCGGGCAGCCGGCCGTCGGCGGGGGAGTCGAGCGCGGCCAGCACCGGGAAGGTCTTCTTCCGTTCCCGCAGATCGCCGTGCACGGGTTTGCCGGTGACGGCCGGGTCGCCCCAGATGCCCAGCAGATCGTCGACCACCTGGAAGGCGATGCCCAGATGGCGCCCCGCGCGGTCGAGGGCCGAGATCGTGGCGGGCGGTGCGCCGCCGAGCAGAGCGCCCAGCGCCGCCGCACAGCCCAGCAGGGCGCCCGTCTTGTGCTCGGCCATCCGCCGGTACTCCGCCGGCCGCACCCGCTCCGGGCCTGTCCACGGCCGCGTGGTGAACAGCAGGTCGTCCGCCTGCCCGCGCACCAGGTCCTGCAACGCCCCGGACAGCAGCCGCACCGCCTGCGGCCCGCCCGGGGCAACGGCGAGCGTCTCGACGGCGAGCGCGAACAACGCGTCCCCGGCGAGGACGGCGGGTCCCGTGCCGTACGCCTTCCACACGGTGGGGCGCCGCCGCCGGGCCGTGTCGCCGTCCATGATGTCGTCGTGCAGCAGGGAGAAGGCGTGCACCAGTTCCACCGCGACCGCGCCGGGCACCGCGGTCCGCCCGGGCGCACCGGCCGCCTCCGCCCCGAGCACGGCCAGCGCCTGCCGCACCCCCTTCCCGCCGGAGCCGTCGGCCGGTGTGCCACCCACCTCGCACCAGCCGAAGGAGTACGCGGCCATCTCGCCGACCCACGGATGCGTGCGCCCCACCGCCTCCCGCAGCGCGGGCCGTACCAAGGCACGGCAGCGGTCGAGGACTTGGCGGGCGTCGACGTCCGACGGGGTGCCCACCGGTGCGGCGGCGTCGTGGGCGTCGCGGGATTCCCGAACCGCCGAGGGGAGGGCCGTCACCGTACGCCCACCGCCTCGACGCCCGCGACGAGATGGTCCGCCGCTGCCTCTCCCCGCTCAGCGGACGCCCCGGCCAGGCCGAACTCGTCCTGCGCCCGCGCCACCATCTCCCGCGCGTGCCGCAGCCCGATCTGCTCCAACACCCCGGCCAGTTCGGCCAGTTCGGCGGCGGTCTCGGCACGGTCGCGCCCCAGCCGCGCGCGGGACTTGGCCAGCCCCAGCCGGGACAGCGCCTCCCCGCGCGGCTCGCTCATGTCGCGGAACTCCGAGAGGGCCAGCTCGTACAGCTCCCGGGCCTCGGCGTAACGCCCGGCGCGGTAGCAGACGTTGCCGCGCATCTTGTGGTTGTAGGCCAGCGCACTCGACAGCTTCATCGCGCGGCAGCTGGCCTCCGCCTCGGAGAGCAGCTCCAGCGCCCGCTCCACGTCACCGTCGCGCACGGACACGATGTCGGCGAGTCCGCGCAGCGCCCAGGCGTGACCACGCCGGTCCTCGGCCCGCGCTGCGATCTCGGCGGCCTCCTCGAACAGGGCGTACGCCGTGTCGTAGGACCCGGTGTTGCGATGAATCTGGGCGATGCCCTCCAGCGCCCACACCGTGTGCCGGGCCTCGCCGCGCCGCCGGGCCTCGGCCAGCAACTGCTCGTGCAGTCGTCGGACGGCCTCGTAGTCGCCCTGGATCCGACCGGTCTCGGCGAGACCGGCGAGCGAGTAGCCGCGTACGACGATGTCGCCGCCGTGCTCGCCGAGGTCGGCCGCGAGCTGGAGGAGCCGCCGGGCCAGCGGGAAGGAACCCCGCTGCCGGGCCAGGGTGCCGCCGCTCCACAGCGCCCAGGCCATCGCCGCGGTGTCGCCGGCCTGCCGGGCGGCGCGGTAGCTCGCCTTCCAGGCCCGGTCCGCGTCCCTCACCTGCCCCAGCCGGCGGTGCGCCTCGGCGACCGCGAGGCCCGATCGCGCCGCCTCACCGTGCTGCCCGGCCCGCTCGGCGGCCCGCAACTGCTCGGTGCCGGCGGCCAGTACGTCGGTGAGCGACGAGTTGACGGACAGTGTGGTCAGGGCGCCCTGGTATTCGGGGGCGAAAGCCTTGCCGTACATCGATCCCTCTCGGTTCCTGTACGCACGATGTATGAGCTGTGTGTATACGCTCTGTGTATACGCCGTGTGTATAGAGCGTCGAAAACCCGCCCTGGCCAAGGGGCCAGGGCGTCACCTGTTGTCGATCAAGACGCGGACACGAGAGGCAGGGTTGCCCGTGAGGCGCAGATCACCTCACGAACGGTCAGTGCTGCTGCGGTTTCTGCGGCGTCGCCTCACTCGGTCGTACGACGACATGGCCCTGCCCTTGGAGCATCAGCTGGACGGCCTCACCCGAGCCGCCGCGCAGCATCGAACCGAGCGACTGCGAGCGGTGCAGCGAGGTCTGGAGCCCGGCCGTCCAGCCGACCACGGCGTCCGTGTCGACGTACACCGGGAACTCCGGCGAGACCGGGATCACGAGCGGACTGCCGTCGCACACCAGCCCCAGTCGGCCGTGCCCGCTGAAGACGCTGTTGAACAGGCCCCCACCGGTGATGCCCGCCCCCTTGACCGTCGCTATCCGGTACGTCAACGTCGCGTCGAAACACAGGACGTTGCGGCCGTTGACCGTGAACTCGTCGCCGGGGTCGACGTCGACGATGAAACAGCTCTGCGCCTCGTGCGCGAACCAGGCCTCGCCCTGCCCGCGCACCGCCATCAGCGGCAGGCCCTCGCCGGTCATGGCCCGCTTGAGCATGCCGCCCACGCCTTGGCCCTTGCGTTCGAAGTGGAGGTTGCCGCGGTAGGCGACCATCGCGCCCTGCCGGGCGTGCATCTCGCCGTTCACCACGTACTTGATGCATTTGGCGTTCTCCATGGACATGCCCGGCGCGGTGGCGGGCTGGACCATGTGCTCACTGGAAAAGAGGTCACCCTTCATGCGGGCATCCTGTCCCGGACGGCCTCGTTCCGACCAGATCCGGTCCGCCCGCGTTTCGGCCGTCATGCGCCGAAGAGCTGTGTCCAGTACGTGCCGGCCGGGCCGCCGCCCGCGAAGCCGATGCCTATGTGGGTGAAGTCCCGCTTGAGGATGTTGGCGCGATGCCCCGGGCTGTTCATCCAGCCCTCCACCACCTCGGCGGGGGAGCGCTGACCGCACGCGATGTTCTCGCCGATCGAGCGCATGCCCGAGCCCGCGGCGGCGGCCCGGTCCCAGGGCTGTGTTCCCTCGGGCGAGGTGTGGGAGTAGAAGGCGCGGGCCGCCATGTCGGCGCTGTAGGTCTGCGCCGCATTGCCCAGCGCGGCATCGACGGCCAGCGGGCGCAACCCCGCGCCGGCCCGCTCGCGGTTGGTCAGCTCGACGACCTCGGTGGCGGTGCGGGCCAGGTCGCCCGGCGTCAGCGGCCTGGCCCACAGCGCCGTCCAGTAGATGTCGCCCGAGCACTCACCCGTGGCACGGGCCAGGGCGGCGTGGGTGAAGCCCGGGTCGTGCAGTGTGCGGCGCGGCTGCGGGGTGCGCAGGCAGTACGCGATGAACTCGGCGGGTGTGCGGGGGCCGGAGACCAGATGCTCGCCGACCGTGACGTACGCGTACCCGGTGGCCGTGATCCGCTGGTACACGGACACGCCGTCGGGCCCCTCGACGCCGAGCCGCCCCGCCGCGGCCAGCGCGCAGGCGTGTGCCTGCGCTGCCGAGGCGAGGCGCGGGTCGAGCGTCACCGCGGGTGAACCGGCCGTGGCACGGGCGGGGTTGACCAGATCGAGGAAGCCGTCGGAGTCGGGCGAGGGCAAGCCAGGGGCGGTGACGGCGGCTCGTGTGTGCATCGTGGGCCGGGCCGCCGGCGGGGCGGCGGCGACCGGCGCGGACCCGGCGAACGGTGTCGGAGGAACCGGGGGCGAGGGCGTCGGGACCGACGTGGCGTCCTCGATCACGTCCACGCCGAAGTCACGCGCGATACCCGCCAGCCCGTCGGCGTACCCCTGCCCCAGAGCCCGCAGCTTCCAGCCGGCGCCCCGCCGGTAGATCTCCGCGAGCAGCAGCACGGTCTCCTGCCGTGGACGCGGCGGGGTGAACCGGGCGATCGTGCCCCCGCCCCGGCCGCTGACCTGGAGCGTCGGGGCGGGCAGTCGTCCCAGCCGAGTGCCGGGGTCGGCCGGGCTGACCATCACCGTGACCCGGGTGGCACCCTGGCGCAGTCGCGCCGGGTCGACGGTCATGCCGTCGCCGTGGAGGCGGGCGCCCGGGGCGGACGGCTGGTTGTAGAAGACGAAGTCGGCATCCCCCAGGACCTTGCCGCTGTCGTCGGTGACGAGCGCGGACACGTCGAAGGGGCCGGGGACCCGGACGGTCACGCTGCCGCCCGGGAGGGGCACATTGCCCCCGGGAACCAACTCGCTCATCGCGCCGTCCTGGTGGGTGGTTCGAGATCCGGTGGAGACGACTGGAGAACGTCCACCGGATCCCGCGGGTTCCCACCCGAGGCGCGCCCTCAGCGCGCGTCGCGGTTCACCGGGACCCCCGGAGCGACGTCCTCGTGCCGTTCGACCGTCGCGGGGCGCTTGCGCGCCTCGGCCTGCTTGCCGCAGAACGCGGACTCCAGCGTGCGCAGCATGGTGTTGTGCAGCGTGCCGTTGTTGGAGGCGTTGGCGACCGCCGCGAGGCTGCGCTTGCCGTCCTTGGACGCGAACGCGTAGGAGTAGTAGCCCTGCACGGCACCCGTGTGACCGTAGACGGAGGTCCCGCACGACAGATCGCGCCGCCGCAGCCCCAGCCCGTACGCCTGGGTGCTCCCGGCCGGCACCCACCGCTGCATCTGCGCGAGTTGCGCCGGGGAGGTCAGCCGGCCGCCGAGCAGGGCCGACAGGAAGGTGTTGAGGTCCCGTGTGCTGGAGATGACCGCGCCCGCGCTCTGCGCCCAGGACACCGTCTGCTCGGTCGCGTCGACGAGGGCCGCGCCGGCCGTGTCAGGGGTGAGGTAGCCGCGGGTGTGCCGTCCCGGGATCTTCTTGCCGGGATGCACATAGAACGTGTCTCGCAGCTCCAGCGGCTTGATGATCCGGTTCTGGTACTCGGTCCGCACCGCACGGCCGGTGAGCTTCTCGATGAGCATGCCTGCTACGACGAAGTTGGTGTTCGAATACGAGTACGCGCCGCCCGGCTCGGTGGTGCGTGGCTTGCCCAGGGAGCGCTTCACCAGCTGCCGGTAGGTGAACACCTTCGAGCGGACCGCCTCGAAGCCGGGCACCGTCCGCGCGAACATGTCGTTCGTGTAGTCGTACAGACCGCTGCGATGACTGAGCACATGGCGGACCGTGATGCGGTCGTCGGGCAGCAGCCCCGGCAGATAGCGGTTGACGGGGGCGTCGAGCTTCAGCTTCCCCTCGTCGGCCAGTTGCAGCAGCACCACCGCGGAGAAGATCTTGGTGACGCTCCCGATACGGAACCGGTCCGAGTTGCTGATGGTCCGTCCGGTTCTGCGATCGGCGACCCCGGTGGCCGCCCAGTACACCGCGCCGCGGTCCTCCAGACGGGCCATCGCGCCGGGCGCGCCCTGCCGCCGCGCCGTACGCAGCACCTCCCACAGCCCGTCGACATCGGGCTTGGGCAGCGCGCGCGCCGACGGGGCGGCTGTGGTGGCGGCCGCCCGCTGGGGTGCGGCGTGTGCGGGAACCACCAGAAGCGACATCAGGGCCGCCGTCACCGCCGTACCCCTGACCACAGTTGCTGAGACCATCCGGCTTCCTCTCGAGTCAATGGACCTGCCGCCGACGCCTGCTCGGCCGACCTGGTGCGGGGCCACCTTCTCGCATCCCGTCAGATCCCCGCGGAAGGCGCACAGTTGGCCGGCCCCGGATCACCGGGTGGGAGTCCCCTCGGCCGGTCGCCGAACTCGCTGCGGCGACCACCGGACTTCCGGTCACCGTCGCGACTCACGCGCCCTCACCGTCGCCGAGCAGAGTCCGCTCGACGCCAAGGGCATCACCTATGCTCGGGAACTGGTGTGGGCGCTACCGGTCGGCTGGAGGAGTGGATGTCCCCCGACGACCTGGGCGAGACCACGCGCCGGCACCCGTCCCCGCTGGTCGGCCTGTTTGCCGGCGACCGCGCCTCCGTCACGCTGCGGGACGTCTGCCGATGAGGGCCCGACTCCCCATGGCCGTCGTGCTGTTGACGCTCGTCGCCTGCCAGGGCGCGCCCGCCGGGGCGAAGGGCGACCCCGGCGAAGTCGTCACCTGGGCGGCGAGTGCCGACCGTATGGGTGCGGGCGTCGCCGACCGCAGCTATCGGCTCGTCGTGCACACCAGCGTCGGCGGCACCGCACCGCGCATCCGGCTCACCAACGCCTTCGGGGACCGGCCGATCACCTTCGACAGCGTCTACGCGGGCATCCAGAAGCAGGGCCCCGAACTGCGGCCGGGCAGCAACCGGCGGCTGACCTTCGACGGTGAGCGCACGGTCACCGTGCCCGTGGGCCGCACCGTGTGGAGCGACCCGCTGACCCGCAGGCTGCCCGCCGCGACGAACCTGGTCGTCAGCCTGCACAGCCCGGACGCCGGCGGCCCGGCCAGCGGCCACTGGATGGCCATGCAGACGTCGTACGCCGGCCAGGGTGACCACACCGCCGAGGAGAGCGGCGCGGCCTGGACCGTCCCGACCGGGTCCTGGTTCCATCTCGACGCCGTGTCCGTACGCACCCCCGCGGGCACCGCAGCGGTCGCCGCCCTCGGCGACTCCGTCACCGACGGCTGGCAGTCCACCACCGACCGGAACCGCCGCTGGCCCGATTACCTCGCCCGCCGGCTGCGACGGGCGGACACGGCGGTGAAGGGCGTGGCCAACGCCGGAATCTCCGGAAACAAGGTCCTCACGGACCTCCCCGCCCCGAGCACGCTGAACCGGCTGGACCGGGACGTGCTGTCCCTGCCCGGAGTGCGGACCGTCTTCCTCTTCCAGGGCGTGAACGACATCAAGGCCCGCACCGGTGTCACCGCCGGCGACCTCTTCGAGGGCTACCGCGAGATCGTCGACCGCGCGCACGCGGCCGGCAAGTGCGTGGTCGGCGCCACCATCGGACCCTTCAAGGGCTGGCACGAATGGGACCCGGCCGCCGAAGCCGTACGCCAGGAGGTCAACGAGTTCGTCCGCAGCAGTGGTGAGTTCGACGCCGTGACGGACTTCGACCGCATCCTGCGCAGCCCCCACGACCCCGAGCGGATCCGTCCCGTCTTCGACGGCGGCGACCAGCTGCACCCCAACGACCAGGGCATGCGGGCGATGGCCGACGCCGTCGACCCGACCGCCCTCGACTGCGACACCACCGGCTGACGTCAATCGCCGCTGTCGTGCCCGGCGGGCAGCCGGCCCACCGTCTCCTCCCGCGCGACCAGGCCCTCCCGGTAGGCGACCGCCACCGCCTCCGTACGGCTCGCGGCACCCAGCTTCGCCAGGATGTTGGAGACATGGACGCTCGCCGTCTTGCCGGTGATGTACAGGGCCTCGCCGATCTGCCGGTTGCTGCGGCCGAGGGCGAGCAGGCGCAGCACGTCCTGCTCACGGGCGGTGAGCGGGGCGGCGCCCCCGGCGGTGGCCGATGTACGGGCGGCGGTGGGGTCCTTGAGACGGCCACGGCGGATCAGCGCGTCCACCCGGTCCAGGAGCGGCGTCGCGCCGAGTCGGACGGCCGTCGCGCGAGCCGCGGCGGCCTCGGCGGACGCCGTGTCACGGTCGTCCGCCGCCAACAGCGCCTCGGCGTGCCGGAGCCGGCACCGCGCCCGCTCGTACTCGTCGCCGTAGTCGAACGCGGCCACCGCCTTCGCCCACGCCCCCGCGTGCGGGCCGGACACCGCGCGCGTCCACTCCGCTTCCGCACGGACCAGCCACGCCATGCCTTCCGGACCCTGCGGCATGCCGTGCTTGCCGCGGGCAGCCGTGGTGCGAGCCAGCTCCACCAACTCCGTCGCGGTGTCCGTCCAGCGGCGCAGCCCCGCCTCGTCGCCGGCCGGCCGCAGTCCGGCGGCCCGGTCGGCGACCGCGGACAGCGCGAGGGCGGCGAGCCGGACCGTGACGTCGGGCAGCGTTCCCGCGTCGTCGGTGAGGGCCGCGACCGTGGACCGCAGCCGCTCCACCGCCCCCTCGGGGTCACCGCGCAGAGCCGCGGCGTCGGTGAGCGTGATGCCCGCGATCAGCGTGCCCATCCAGTCGAAGTGGCCCTCGAGCAGGGCGCGGGCCTCCTCGACGGCCGCGAAGTCACCGCGCGCGAGAGCGACATACAGCGCAGGGCCGGCCGTGAATCCGGCCGCCGCGGGCAGCACCTCGGCATCGGCCCGGGCGAGGCTCACGCACTCGTCCCAGCGGCCCAGCGTGTACAGCACCAGCAACCGCAGATACCGCATCTCCAACGGATACGGCGACGACAGCAGCCCGGCCCGGCGGGCCCGGTCCAGCCCCTCCGCCAGCCAGGCAGCGACTCCTGGAGATCACCGGACTCGAAGGAGCCGACGGCGAGATTGAACAGCGCCCGCATCTCCACCGGCGCGTTGCCCGAGTGACGCGCCAACTCCCGTGCCTCACTCAGTCGTTCACGGCCCTCGGGCGTACGACGGCCGCCGCCCTCGAGCGCGGCGAGTGAGATGAGCAGGTCCGCCCGGGCGTCGGTCACCCGGAGCTCCTCGGCGACGCGCAGCGCCTCGCGGGCCACCCGCAGCGCCGTCTCGCTCTCCCCGACCTGGCGGGCCGCCATGACATGGGTGGCCGCCGCCCACACCCATGTCCGGGACGGGGGCTCGGCCGGGATGAGGGCGAGTGCCTCGCTGCTGTGGGTGAAGGCCGCCGTGAGGTTGTCGACGCTGAGCAGATTGCCGGCCAGCGTGTATCGGACCCGTGCGGCGAGCTCGGTGTCCGTCTCCTGGCCGACGCCCGCGAGCGCGGAGCGGGTGAGGGCGACCGCGCGGTGCGCCTGGCCGGCGTGCGCCGCCGCCGAGGACGCGCGCAGCGTGAGCGTCACCCGGTCATGGCCCTCACCGGAGGGGCGTGCCGAAGGCTCCACCGACGCCCACAGGTCCAAGGCCGTCTCCAGATGCCGCAGTTCCTCCGCGGGCGCGCCGACCTGGTGTGCGTGCGCGGCGGCCTCCAGCGAGGCGGCCAGCGCCTCCGCCAGGTCGTGGCTCTCGCGGTAGTGATGGGCGCGCTCGGCCGCGGTCTCGGCCGCACGGCTCCGACCGGCGAGCAGCCGCGCGAACGTGCCGTGCAGCCGGGCCCGTTCACCCGGCAACAGGTCGGCGTACACCGCCTCGCGGGCGAGCGCGTGCCGGAACGCGTAGGTGTCGCCGTCCCGGGGCACGAGCAGCTGCCGTCCGACGGCCTCGCGCAACGCCGACTCCAGCTCCTCCTCCGGGATGCCCACGGCGGCCAGCAGCAGATCGTGTCCGACCCGCCGCCCCGCCACGGCCGCCGTGCGCAGCACCTGCTGTGCGGTGTCCGACAGCTGCTCGAACCGGATGAGGAGCGCATCGGCCAGCCCGCTGGGCACCCCGCCCGCCTCCGAGTCCGTGGCCGCGACCAGCTCCTCGGCGTAGAAGGCGTTGCCCTCGGCCCGTTCGACGATGCGCCGGACGGTGGTGTCCGTGAGCGGCCGGTCCTGCACGGCCCGCACCAGCTCGGCCACCTCGGCGTCGGCCATGGGCCGCAGCTCCAGCCGCTCGACCGCGGGCAGCCGCACCAGCTCGGCGAGCAGTGGCCGCAACGGATGCCGCCGGTGCAGATCGTCGGCCCGGTACGAGGCGAACACAGCCGTCCGCTGCCGGGCCGCGCCACCCCCGGACCGCTGGAGGACGCCCCGGCTCAGCAGGAACCGCAGCAGATCCCTGGACGACTGGTCGGCCCAGTGCAGATCCTCCAGCAGCAGCAACACGGCCGCGGTTTCGGCCAGATCGGCCAGCAACGCCGCGAACCCCTCGAACAGCCGCAGCCGATCCCGTACGGCGTCCGTGCCGCCCCCCAGCAGCCCCTCCACCACGGGATGAGCCCCGAGCACGGCCGCGAAACGCTCGTCCCCGGCGAGCGCCCCGAGCACCTCGGTGAACGGCAGATACGGCAGCCCGACATCACCGAGATCGACACAGTGCCCGGTCAGCACGATCATCCCGTCCCGAGCCGCCCGCCCCGCGACCTCGTCCAGCACCCGGGTCTTCCCGACCCCGGCGTCCCCGGCGACCAGCACGGCCCGGGCGTCCCCGCCACGGGCGCGTTCCAGCACGTCGGAGAGACGGGCGAGCTCGGCGTCCCGCCCGATGATCGGCGTGGCGAATGGATTCTGCAGCACAGGTCCATCCTGCCACCGTCGATCAACGGGCCAGGGCTCGCCCGATCGGGCCCGCCACGCTCGCGTGGGCCAGGTATTCGGCGATGTCGTGCGCCCTGTCAGTGCCGTTGGCGACCTCCGGCTGTTCGAGATCGCCCCAGTGCCGCCCGGGCAGGGGGCAGCCGATGGCGACCGCGTCCGCCGGGGACCAGGCGTTCCACCACGCCCGGACTCTCTCCGGCCGGTGCGGTCCCCGGACCAGAAGCCTCCCATTGACGGCGTCCAGCCCCAGTGGACTGCCCAGGGTGACGAGCACGACCTGGTCGATCCCCGGGGGCAGCCGTTCGATCAGATCCATGCCGACGACGGTGCCCAGGCTGTGCGTCACGAAGACGAGTTCGCCGGCCTGGGGCATGGTCGCGGACACCGCTTCGAGCACCTCGTCCCGGATGTCCGGCTCGCTCAGATACTTCGCGACATCGCGGAAGACCGCGTCGATGGTCCATCGGTCGAGATCCGACCGGGCCGCCACCCAGCCGAGGGCCCGCCGGAATCTGCGGACGGCGGCGTCGAGGCCCTCCTCGGCCGCCAGGGCGTCCTCGCCCCCGGCCGCGCCCTCCGGCATGCCCGTCCTGGCCGCGGCTTCGAGGAGCAAGTCCATGTGGGCCTGCGAGTCCGGTCCCGGCACACCGGGGGCCCCGTCCGAGTAGCCCTGGGCCTGCGGGACCCCTCCGAGGGACTCCTTCGCGCCCATCAGCTCGGCCAGGCGGTCGCCGTAGTACGGGAACCAGGCGTCGGCCGGATCGACCGTCGGCAGGCCCGCACGGGTCAGGCCCTGGTTGAGGCCGGCGGCCCATTCGCGGCGGAGCGCCTCGGGGTTCTTCCCCTGCTGGCTCCTGCCGTGCAGGTACGCCAGGTGTCGGTGGCCGCCGAAGGCCCCGCTGCGGGCGGGCAGACCGGTCGCAGCCACGCGTTCGGCCAGGGCCGCGCCGACCGGCTGCCGTGCACGGACAGGAGCAGCCATGGTGCCGGCCGCCCCGTTCGGCGCGGCCGCTGTCGATTCATGGGGGGCGATGGTGCCGAGGCCGGACTCGGGCCCCATCTCCCCCAGCAGCGCGCGCTGTGCGGGCGTCGGCCGCACGGAGGCCACATGGCGCAGGACGGAACTGATGCGTACGCCCTCGTTGGCGACCCAGGACAGGGCGCCGTCGCCATCCCTCGGCTCCCACACCGCGCCGTCCCTGCGCAGGGGCCGCCCGTTCGGGTCCGTCTCCGGCACACCCATGTGGTGCAGGGCCACCACCTCCCACTGGTCGTTGAAGACCGGGGAGCCGGAGTTGCCCGGTTCGGTGTCCGTCTGGTAGTGCAGGAAGTCGTCCAGCCGTGTGAGCAGCCTGTTGTCGCGCAGCGCGACCTCCTTGAGTCGGCCGTTGGGGTGACCGACGATGTTGACCAGTTCCCCCTGGACCAGCTTCCCGGTGCGGGCACTGAGCCGGTTCCAGCCGAACACCCCACCGGGTGGCTCGTCGCCGTCCACCGGGGCGAGCGCCACCAGGGCGTAGTCCAACGGCTCATGGGCCAGGAACAGCGCATCCGGGGCGAACTCCACCCGGACGACGTCCTCGGGCACGTTGTCGACGCCGACCTGCGCCTCGAACTCCGCGAAGCAGCTCCCGGCGAACTCCGCGTCCGGCAGTACATGGTGATTGGTCATCAGCAAGCGAGGCGACACCAGGAAGCCGGTCCCCATCGGGAGCTCCCTGCCTCCGCGCCGCAGTGTGATCCGGGCGACCGTGCGGGCCGCGCGGGCGCCGCGCTGCAGGAAGTTCGCCGCCTGAAGGTCGTTGGACAGGCCGATGATCCGCTCGTGGGCCTGCGGGAGATCCAGCGGCTCGGCGTGTATCTGTTCGACGACGGCCGAGGCGGGCACTCCGCTCCTGCTGAGGATCCGCTCGGCCCGCTCGGCCAGCGCCTGCGGAGTGTCGGGGAAGGCCACACCCTCCGCCGTCCGCGCCTCGGCCCGTTCGCGCGCCGGCGCCGACTCCCGGTAGCGCCGCGCCGCGTCGGCGACCTGCCGGCCCTGTTCCTCGTACGACCTCTCGACGTCTCGTGTGTCCACCATGGGCATGTCTCCCACCTCCATGGGCTCCGGACAGGGAGCGGCAGGCACGGCACCGCAGGCTCGGCCGCCATGCCTGCCGCTCGGATGGTTGCCGCCTAGACGATCCCGGTCCACACACAGGGACCGGCGGGCGGACAGCTCCAGCCGCGTGCGTCACGGCCGGGGGAGGGGGCGGGGTCCGCGACGACGTGGCCGAACATGGACTTCGGCGGCGGCTCCTCCAGGAACTGCCCTTCCGCTCCGGGATTGTCGACCGGCTCGTATGTGCCCGTCACCTGCATATAGGGCTCGTAGAGGTCCCATCGGCGCTCGATTGTCGGCCCCTGGATGGGGAGATCGAGCCGTATGCCCGGGGGACCCGCGGCACCGCTCTCCGCACGTTCCAGGGCACTGCCTCGCCGACCGCCGGACCCGCTCCTGGCTGCCTGGCTGCGTCGCGCGGCCGGCTTCTTCTTCCTGTCGGGTTCCTTGTTCATCCTGATGTCCTTTCAGCGGCCCCACCGGCAGCGGGCCATGAGGGCCGCGCCGCCGGGAGACGGAACTCAGCCGAACAGGGAGCCGATTGCGGAGCCTGCCAGGCCGAGCAGGGGCAGGATGGGCAGGTTGGGCTCGACGCCGTCGGTGTCGTCCCGCTGCCCTTGGAAGCCGGCCGGGGTGCGGTCGACAGCGGGCGTCTGGTAAGGCGTCCGGAGCGCGGTGACCGGCCCGGGGCCGGGGAGCCGCGGCGTGAACTCGTCGTTCATGGCGCTGTCCTCTCAGTGTGTTGCTGCCGGAAGGCCCAGGGGGCCTACAGCACGGCGTCCAGGGCACCCCGCGCGGCCTTGCCGATGTCGTGCCACGGGATGTCGGACCAGCTCAGGTCGGGCTCGACACCGTCGACGTCGCCGCGCCGGCCGCAGGTTGCCGCGGGCGTCCGGTTGATCGCGGGTGTCTGGTGAGGGGTCCGGATCGCGATGGCCGGTGAGGGCGAGCCCTCATCCCACCTCTTCGTCCTTGTCATGTCATTGTCCCTTCGGTCCGGATGCCGGCGGGCGGGGCGCGCACGGCCCCGCTCGCCGACGTGCCAGGGGTTTTCTCGAGTTCAGAGCAGGAAGTTCGCCGCTGTCTTCAGGATGTCGCCGAAGCCGAAGTCGGCCTCGACGCCGTCCGTGTCACGGCCGTCGGCACCCCGGGCGACGGTGGGATCCCGGTTGATCGCGGGCGTCTGGAACGGCGTCCGCAGTGCCGGGGGCCGCGTGGGCCTCTCCTCGCGGGTGAACAGTGTGTCCTGCATGGTTTGCTCCTCTCACCTGTTGGGGTGGGCCGGCGAGCGGTCGCCGCCGGACTTCTGTCGGCTCTAGCCGTTCTGCATGGCCCGGCACATCTGACGCGCCGTGCCGACCAGGTCTCCGCAGACGGACTTGGCTGCTTCCACGCCCCGGTCGGCGGCCCGGGCGGCCGATGCCTCCCGCTGGTCGCGATGGACCGGCGGGGCCTGTACGGGAACGGTGAGTCCCGGGTGACGCGGTGTCTCGTGCATGAGGTCTCCCTGGTACCTGGTGTGCGGTACGGCGGCTCAGAAGTCGCCGATGAAGGTGTGGGTCGGCGCGAGGCTCACCGGGAGCTCGTCGCTGACGTCGAAGGTGTACAGCTGGGAGAACTTCGCCCTGCGGTCGTTCTCCGGGTCGAAGAAGGTGAGGATGACGTCCTGGCAGTCGGAGCCCGGCCGGCAGAACGGACTCTTGGAGACCCGGATGGTGTCCAGGGAGTAGAGATGGTGTTCGTCGTCGGTGGCGCCCGGGAGCTGCTCGGCCGCCAGCATGCCGGTGGCCATTCCCTCGGCGATCGAGAAGGCGTTGGTGCCCGCGTAGTTCAGCGCGCGGTCCGCGGAGCTCTGCCCGAGGTTGCGGAACTGCCAGTAGATCTTGTCCAGGATGGTGAGGACCGTCTTCTGCATGTCCGCGAGTCGACTCGGTTCGATATCGATGCTGCGGGCCTCGAAGTTCTTACGGACCGCCTCCACCACGGCCTTGACGAAGAGGCGTTCCTCCCAGGCGTACAGTCCGCGGCTCTTGACCTCGACCACGGGGACGACCTGTCCGGAGAACAGGCGCACCGTACGGTCCGTCAGGACGCCCGGTATCGACACCCGCGAGACATAGCTGTCGTTCCCGCGTTCCCTGATCTGCGCCACGATCGCGTCCCGGAAGGTCCGGTAGACGGTGGAGACCGGGGGATAGGAGAGGGTGTCGATGATGGCCGCCAGTCTGGCGCTCTTGTCGCTCCCGGACACGGCATCCTCCGCATCGCGCTTCACCTGGTCGGGCGCCGCCGCGGGGTCCTCGATGATCGGCTGCGTCCAGTCCATCCCCACGGGCGCCTCCGCCTCCAGGGCGTAGATGGGCGTGGCGTCCATGTTCAGCGTCCAGGTGAGCTTGTCGCACGCCCACGGGTTCTTCGCCAGGTAGGCATGGAGCTGCTTGGGGTCGTAGACGTTCGGCTGGACCTCTTGCTCCGGGTGCTCGGCGGTGGCCGGCCTGAATTCAAGCGGCATCTGCTGCCGGAAACTGTCCCGGCGGGCCTCGGTCCGGTAGTCGAAGCCGATGGTGCCGATCGCGAAGATGAGCTGGTGTCCCTCGCCGCTCGCGACCGCCCCCATGTTCGCCGACGTACCGCCGCTCGGCCGCCCGCCGCAGGTGCCGCCGCAGTCCGGGCACGAAGGGCGCACACCTTGCTCCACCGGGACGGCCTGGGCCGGGGCCGGGTGGGGCTGCTGCGCGACCGGGGGTGTGGAGGGGGCGTACGGCTGCGGCGTGGGCGGTGGTGCCGGCTGGGCTGCGGCCTGTACTCCCGCCTGGGGGAAGGGCTGCTCGTAACCCGACGGCGCGAGCTGTTGGGGTGCCTGAAGCACCGCGCCGGACCAGGAGGGCGGCGGCGGAGGCGGGGACTGCGGGGCGGGCGGCAGCTGGCCGACGGCAGGGGGCGCCGGCGGAACCGGCGGAAGCGCCGGCGCCTGAGGCTGCGGGGGAGGCGGCGCTCCGGTCGCGGCGGCGGGCTGGGCCGCGGGGGCGGGGGGAGGCGGGGCAGCGGCGGCGGACAGACCTTCGGCCGCCTCCCCGGCGTGCGCGTGTACGGCGTTCGTGTCCATGACGATGGCTGTTCCTTTCGGTTCGGCGTGCGTTCTCCGGGGCGTCGCGATGCCGCCGGTGATGCTCACGGAGTCACTCCGCACTCCCTGGGGCACGAGCGGGTCCCCCGCCCTGATCAGGTCGAAGGCCTGCGCGGCGGCGAGTCGGCCGCCGAGGAGGCGACGGCACTCGGGTGCGTCGTCGGGTGCGCACGGCGGACGGCTCGCGGCGGCGAGGATGGCCCGGCCGGCGGCGAGCGGGTCCGGCTCACGGCCTTCGGCGATCTGCTGGGCGACGAGCAGCGCCGCGACGCCGGTCACCGCCGGGGTGGCGAAACTGCTGCCGGTCAGCGCCGCGAGGCCACCGCCCGGCACCGCACCCTCGATCTCCCGGCCGGGAGCGAGGACTCCGTTCGTCCGGTAGGCGGGCCCCCAGTTGTTGATGTCCAGCGGCGTGCCGGCGGCGTCGGTGGCGCCCACGGCGAGCACGGACGGCGTGGCGGCCGGAGCCTGGAGACAGTCGCAACCGTCGTTGCCGACCGCCGCGACCACCAGCACCCCGTTGTCCGCGCACAGGCGCAGGGCCCGCTCCAGCATGGCTTCGGCCTTGCCGTCCGCACTGCGCTCGCCGCCGCTGATGTTGATGACATGGGCCCCCGCCGCCACGGCCTGTTCGACGGCCCGGGCGAGGTCGAGCTGCGGGACTCGGGCCACACCTCCATCCGGGGACTCCCGGAAGACCGGGAGGATGAAACCGCGGCACCGCGGCACAAGACCGGTCACCGCGGATCCGGGCTGCCCGAACAGAAGACTGGCCACATGGGTGCCGTGCAACGACATCGGGCCGGAACCGGCGCCGTCCGGCACAAGCGTGGCCAGACGGGTCAGATCCGCTCCCGCGAAACACGGATGCGCGAAGTCGACGGGTCCGTCGAGCACCGCGACGCGGACTGCCGGAGTGCCCACAAGCCCGGCCTCCCCGGGAACCGTGCGCAGTACCGAGCGGACGTCCATCCGTTCCTCCCGTCCGGACCTGGCGGTCCTTTTCGGCTACGACTCCGGTTTCCCACAGAGATGTTCCGTAGATATTCGACGGAATGTGAATTGTTTATCGATAATGCATCTCTGATGCGTTCCGGGAGCGTTCAAGAAGCGTTTTCGATGTGTCGCGTAATTGTTTCCGCGGTGCCGTTTTGATGATTCTTGAAGTATCTGACGTGCCAGGCATGCCTGGTCCGACGGGGTTACAGCGGTTGCAGCAGAAAAACGCGTCGCGCACAGTGTTAGCTGTGATGAACGCAGTCCATCTCGAAATCCTGGGACCATTTGAATTAATCCGGGGCGGCCGTACGGTCGCAGTCCCGGCGGGGGCTCAACGTCTGCTGGCCCTGCTCGCCGTGCGCGGCGAAGGGATTCACCGGCGCGCCGCCGCCGAGCAGCTTTGGCCTGAGTGCACCCCGCTGCGGGCGGCGGCCAACCTCAGATCGGCCTTGTGCCAGAGCCGGAAGATCAGCCCGAAGACCGTCGTCGTCAGTGATGCGCAACGGCTCGCGCTCTCCCCGGGCATCTCCGTGGACCACGGGGAGGTCTGCCGGTCGGCCCGGCAGTTGTTGGAGCGCGACGACGGGCCGCAGGCCAAGCCGGGTGACCTGGTCAGGCTCGTCGAGGAGCTCGGCCGGCCACTGCTCCCCGGCTGGGACGACGAGTGGCTGATACTCGAACGCGAACGATGGGACCAGATGCGTCTGTACGCGCTCGAGGGCCTGGCACAGCACTTCCTGGCCCTGGGCAGGTATCTGGCGGCACATCAGGCCGCCTTCACCGCCACCGCCGTCGACCCCTACCGCGAGACCGCCCACCGCATCGCCATCGAGGTCCACGCGGCCGAGGGAAACGTCGCCTGCGCCGTCAAGCACTACCTCGAATACCGCAGGCTTCTGCAACGCGAACTGAGGGTTTCGCCGTCCCCGCGCATGACCGAGCTGATCCGGGATCTGACCACGGCCTGACACCACGGCCTGACGGGGAACGCGCACGCAAACGCTCAGCCGTGCAAACGCTCAGCCGCGCAGGCTCTCAGCCGCGCAGTGTCTTCGCCCAGTCGGCGGGCACCCGCCCCCGCGGTCCCGGCGCCGGCTGCTCCGTGGGATGGCTCACGGGCGGGGCGAGTTCAGGACCCGACTCGTACAGCTCGTTCGTCGCGTAGTCCCAGTACCAGCTCTCACCTGGCTCGAAGCTCTGCACGAAGGGATGCCCGGTCTCCCGGAAGTGCGCTGTCGCGTGCTTCGCCGGTGAACTGTCACAGCAGCCCACGTGCCCGCACTGGGCACACCGCCGCAGATGGAACCACCAGCCACCCGCCGCGTCGCACTCCACGCAGCCGCTCCCGCTCGGCGGCACGCCCGGGTCGATTCCGTTGTCTCCGGTCATGCGGGATCCTCCTCGGCCGATCTGAGCGGCAGCAGCACCTGGAACCGGGTGTCACCCGGCTCCGACTCCACCTGGATGCTGCCGTGATGCTTGTTGACGACGATCCGCCAGGAGATGTCGAGGCCGAGCCCGGTGCCCTCGCCCACGGGTTTCGTCGTGAAGAAGGGATCGAAGATCCGCCCCCGGTCCTCCGCCGGAATACCGATCCCCGTGTCCCGGAACTCCACCAGCAGCCGGTCGTGGTCCGGTGCCGTCCGTACGGTCAACGTGCCTTCCCCGCCCGCGCTCTTGATGGCGGAGACCGCGTTGTCGACGAGGTTGGTCCACACCTGGTTGAGCTCCGCCGGGTACGCCGGAATCCTCGGCAGCGTGCGGTCGTACTCCTTGACCACTTTGATCTGCGGGCCGATCTTGCCCGACAGCATCAGCAAGGTGCTGTCGAGGAGTTCGTGGACGTCGGCGTTCTGGAAGGGCGCCCGGTCGAGCTGGGAGTACTGCTTGGCGGCGTCGACGAGATGGGAGATGCGGGTCGTGGAGTCGTTGATCTCGTCCATCAACAGCTCGGTCTCGACGGTGTAGTTGAGCCATCCGATCGCGCTCGGCAGGATCTCCTCGGCCACCGCGGCCGCCACCTCGTCCAGCCAGTCCGCGTCGAGACCGGCCTGCACGAAGGTGGGCGCGATGCGCCAGCCCTGCGGGATGCCGTGGTCGTCGAGCCAGTCCGTGACGGCGTCCTCCCGGTCCGACGCCTCTAGCGGGCTCAACGACGGTGCCTTCGCGACCCGTTCGGCCGTGCGTTCCTGGATCTCGATCAGGTTGGCGATGGTCTCCGGGGAGTACGAGCCCTGCGCGATGACGGCCAGCTTGTGCCGCATCTTGCCCACGCGCTCCCGCAGCGTCGAGGTCGCCCGTACGGCCGCCGCCGCGGGGTTGTTGAGTTCGTGCGTGAGACCGGCGGAGAGCGAGCCGAGCGCCAGCAGCCGTTCGCGCTGGTTGACGGCGACCTGGGTGCTCTTCTGCCCGAAGAAGAGACCCTCCAGCAGATGCAGGGCCATCGGGAACCACTCGCGGATCACCTCCGCGAACGTCTCGGCCGGCAGCACGAAGAACCGCGTCGGCTCCGTCACCCGCATCGAGCTGTTGTACACCTGCGGCACCCGGTCGCCGAGATAGGCCTGCCAGGCCCCGGAGTACACCCCGCGCTGGGAGGTGCGGTTGACCTCCACGTCGTCGCCGCCGACCCGCCGGGACAGCACGACGGTGCCCTCGATCATCACATAGAAGCAGGTCGCCGGCTCACCCTCGGTGTACACCGGGCCGGGCTGGAACAGCTCCACCCGGCCCTCGCCGCACAGCCTGCCGAGCTGCGCCGGGCTGAGCTTCTCGAACAGGAACAGCGCCCCGATCTCCCCGGGGTTGCAGGGCATCGACTGTCCGCTCATGACTGCTCCAGATAGCGGTGGACGAGCATCACGGCCATGGCTCCCTCTCCTACGGCGGACGCGACCCGCTTGGCGGACTCGGCGCGGGCGTCGCCCGCCACGAACACGCCGGGAACATTGGTCTCCAGGTGGTACGGCGGCCGGTCCAGCTCCCAGTCGGCGGGTGGACGCCCGTCCGCGGTGAGGTCCGGCCCGGCCAGGATGAACCCGCGCTCGTCGCGCAGCACCGTCCCGCCCAGCCAGTCGGTCAGGGGCGCCGCGCCGATGAACACGAACAGCCACTGGGCGTCCACGAGTTCGGTCCGCTCGCTGTCCACGTCCCGCAGCGTCAGCTGCTCCAGATGGCCGGAGCCGTGCGCCGACTCGACGACCGTGCGGGTGCGTACCGAGATGTTCGGGGCCTCGCCGATCTGCTGGATCAGATAGTGCGACATGGACGCGGACAGATCGGGGCCCCGCACCAGCAGGGTCACCGACTTGGCGCCCCGCGACAGATACATGGCCGCCTGCCCCGCCGAGTTGGCGCCGCCGACGATGTACACGTCCTGCCCCTGGCAGGCGGGCGCCTCGGTCAGGGCCGAGCCGTAGAACACCCCGCACCCCGTCAGCTCGTCGCACCCCGGCGCCGCCAGCTGCCGATAGGACACCCCGGTCGCCAGGATCACGCTGTGCGCGGCGACCGCCGAACCGTCCGAGAACCGTACGACCCGGGCGGCACCGCAGACCTCCAGCCCGGTCACCTCGCGCGCGGTGAGGATCTCGGCGCCGAACCTCGCCGCCTGCCGCCGGGCCCGTTCGGTGAGCTGCGCGCCCGACACACCGTCGGGGAAACCGAGGTAGTTCTCGATCCGGGAGCTCTGACCGGCCTGCCCACCGGTCGCCGAGCGCTCCACCAGCACGGTCCGCAGACCCTCCGACGCCCCGTACACGGCCGCGCCCAGCCCGGCCGGGCCGCCGCCGATGACGACCAGGTCGTAGAAGTCGGCCGTCGGTGTCGTGGCCAGCCCCACCTGCGCGGCCAGCTCGGGCACCTCGGGCGCCACGAGGGGCGTGCCCTCTGCCGTGATCACCAGCGGCAGGTCGTGCCCGTCCTGGCCGGCCGCGGCCAGCAACCGCTGCCCCTCCGGCTCGTCGGCCGAGTACCAGCGGTACGGCAGCTGGTTGCGGGCCAGGAACTCCCGCACCTGCGAGGAGCGCGCCGACCAGCGGTGCCCGACCACCTTGGTGCTGGGCACCGGCCGGTAGTCGCTGCGCCGCCACGCCTCCAGCAGTTCGTCCAGGACCGGGTACAGCTTCTCCTCGGGCGGGTCCCAGGGCTTGAGCAGATAGTGGTCGAGGTCGACGACGTTGATCGCGTCGATCGCCGCGCTCGTGTCCGCGTACGCGGTCAGCAGCACCCGGCGGGCGCCCGGGTACACGTCCAGGGCCTGTTCGAGGAACTCGATGCCGTTCATCTGCGGCATCCGGTAGTCGGCCAGGATCACGGCGACCAGGTCGCCGCGGAGTTTCAGTTCACGCAGCGCCTCCAACGCGGACGCCCCCGACTCCGCGCGCACGATCCGGTGCGACTCGCCGTAGCGCCGCCGCAGATCACGAGCGACCGCCCGGGACACCCCCGGGTCGTCGTCCACGGTCAGGATGACGGTCCGCGCTGCGTCGGCGGCCTGTGCCATAGGTCTCCCACCCCGAGGGTCTCGGTCGCGGCACGGCGGGAAACGACCGGACGGGGCAGCCGCCGCGCCGACTCGGCCCCATCGTATGTTCGATCCGCCCCCTTCGCTCGGGTATGCGGGCCGCGGACTCCTCGCGCGCGAGGGCGGTTCTCGGACAGGCCGGCCCGGATCTCAGCTCCTGCGCGGGCCGAGCACACAGAACTCGTTGCCCTCCGGATCGACGAGCACCACCCACGGCTGATCGCCCTGCCCGACGTCCGCGTGCCGGGCGCCGAGCGCGAGCAGCCGGGCGACCTCGGCGTCCTGCTCGTCCGGACGGAAGTCGAGATGGAGCCGGTTCTTGATGGTCTTGCCCTCCGGGACCGGCGTGAAGATCAGCCCTGGCAGGCGGTCCTCCCGGGGACGGATCTCGTACTCCTCGGCCGAGTCGTTCAGCACGACCCAGCCCAGCGCCTCGGCCCACCAGCGCCCCAGGGCCACGGCGTCGGCCGCGTCGACATTGACCTGTTCCCACTCCAAAGCCATGGGGGCAGGGTAGTGAAGACTGGACCCGATCGACGTGACCACGACATAAGGAGGCAGCCGGAATGACGCGCCCGATCACGGCAGCGGTGGACGGATCCGAGGAGAGCCTCGCCGCGCTGGGCTGGGCCGCCCGGGAGGCGGTCCGCCGGGGGCTCGCCCTGCGAGTGGTGCACGCCTGGCGGTTCCAGCCGCACGAGGCCATCGACGCCGACGCGGACTCCCAGGCCCAGTGGGTGCAGCAGGGGCTGGAGCAGACGGCCCGGTCCGTCGCCGAGCGGCACCCCGGCCTGCGGGTGACCACCGACGTGCTCGAGGGCGGTGCCGTCGAGACGCTGGCCGCCGCCGCGGCGGACGCCGAGATGCTGGTGCTGGGCTCACGCGGACATGGCGTGGTCGTCGGGTTCCTGCTGGGCTCCGTCGGTCAGCAGGTGATCGTCGAGGCCGCCCGGCCCGTCGTCCTCGTACGCGCTGGTGACCAGCCGTCCGCCGAGGCCGCCGGGCGCGAGATCGTCGTGGGTCAGCAGGGCGACGAGCAGGACAGTGCCGCGGCACTGCGGTTCGCGTTCGAGACGGCCGCGGCGCGCGGCGCGCACGTGCGCGCCGTACGGGCCTGGACCTTGCCCCCGCTGTTCGCCTACAGCCCGGGCTCCCTCAAGCTGCTCGACGAGGCCGGCGGCCTGGAGCCGTACGAGAAGAAGGCGCTGGCGGAGGCGCTGCGGCCGTGGCGGGAGCGGTACCCGGACGTCCATGTCGTCGAGCACGTCGAGATGGGCAGCGCCGGGCAGGTGCTGCTGTCGGTGGCGGGGCGGGCCCAGCTGATGGTCGTGGGGCGCCGCGCCCGCCGTACCGCCGTGGGCGCCCGCATCGGGTCGGTGGCACACGGCGTCCTGCACCACGCGGACTGCCCGGTGGCCGTCGTCCCGCACGACTGAGGGCACCCCGCGGGTCAGTCGGCCGCCGTGCCGAGCGAGTCGGCCGTGGGCTGAAGCGTCTCGCGGGCCTTGGGCAGGACGGTCTCGATGTAGTCCTCGACCACCGCGTCCAGCGCGATGTCGTGCTGCGCCCGCTCGGACAGATACCAGCGGTGTTCGAGCAGCTCGTGGTAGATCTCGGCCGCGTCCATGGAGCCGCGCAGCGCCCGTGGTACGGCCCGCACGGTGGGCCGGAAGACGTCCCGCACCCAGCGGTGGGCGAGCACCTCGGGGCGGGCGCCGAGGGGGTCGCCCGGGGCGTGGTCGTCCTGGGTGGCCATCCAGCTCTCCAGGTCGTTGAGCAGCCGGCGGGCCTGGTTCTCCTCGGTGTCCAGGCCCGTCAGGCGCAGCAGCTGCCGCTGGTGGTGGCCGGCATCGACGACCTTGGGCACGAACGTGACCGTGTCACCGTTCGTGGCGTGCTCGATCTGCATCTCGGCCACGTCGAAGCCGAGCTCGTTCAGACGGCGTATCCGGCGTTCTATGTAGTGGTACTTGCCCGCCGGATAGACCGAGGTGCGGGTCAGTTCCTGCCACAGGCCCTGGTAGCGGGCGCAGATCTCCATGCCGAACTCGATCGGGTCGACCGACGGATGCAGCGCCCCGGACGCCTCCAGGTCCAGCAGTTCGCCGCTGATGTTGACGCGGGCCAGCTCCAGGTCGTAGTCGCGCTGACCGGTGCTGAGCCGGGCGTGCAGATCGCCCGTCTCGGCGTCCACCAGATAGGCCGCGTACGCGCCCGCGTCCCGCCGGAACAGCGTGTTGGACAACGAGCAGTCGCCCCAGGCGAACCCGGCGAGATGGAGCCGGACCAGCAGCACGGCCAGCGCGTCCATCAGCCGGTGCATGGTCGCCGGGCGCATCGTCGTCTCGAACATCGACCGGTACGGCATCGAGCCGCCCAGGTGCCGGGTCACCAGGACCGACTCCAGCGGCCCGCCGGCGGTGTCGGCGCGCCCGGTGACCACGGCCAGCGGGTCCACCGCGGGAATGCCGATGCGGTCCAGATCCCGCAGCAACTCGTACTCGCGCAGAGCCGGGCGCTCGGCGAGCTCCTTGACGGCGATCACCTCGCTGCCGGCCCGGGCGTACCGCACCACGTGCCGTGAGATGCCACGCGGCAGCGGGACCAGGACCTCCTGCGGCCACTCCGCCAGGGGCATCTGCCAGGGCAACTCCAGCAGGAGTGCGGGATGCTCCGGATTCGTCGCGCTGATCTGGAGTGCCATGGGCCGTTCGTCCTCGCCTCGCCGCTGATCGTCACCTCACCTTAAAGTGCCCGCTCCCGGGCCTGAAGAGCAGCTTCGCCCAGCGCTCCCCGGTGCACGGGGCCGTGCCCGGGCAACAGCACATCGGCGTCGAGCACTTCGAGCGCCGCGAGGGAGGCCACGGCACGGGCGCGCTCGCGGTGGAACATGTCCGGCAGCAGCTGCGGGCCCTTCAGACGCGAGGTCGGGTGCCCGCTCACCAGGGCGTCGCCCGCGATCAGCACACCGGCTTCCGGGAGGTGGTAGGAGCAGTGCCCGTCGGTGTGACCGGGCGTGTGCACCGGGACGGGGCGGCCGGGCAGGTCGAGCGGGACGGCCGGGGGGAACGGTTCGGGGGAGGAGACCGGGACGTGCGCGGTGCCGCCGGAGCGCAGGGCGTGGATCGCCCAGGGCAGTACGCCCGGCCGCCAGCCGTTCCTCAGCACCGTGCCGATGCTCACCTGGTGCAGGAACTCCCGGCGGGCGTGCGGTACTTCGGCCGGGTGGAGGTATATGGGTGTGCCGTAGGTGGCGCGCAGATGCTCGGCGTTGCCCAAGTGGTCCGTGTGCGCATGGGTGATCAGTACGGCCGTGACCGCCTCCGGCGCGCTCCCCACCTCCTGGAGCGAGGCGAGCAGCCGGGCCCGGTCCCCGGGGTAGCCGGTGTCGATCAAGGTGACCGCGTCCCCTTCGGACAGGATCACCCAGTTGGTGTCGCTGCCGTACACCAGGTAGGTGCCGTCGGCCACTTGCTGCACATCTGTCCGCATGATCGCCCCGCGTGATGAGGTCCTTGCCCGACGCGGACAGCAAAGCAGATCAGGAGCCCGGTCGTGTGCGCAGGGCCGCATCTTCGCCGCAGGGGCGCATCCTCGCCTCAGCGCACACCGGCCGGGCGGAACTGGATGCTGATGCGCGGTCCCGTGGCACGGGTGCTCTTCGGTATCGAGTGCTCCCAGGTCCGCTGGCAGGAGCCGCCCATCACGATGAGGTCGCCGTGCCCCAGCGGCCGGCGCAGGGTCGCGCCGTCGCCCCGCGCGGGGCGCAGCAGCAGATCGCGCGGTGCGCCCACGGAGAGGATGGCGACCATCGTGTCCTCGCGCGCTCCCCGGCCGATCCGGTCCCCGTGCCAGGCGACACTGTCGCGTCCGTCACGGTAGTAGCAGAGCCCGGCCGTGACGAACGGCTCACCCAGTTCCTCGGCGTAGTGCGCGGACAGCGTGTCGCGTGCCTCGTCCAGTACGGGGTTCGGAAGCGCGTCGTCCGTGCCGTAGAAGGAGAGCAGCCGGGGCACGTCGACCACGTTGTCGTACATCTTGCGTCGCTCGGCACGCCAGGGGACCTCGGCGGCCAGCTGCTCGAACAGGGCGTCGGCGCCGCTGAGCCAGCCGGGCAGGACGTCGATCCAGGCGCCGTCGTCGAGCCCGGTCCGGCGGATCCCGGCGAGGGATCCGAGCCGCAGCTCGTCGGTCTGGTCGAACAGGGAGCCCTGGAGGTGCCTGGTCATGGGGACAGCGTACTCCGAATCGAAAATCTGTTCCTATGAGGATCTCTGGCCGCCCGTTTCTGTGCCCGTTTCTCCTGACTTTCCGCCCCCCGTTTCTCCTTCTCCTTCTCCTTCACCTTTGGTCAGGCCCTATGGATACATCGCTGTATCGGATACATTCCCGTATCGAACGGAGGGCTGGACATGACGGGGCAGACAACGGCCAAGCGCGTCACCAAACGCCGGGTCCGCACACGTGCCAATCTGCTCGACGCCGCGTTCGCGGTGTTCGCTGCGAAGGGGTTCGGCCGGGTCTCCATCGAGGAGGTCTGCGAGGCCGCCGGTTACAGCAGAGGCGCCTTCTACTCCAACTTCGACAGCCTGGACGAGCTGTTCTTCGCCCTCTACCGGGAGCGGGCCGACCTGATCGCGGAGCAGGTCTCCGGGGCCCTCGCCGTGGACGGGCCCGATCTGGACGTGCCCGCCGCCGTGGACCGGGTGACCGAGGTGCTGCTCCTGGACCGGGACTGGCTGCTCGTGAAGACGGACTTCCTGGTCCACGCGGCCCGTGAGCCGGCCGTTGCACAGACCCTGCTGGAGCACCGGGCCCGGCTGCGCGGCGCGATCGCCGACCGGCTCGCCCGTGCCCGGGGTTCCACCGCACTGCCCGCCGTGCTCGGCGACATCGACGGCGCCGCCCACGCCGTGGTCGCCGCGTACGACGGTGTCACCACCCAACTGCTGCTGGACAAGGACGTCGAGCGGGCGCGTGGCTGGCTGAAACAACTGCTCACCGCACTGCTCACCGACGCCCTCTGAAAGCCCCCGAAAAGGCCATAAGCAGGCAGGCCACCATCGAATGAGGAAGGGACGGTCGCCATGGATGCCGACGTCATCGTCGTCGGAGCGGGACTCGCGGGCCTCGTCGCCGCGCACGAACTGACCAGCCGTGGCCGCAAGGTCGCGCTCGTCGACCAGGAGAACGCCGCCAACCTCGGCGGTCAGGCCTTCTGGTCGTTCGGAGGGCTGTTCCTCGTCGACTCCCCGGAGCAGCGGCGCCTGGGCATCAAGGACTCCTTCGAGCTGGCCTGGAACGACTGGCAGGGCAGCGCGCAGTTCGACCGGGTGGACGACGAGGACTCCTGGGCGGTGCGCTGGGCGCGCGCGTACGTCGAGTTCGCGGCCGGTGAGAAGCGAGGGTGGCTGGACGGGCACGACATCAAGTTCCTGCCCACGGTGGGCTGGGCGGAGCGCGGCGACCTGCGCGCCGACGGCCACGGCAACTCCGTGCCCCGCTTCCACGTCGCCTGGGGCACCGGCACGGGCGTCGTGGAACCGTTCGTCCGGTACGCGCAGCAGGCCGCGCGTGACGGGCTGCTGACCTTCCACCACCGTCACCGGGTCGACGAGCTGGTCGTCGAGGAGGGCGCGGCGCGCGGGGTGCGCGGCACGGTCCTCGCCGAGGACAACTCGCCCCGCGGTGTCGCCTCCAACCGCGACCACGTGGGCGAGTTCGAGCTGACCGCCCAGGCCGTCGTCGTCACCAGCGGCGGCATCGGCGCCGACCACGACATCGTCCGCCGCTACTGGCCCGAACGGCTCGGTACCCCGCCCGCCGAGATGGTCACCGGCGTGCCCGCGTACGTCGACGGGCGGATGCTCGACATCAGCGCGGAGGCGGGTGTACGCCTGGTCAACCGCGACCGTATGTGGCACTACACCGAGGGCTTGCGGAACTGGGATCCCATCTGGCCCGGCCACGGCATCCGCATCCTGCCCGGCCCGTCCTCGATGTGGTTCGACGCCCTCGGCCGCCGGCTCCCCGACCCGTGCCTGCCGGGCTACGACACCCTGAGCACCCTCAGGCATCTGCGCACCGACGCCGACCTCGCCGGCCACGACCACTCCTGGTTCATCCTCAGCCAGAAGATCATCGAGAAGGAGTTCGCGCTGTCGGGCTCCGAGCAGAACCCCGACATCACCGCCAAGGACCGCGCCGGCTTCCTCAAGGAGCGCGTGCTCGGCAAGGGCGCCCCGGGGCCGGTGGCGGCGTTCGTCCGCAACGGCGCGGACTTCGTGACCGCTCCCGACCTGGAGCAACTGGTCGCGAGGATGAACCAGTTGACGGACAAACCGCTCCTCGACGCGGACGCCGTCCGGCGCCAGATCGAGGCCCGCGACCTCCAGATCGCCAACCCCTACAGCAAGGACGCCCAGATCCAGGGCATCCGCAACGCCCGCCGCTACATAGGCGACCGCCTCGGCCGCGTCGCCACCCCGCACCGCATCCTCGATCCGGCGGCCGGCCCCCTGATCGGCGTCAAGCTGCACATCCTCACCCGCAAGACCCTCGGCGGCATCCAGACCGACCTCGACTCCCGGGCACTCACGGCCGACGGCACTGTGATCGACGGCCTGTACGCGGCCGGCGAGGTGGCGGGCTTCGGCGGCGGCGGCGTCCATGGCTACAACGCCCTGGAGGGCACCTTCCTGGGCGGCTGCCTCTTCTCGGGCCGGGCAGCGGGCCGGGCCGCCGCCCGGCAGACCGCCTAGGCTCCGAGGCGCCGGGGTGGTCCGAACTACCGGGCCCAGCTCTCGCCGAGCACACGGGCGAGCACGGAAGCGTGGCTGCGCTCCGGGTTCTTGACCGCGGTCACCAGTGTCACCGGGCCCTTGCGGGACAGTTCGCGCACGTGGTCGAGGAGCTCGGCCGCCTCCGGGGCGGCGAGCTCCGCCTCGTACCGCTCGCCGAACTCCTCGTACGAGCCCTCGCCCGCGTGGTACCAGCGGCGCAGCTCGGTCGACGGGGTGATCGCCTTGGGCCACTCGTCCACGTGCGCCGCGTCCTTCGACACACCGCGCGGCCACAGCCGGTCGACGAGCACCCGGACGCCGTCGTCCGGCTCGGGCGGTTCATGGATCCGGCGGACCCGTACGCTCATGATCGGACCTCTCCTGGGCGGGACGTGTTCGCGAGCGTACTTCCGCGATCCGGTGCACGCCGGTCGTCCGCTTCCGTTCGTGTCCAGCGGCCCCGTGAGCACGCGGGTCAGCCGGCACGGCGGCCGACGGCCGTGCGGCGCCTGAGCGCACGCCGTTCCGTCTCGCTCTTCCCGCCCCAGACCCCGATGGACTGCCCCGAGTCCAGCGCGAAGTCCAGACACTCCTGCTGGACGGGGCAGCGCCGGCACACCGCCTTGGCCTGCTCCGTCTGGAGCAGGGCCGGGCCGGAGGTGCCGATCGGATAGAAGAGGTCGGGGTCCTCATGGCGGCAGGCCGAGTGGTCTCGCCAGTCGTCCATCAAAGTCACCTGCGATCGTCGTACGTGCCCTCGGTGGATGCATTACTCGTTTTCGAGTCGCCTGTCGATGCGCAAGTGAAACCCCGTGGAGGCCCGGCGAATTCGGTCACTGTTCGCGCATGCCCCACGGGGAGCCGTACGCGGTCAGCAGGTCCAGGAAGGGCCGGGCCGGGAACGCCTCAGGTCCCAGCACACCCGCACCGGACCAGGCGCCGCCGGCGAGGAGTTCGAGGGCGACGACCGGGTTCACGGCGGTCTGCCACACCACGGCCTGGGAGCCGTACTCCTTCATGGACCACTGGTTGTCGACCACGTGGTACAGGTACACCTCGCGCGGCTTGCCGTCCTTGACGCCCCGCACCCAGGTGCCCGCACAGGTCTTGCCGTGCATCCGTTCGCCCAGCGTCGCCGGGTCCGGCAGACAGGCGGCGACGACGTCCCGAGGAGAGACCTGCACCGGCCCGGCAGCGCTCGGCACGGTCACCGGCTCGGTGCGGTCCAGTCCCAGCAGGTGCAGCGTCTTCAGCGTGGCGATGAACTCCTCGCCCAGGCCGTACTTGAAGGTCACCCGGCGTGCGCCGACCCAGCGCGGCACCAGGAGGACCTCCTCGTGCTCCACGTTCACGCACTCGACCGGGCCGATGCCCTCGGGGAAGTCGAACACCTCGGGCTCGCTGAACGGCTCGGTGGTGAACCAGCCGCGGCCCTCCTCGTAGACCACCGGCGGGTTGAGGCACTCCTCGATCGTCGTCCAGATGTTGAAGGACGGCGCGAAGTCATGGCCGTCGACGGTGAGGTTCGCGCCGTCGCGCACGCCGATCTCCTCGATCTCGTCGAAGAGCTCGTCGGCCGCGTGCCGGGCGAACACGTCCGACAGGCCGGGCTCCACGCCCATGCCGACGAGAGCGAGCACCCCTGCCTCCTCCCAGTCCTCGGCCTCCTCGAACTGGGAGTCGCCCAGCTTCACCCCGCACTCCTCGTACGGGCGTTCCGGGTGCGGCCGGGACAGTGACATCGCCATGTCGACATAGGTGGCCCGGGCGGTGCGCGCGGCCCGGAACAGCGGCATCACGAAGCGCGGGTCGGTCGCGTTGAGCAGTACGTCGCAGCTGTGCCGCTCCAGCAGCGCGGCCACCGCTGCCCGGTCGTTCGCGTCGATGCGCTCGGCCCGGAACCGGGCGTCGCCGCCGAGCGCCGCCACGGCCGCCTCGGCCCGTCCGAGGTCGTAGTCGGCGACCACCATCGACTCGAAGAAGGGACGCCGGGCGGCGATCCGGGTGATGGCGGTACCGACTCCGCCGGCTCCCACGAGCAGTACACGCATGACAAGACTCCCTGGGCTTGAAGGTCTGCGACGAGCTTGAACGTCCACGACGTGATGGGGCCCCGCCGGAGATACAACGCGGTCCGTCCACGTAAGGTCAATGGCGTTGGCATAAGGATGGAAGGATGGAAGGCCATGGTGCCGAAACCGGTCATTCCGGAGGAGAAGCGACGCCGACGCCGTCCCACGAAAAGCGGCACGGTGCTGTCGGAGCGTTTGATCGTCGAGACGGCGCTGCGCATGCTGCGCGAACACGGCAGCGCCGGCCTCACCGCCCGCCGCCTCGGCCTGGCCCTCGACGCCGACCCGAGCACGCTGTACCGGTACTTCCGCGGCATGGACGATCTCACCCTCGCCATCGGCGACGCCCTACTGGGCCAGGCGCTGGACGGCTGGGAGGCGACGGGGGAGTGGCGGGAGGACCTGCGCGCCGTCGGGCTGCGCATCCATGCCGCGTATGTGGCCCATCCGCAGGCCGCCCTGCTGACCACGAACCGGGTGACCGGCCGGCCCCATGAACTCGCCGCCGACGAGGCCGTGTTGGACGTCCTGCGCACCGCCGGCTTCCCCCTGCCGGACACCGTGCGCATCTACCACGCCTTCATCGACCAGACGCTGGCCTTCGCCGCGCTCGACGCGGCGTCCCTGGCCCTGCCGAGCGACGCGCTGCGCGCGGACGAGGAGATGTGGCGCTCGACGTACGCCCGGCTGCCCCGCGCCACGCATCCCCGGATCGCCGAGGCGGCGCCACTCCTGGCGACCCGCATGGTGACCAGCGCCTATCCGACGGCGCTGGAGATGCTCCTGGACAGTGCCGCGGCCCGGCTCGAGTGCCTGTCCGAGCCCCGGTCCTGAGCGGCGGCGGCTGCGCACGAGGGAGCGAGCAAAGCGTGGGCGCACTCGGTCGCGCTCAGTCGCGCAGTGCCTGCGCCGCCGTCGCCGTCACCGCGTCCGTCACCGCCACCAGCGCCGGTGAGTGCAGCTTCCACTGCTGCCAGTACAGCGGGACGTCGACCGGCCGGTCCGCAGCGAGCTGCACCAGCCGGCCCTGCCTCAGCAGCGGCTCCAGCTGGGCCTCGGGGATCATGCCCCAGCCGAGTCCGGCGACCACGGAGGACAGAAAGCCCTCCGAGGTGGGCACCTGGTGCCGTACGGCGCTCGCGCCGGTGCGGCTGCGGCGCAGACGGCGGACGAAAGCGTCCTGGAGATCGTCACTGCGGTCGAAGATCAGCACCGGCGCCCGCGTCAACGCCTCCCCCAGCGGTTCGCCGAGGTGCCGCTCGGCGAACTCCGGGCTCGCCGCGGCCAGATAGCGCATCCGGCCGAGCGGACGCACCGAACATCCCGCCACGGCATCCGGCGACGAGGTCACCGCGGCCATCACCAGGCCCTCCCGCAGCAGCGTCGCCGTCCGGCTTTCGTCCTCCCGCCGCAGCTCGAAGGAGAGCCGCAGCCCCTCCGGTACGCGCGAGAGGGCCGCGAGGAACCATGTCGCCAAGGAATCGGCGTTCACCGCGATCGAAACCCGGGTCGTGTCTCCCGTGCCGCTCATGCCCAGCTCGGTCCGCGCATCGCGCTCCAGCCGCGCGAGCTGGCGGGCGAACCGCACGACGACCTCACCCGACTCGGTCGCCCGCACCGGCTTGGTGCGCACCAGCAGGACGCGGCCCGTGCGCTGCTCCAGCGCCTTCACCCGCTGGCTCACCGCCGACGGCGTCACATGCAGGGCGGCGGCTGCCGCGTCGAACGTGCCCTCATCGACCACCGCGAGCAGGGTCCGCACCTGGTCGAGCGGCAGCTCCGTCAGCTCTGCCCGCACCGTCCCCGCCTCACCGCACCGTCCACCTGTCCACCCGCCTGTCCGCGCCTGGCTGCTGTTGGATGTCTGCTGTCTGATGTCTGCTGCCTTCAGCTGTGCTAAGGATACGTAAGAATCTTTAGCTGTACTTGCACAGATCGCTTCCCTAGCGTCGATGTCATGACCAACGCCCTGACCACCGCTGCCGCAGGCTTCGGCACCGGCCTGTCGCTCATCGTCGCCATCGGCGCCCAGAACGCCTTCGTCCTGCGCCAGGGAATCCGTCGTGAAGCGGTCCTCGCCGTCGTCGGCATCTGCGCCCTGTCCGACGCGCTCCTGATCACCTTGGGCGTGGCCGGCGTCGGCGCGGTGGTCGTGGCATGGCCGGGGGTGCTGACCGCCGTGGCCTGGGTCGGCGGGGCGTTCCTGCTCTGCTACGGCGCGCTCGCCGCCCGCCGGGTGTTCAAGCCGGCCGGCGCCCTCATGACGGACGGCGACCTGGCGGGCTCCCGGCGGCGGGCGATGCTGACCTGCCTGGTGATGACCTGGCTCAACCCGCACGTCTACCTCGACACCGTCTTCCTGCTCGGCACGGTCGCCGCCGACCGCGGCCCGATGCGCTGGACCTTCGGCCTGGGCGCCGTGCTCGCCAGCCTCTGCTGGTTCGCCGCCCTGGGCTTCGGGGCCCGGCTGCTGAGCCGGCACCTCGCCAAGCCGACGGCCTGGCGAGTCCTGGACGGTCTCGTGGCCGTCACGATGATCGTCCTGGGCACCACCTTGATCGCCGGAAGCTGAGATTCGGATCCCAACGCCCGTACACAGCTGCGATAGTGACCCCGGACGAGAAAGATGTAACGAGCATCGAGGAAGCGCGTGGACACCAGCGAGAGCGACACCGAAGCCCGGGAGAAGGACGAACCCTCTGCCCCGCCGGCCCAGCGGCGCGGCCGTCGCCGCTGGGCCATGGACACCCGGCCGCTGAGCCGCCCCGCCTACCGCCGCCTGTGGTCCTCGACCATCGTCACGGCCGTCGGCAGCCAGCTCACCGCGGTCGCGGTGCCCAAGCAGATCTACGACATCACCGGCTCCTCGGCATGGGTGGGTGCCGCGAGCCTCGCCGGCCTGCTCCCGCTCGTGGTGTTCGCGCTGTGGGGCGGGGCGATCGCCGACGCCATGGACCGGCGCAAACTGCTGCTGATCACCAACATCGGCATCGCCGTCACCTCGGTGCTGTTCTGGCTGCAGGCCGTCACCGGACTGGAGTCGGTGGGCACACTCATGGTGCTGCTCGCCGTGCAGCAGGCGTTCTGGGGCCTCAACTCCCCGGCCCGCAGCGCCTCCATCGCCCGTCTGGTGCCGGCCCACGAACTGCCCGCCGCCAACGCGCTCGGCTCGACCGTCATGCAGACCGGGCAGGTGCTCGGGCCGCTGCTGGCCGGTGTCCTCATTCCCGTCATCGGCCTGGCCGAGCTGTACCTCATAGACGCCCTCGCCCTGTGCGTCACGGTCTGGGCGGTCGCACGGCTGCCCGCGCTGCCTCCCCTGGCCGCCGGGAGACGCCGCGCGGGCATACGGGAGATCGCCGAGGGCTTTCGCTACATAGCCCTGCACCAGGTGCTGTTGCTGTCCTTCCTCGCCGACATCATCGCGATGGTCTTCGGCATGCCCCGCGCCCTCTTCCCGCAACTGGCGAGCCAGACCTACGCCCCGTACGGCGAAGGGCTCGCGCTCGGCCTGCTGTTCGCGGCGATCCCGATCGGGGCGGTGGCCGGCGGGCTGTTCTCCGGCACGTTCTCCCGGGCCCGCCGACACGGCTGGATGCTGATCGGAGCGGTCGTCGCATGGGGCGCCGCCATCACGGGATTCGGGCTGAGCGGCAGCCTCTGGCTCGCGGTGGCGTTCCTGGCCCTGGCCGGCATCGCCGACATGGTCTCGATGGTGTTTCGCGGGGCGATCCTGCTGTCGGCGGCCGACGACGAGATGCGCGGGCGGATGCAGGGCGTCTTCACGGTCGTCGTCGCGGGCGGCCCGCGCCTCGCCGATGTCCTGCACGGCACGGCGGGCTCGGCCTTCGGCGCCCGTACGGCCACCGCGGGCGGCGGACTGCTGGTCGTCGTCCTGATGCTGGTCCTGGCCGCGGCGGTGCCGGCGCTGCGCCGCTACCGCGTCTGACGTACGCAACGCCTCGGCTCAGAGCACGCTGCGCCGGCGCTGCCCGTACTGCTCCATCAGCCTGCCCCGGGTCAACTCCAGCCGGTGCGCGAGGATTTCGGCGACATGCCGTACCAGGGACATGCCGAGCCGGGGGTCCTCCTCGCACAGCTGGAGCACCTGCGCCGCGTCGAACTCGTAGGCGCGCACGGGGCTGAAGGCCTCCGCGCCGAAGTCCCACCGGTACGGCGGGAACAGCCAGGACCAGCCGAGCAGATCGCCCGCGCCCAGGCTGGCGACGGTGACCCGCTGCACCGGCGACACCCGCTGGTCGAGGGAGACCGCGCCGGAGCGGATGACCCAGAAGCGGTCGGCCGTGCCGCCCGCCTCGAAGATCCGGTTGTCCTCCGGAAAGGAGGTTTCCCGGGCGAGCGACATCAGACGCTCGCGCTGCGGTGGCGGAAGGGCGGTCAGCAGTTTGATCGCTTTGGTCATGACACGGGGCTCCTCACGGACGACCGAGGTTCCGTTGCTTCCCTGCGTCCATTTCAGCGGCTGCCGGCCGGGTGAGCACCTCGGCGGAGGACGGTTTCCGCCGGGAATCTTCGTGCGGTGAGCCGCTGAGGGCATGAAAAAGCCCTGGCCGGACGGGGGAGGCCGGCCAGGGCCGTAGGCGGTGGTTCAGGGGGACGGTTACGGTCTACCCCATGACCACGTATGTATGAACCGTAAACCATCTGGTCTGCTCCCGCGTAACCAGGAGCGGGGTACGTGACCCGTTTCACGCCCGTTCTTGATCCCGCCGCACCCGGCTCGCCCTTCAGGTCCGCTCATGGTGGCGGCCCGGCGTCAGGATCTCGTCCAGCACCGTGAGCACGGCCCCGTAGGCCACGGTCCGTACGGTGGCGTCACGGGCGCCCTCGGGGTCGGTCGACCTCAGCTCCTCGCTCCGGGCCTGCCAGGCCCGCTCCTCCTGCCGGGCGCAGGTCCTCGCGCGCTGCATGCGCCGCAACAGTTCGTCTGAGTCCACGACATCGGTCATGTCTTTCGCGTACCCCGCTTTCGCCCCGGTGAGCCGTCTCCTTCCGGTGTCTTCACGGGCACGCCCAGCGGACGCGCCAGACCGGCCACGCCCTCGTCGAGGCGTTGGAGATGCCGCAGCACCCGGTCGGTGACCCGGCCGTAGCGCGGGGCGTAGGGGGAGGCCGGGCCCAGCAGCGAGGCGATGCTCGGGCCGGTCTCGATCTCGGCTGCGGCGTGTTCGTCGGTGACGTGTGCCGCGATCGCCTCGATGTTGTGCGCGATGCGCCCCGAGGCCCGGCGCAGCCGGGGGTCCGCCGCGATCGCGGGGTGGGTGGGCAGCAGATCGGCGGTCGCGGCCAGCGAACGCGCGTGATAGGCACAGGTCTCCAGGAGCGCGACGACATAGCGGGCGGTGTCCCGCCGGGCCCGCAGCGGTGTCACCGGGTGGGTGAGCGGCTTGGTGGCGGCCCGCAGGTCGGCCAGCGCCTGGTCCAGATCGCGCGCCTGGTCGATCAGATCGACCGGGGGCCCGCCACTGAGCTGCTCGACCGCGCCTCGGGTGACCTCACCGAGCCGCTCCAGGACGGTGGCGAGGAGTTCATTGGTACGCCGGTCCGTCTGCACCGGCAGCACGAACGCGGCGGCGACGATTCCGCAGGCCGCGCCCAGCGCCGTCTCCCCGATGCGCAGCACCAGCACCGAGAGGCTGTAGGTGTGCAGCAGGGTGTACAGCAGGCCGAGCGCCGCGGTGACGAAGAAGGACATCAGCGTGTAGGACACCGGCGCCGAGTAGAACATCAGGAAGACGAACACCAGCACCAGTGCGAACGCCGTCCAGGTGTGCCGCCCGACGGCACCCGCCAGCACGATGCCGGCCAGGACGCCGAGCACGGTGCCCAGCAGCCGACGGTAGCCCTTGACCAGGATCTCACCGGTGGACGCGGTGTTGAGGAACACGATCCAGCAGGTCAGCACCGCCCAGTACCAGCGGTCCCGGCTCAGCAGCTCGCCGCCGACCATGGCCAGCGCCGACCCCACGGCCACCTGCACGGCGGCACGTGTGGTGGGACGCCGCAGCCCGGTGGCCTCCGGGGAGGGCTCCTCCTCCTCGGCGTCGAGCACGGCGTCCTCCGCGTCCAGCTCCTCGCGCGAGCGGGCCGTGGCCGGGCTGTCGTCCGCCTCGTCCGGGGCGCTGCCGAGGGCGATCCGCAGCCCGAGGACCGCCCGGGCCGTCTCGCCGATCCGCCGGAAGACGTCCTGCACGGCCGGGGCGGCATCGGGCAGGTTCTCCTCGTCGCGGTAGCCGAGCAGCCGGTTGCGGAGGTGGGCCAGCCCCGTGCCGCCGGCCCCGTCGACGGGCCGCAGCACGAGCAGGCGCAACGCGCCGAGATCACGGCGCAGCATGACCGTCGCCTCGTCGCGCACGGGATGCCGCCCGCCCGAAGGCACCGGCGCGCCGGGCAGATGCAGGGCCAAGGTGTCCACGCGTTCGGCGCCGCGTGCTGCGAGCAGCGCCAGCCCGAGCCGCTCGGCGGCGATCTCGGCGTCGGCGACCCGCCGCTGGACGAGCCGGGCCACCGCCTCGTCGGCAGTCCCCTCCTCCAGCCGGCCCTGGATCAGCAGCGCCGTGTCGTGCAGGCGCGCGGTGCCGTCGCGGACCCGCTCCAGGGCCCGGTCCACCTCCCGGGGCCCGGCGTCGAGCAGGTCGAGCTGCGCGGAGAGCAGCTGGGCCAGCCGGGCCCGGAATGCCTCGCGCAGCCGCTCCAGCACCCCCGCGGGCGTCTCGGGAACGACCGCGAACCGCACCAGCGCGCTGCACGCGAAGGCCACGGCGACCGCCCCGCACAGCTCGGGCAGCCCGGAGACGGTGGTACCGACGAAGAGGGAGACGAAGTAGATCTGGAAGCCGATCAGGCCGAGCGCCGTGCCACGGTCGCCGAACCGGCGGCTGTAGACCGCACAGAAGATGAGCGCCACGAAGAACAGGTCGCCGGCCAGGAGATGCTCGTGCAGCAGCGCCGCCAGCGTCATGGAGGCCAGCGCCACCGGCAGGCCCAGGGCGAGCGTGACGGCCTGCGGCCCGCGCTGCTTCTCGCGGATGGCGAAGGTGGCGGCCATCGCCGCCATGGCCCCCGTCACCAGAACGGTCACCTCGCTGCCGAGCAGGGCGAGCACGGCGACCGCGAGGGCGATGGCCCCCACGGTGCGCAGCCCGGCTGCCAGCCGCAGCAGCCCGGGGTCCGACGCCGCGGCCCGGTCCCGCAGCCGCGCCCGGACCGGCCGTCCCGCTGCCCTCACGCCGCCGTACTCTCTCTCGCGCCCTGCTCGTCCTTCACGCCCCGCACCGCGGCCCGGCCGGGGCCCTCACCTCACTCCGCCGTCCCCGCGGGGCCGCCCTTCCCGGCGACATGCGCCTGGAGCTGCTCCGGTGTCAGATACGCGTTGCTGAACTCGAAGTCCTTCAGCTTGGCCGGCCTTCGCGCCTGGAACCCGGTGCGTACGAAATCGTCCCCGGCGACGGCGTTGAGCAGCCAGTTCGTCATCACGCGCGTCTTGGCGACGTTGGTGCGCAGCGCCGACCAGTGATAGCCGCGGGCGACGGCCAGCGCGGGCAGACCCTTCAGCTCCACGCCGAGGGGCTTGGAAACGGCGTCACGGCCACCGAGGTCGACCACCAGGCCGAGATCCTTGTGCTCGTACGGCCGCAGCGGCTGATGACGCAGGGCGGAGATGACGTTGTCGGCGACCACCTTGCCCTGGCGCATGGCGTGCTGGGCGGTCGGCGGGCAGACGGCTCCCTCCTCGCCCTTGGCCACGTCCGGCACCGCGGCGGCGTCGCCGAGCGCGAACACGCCGTCGTGCCTGGGCAGGTTCATCTCGGCGGTCACCGCGAGCCGGCCCTTCACCGTCTCCGCGCCCAGCGTGCCGATCAGCGGGCTCGCGACGACACCGGCGGTCCAGATCAGCGTATGGGTGGGGATCACCCGGCCGTCAGTGAAGGTGACCTCGTCGGGGCCCGCCTTGGCGATGGAGACGCCGAGGGAGATGTCGATCCCGCGCCTGCGCAGCACCTGCTGGGCGGTGCTGCCCAGCTTCTCGCCGAGCTCGGGCATCAGCCTCGGTGCGATGTCGATGAGATGCCAGCGGATCAGGTGCGGGTCGAGCCGCGGGTAGCGCTTGACCGCGTTGTGCGTCAGCTGTTGCAGGCACGCCGCGGTCTCGGTGCCCGCGTAGCCGCCGCCGACCACCACGAACTGAAGCCGTGCGGCGCGCTCCTGCGGGTCCTGGCTGGCATCGGCGAGGTCCAGCTGGGAGATGACGTGGTCGCGCAGGTAGGCGGCCTCCGCCAGCGTCTTCATGCCGTACGCGTGGTCGACGAGCCCGGGGATGTCGAAGGTACGGGTGATGCTCCCGGGGGCCAGCACGATGTAGTCGTACGGCTCGTTGACGATCTTGTCGGTGATGGTGCGCACGACGCACACCTTGGCCGCGAGGTCCACGCCGATGGCGCCGCCCGGAATGATGCGGGTGCGGTACCTGCGGCTGCGGCGCAGCGAGAGGGCGATCGACTGAGGGGTGAGGACGCCGGAGGCGACCTGGGGCAGAAGTGGCAGATAGAGCTGGTAGGAGGACGGCGTCACCAAGGTGATCTCGGCCTCGTCGGGGGCGAGTTTGCGTTCCAGGCGGCGAACGCACCCCACTCCGGCGAAGCCTGCGCCAACCACCAGGATCCTGGGTCGTGTCACGGTGATCATCCCTTCTGCGGCTCCAGGCGGTCTGCCTCGACGTCGTTCGCCTGCCCCTGAATCGCTGCTTCGCACGCATCGATCCCACCGCGCCACCGGTCGTTCCGCCAGCCGGGAGCAGCAGGCAGATGAACCCGTCGACAGCCACCTTGCCCCGGCCGGCCCAGGGGCACACCGGTTCGGAGCTGAAAGACGTGTACGCGCGATCCCTTGACGGCCGATTGGTCTGAACCTAACGTCCGTATCGATCGTCCAGATCGGCGACCGTTGTTCACTCCTGTGAACGCGGCAGGTACCTCATGTCCCGCTGAGTGGCCGGCGGTCACCCCCCACATCCGACAGGAGGCAGGATGCTCGCATCCCTGCGCACCCTCACCGTCACCTCCGCGCTGTTGGCCACCTCGTTGCTCTCCACCCCGCACGCCTTCGCCGAAGTCGAGCCCGGTGGCTGGCAGTCGACGTCACCTGGCTTCACCGTGCAGGAACGCGGCTGCGGCCAGGTCGACGGACTGACCTTCCGGCTCACCTGCTCCACCGCGAGCGGCGACCAGCGGGCTGAACGTCGCTACGCCACCTACACCGGCGGAACCCGCCAGTTCGAGGGCTACTTCCGCATCACCAGCCTCAGCGGCACCCGCATCAGCCTCAAACAGACGTTCCACGAGTCGGGCTCCGGCCCCTACTTCATGCTGGCCGTCGAGCGCGGCGGCAGGCTGTACGCGGTGCACGGCGGCACCACGCTCTCCCACGCCGGCACCGTCGGCGCGACCGTCCGCGTCAACACCGTCCACCAGGTGGGATTTGAGCACCGCACCTACATCAACGGCTCACTCAAGCACACCTACGCGAGCCCCGGCGGCAGCTTCTACGACAAGTTCGGCGCCTACCGCACCAACAGCGGCAACGGGACGGCGACCGTGGAGTGGAGCAACGTCCGCTTCTGGCGGAAGTAGCGGCCGTATGCGAGGAAAGGCGCGCATCGCGGTGTCGGCAGCGCTGCTCCTGGCGCTGCCGGCCTGTTCCGCAGACACCGGACAGGCGCTGACCGGTGTCCTCACCACGCCCACCGACATCGACCTGCGCTGGCGGGACACCCCGCCCGAGGCCGCGGGCCACGTCCTGGAGTTCGCGACCGAGGAGGCCGGCCGCTACACCGTCCTCCAGTACCTCGCACCCCAGGTGACGGCCTACCGCCACCCCGACCTCATGCCGCACACCACCTTCCACTACCGCCTGCGCACCTACACCGGCCCCACGGTGCGGCCCGACCAGGCCGAGCGGCCGGACGGCCTCCGCCTCACCTGGACGGACACCGCCTCGGACGAGGACGGCTTCCTCCTGGAGCTCCGTAGGACGGACGGCGACCGGTACGACCCGGTCGCCGTGCTCGCCCCGGACACCGAGGCCACCGACTTCGCCCCCCTGCCCGACGAACGCCACGCCGCCTACCGCGTCCGCGCCTTCGTCCTCGGGGAGCCCTCGAACGTCGTACGGCTGACCACGGGGGAGTAGACAGCCCGTTCAGTACGCGCCGCCCCCTCAGCCGAACACGTTGTCCGCGTCGTCCCAGTGCGCCTGCTCGTCCGACAGGTGCTCCCGGGGCGCCCGCGAGCGCGCCTGGTACATCGCGTCGATCTGCACCGCGTAGTGCCGCACGATCGCGTCCCGGCGCAGCTTCATCGACGGCGTCAGCAAACCGCTCGCGACGTCGAACGGCTCCGGCAGCACCCGGAACACCCGGATGGACTCCGGGCGCGACACCGCGCTGTTGGCGGCGGCCACCGCACGGGCGATCTCCTCGCGCAGCGCGTTCTCCTCCCGTGCCTCCCGCATGCGCGCGTCGCTGCGTGCCGCGAGGGAGTCGCGCCAGAAGGCCAGGAAGTCCGGGTCCAGGGTGATCAGGGCGCCGACGCAAGGCCGGTTGTCGCCCACCACCACCGCCTGGTGGACCAGCGGATGTTGCCTCAGGCGCTGCTCCAGGAGCGCGGGGGAGACGCTCTTGCCGCTGCTCGTGATGATGACGTCCTTCTTGCGTCCGGTGATCGTCAGATAGCCGTCGGAGTCCAGCCGGCCGAGGTCCCCGGTGGCCAGCCAGCCGCCCCGCAGCGCCGAACGGGTCGCGGCCTCGTCGTTGACATAGCCCTGGAAGACCGACGGCCCCCGCACCAGGATCTCCCCGTCGTCCGCCACCCTCAGGTCGACGCCGGGCAGCGCCTGCCCGACCGTCCCCGACATCTCCCGGCCCAGCGGCTGCGCGGTGACCCCGCCACAGGTCTCGGTCAGGCCGTACCCGTCGTTCACATAGATGCCGATGCCCTCGTAGAACAAGGAGAGTTCACGGTTCAGGGGCGAGCCGCCGGAGGTCGCCCGGCACACCCGGCCGCCCAGCGCGGCCCGCAGCTTGCGGTACACCGTCCGCTCGTACAGGGCGTGCTGCAACCGCAGATCGAAGCCCGGCCCCGGCCCGCCGCCCAGCCGGTGCCGCTCCAGCGCCGCCGCGAAGTCCCGCGCGGTGTCGGCGGCCCGCTCGAACAACGCGCCGCGCCCCGACTGCTGGGCCACCCGCAGGAAGTTCTTGTAGATCTTCTCGAAGATCGACGGTACGGCGCAGAAGTACGTGGGCCTAAAGGTGCGCAGGGCCGACGTCAGCGCGGCCTCGCTCAGGTCGGGCTCATGCCCCATCAGCATGCCGCCGCGGACGCACAGGCTCTGCACCAGCAGGCCGTACACATGGGAGAAGGGCAGAAAGGCGAGGACCGACCCCTGCTCCTCGCCGGGCGGGATCACCGTGTGGCCCCAGCCGGCCAGCAGGGTGTCGCATGGGCTCGCCAGACTGCGGTGGCTCAGCGCGCAGCCCAGGGGGCGGCCCGTGGTGCCCGAGGTGTACATGACGGCGGCGGTGGAGTCCGGCAGCACGATGCGGCGCAGCGACTCGACGGTGGCGAACGGGATGAACTCGCCCCGCTCGACGAGCTGCCCGAGACCTCCCGCGTCCAGCTGCCAGACGTGGCGCAGCCGCGGCAGCGATCCGCACACGGAGCCCACCGTCATGACCGTCTGCTCGTCCTCGACCACCACGGCCACGCACTCGGCGTCCCGTAGGATCCACTCGACCTGGTCGCGCGACGACGTCGGATAGATCGGTACGACCTCCGCGCCCACCGTCCACAGCGCGTAGCTGAGCACCGTCCACTCGTACCGGGTGCGCGCCATGACGGCCACGCGGTGGCCCGGCGAGATCCCGGACGCGATCAGCCCCTTGGCCAGATCGGTCACTTCGTCCCGCAGCTCCACCGCGGTCACCTCCTCCCAGACCGGGGAGGCGGGGTCGGGACGGCGCGCGAGCATCGGCAACGTGGGGTTGCGGGCCGCCGTCTCGAAGACGCTGTCGGCGAGCCCGCCGGTCAAGGCCGTGACCGAAGGGGGAGCGAGGCCGAGGTCGCGCATGCGCTGCTCCTGCTGTGTACCGGGTGTGACATCACCGATGAGTTCTGTTATCGGCGGTGCCCGAATCTAGCCCAGCTGAGAGCGCCTGGTGTCGAGAACTGACAATTGACCCCGTTCGGTGATCTCGGCCCGCTCAGGGCGACAGCCACACCGTGGCGAGCGGAGGCAGCGTCAGCCGGATGTGCCCGTCCTCCGGCTTGACGGGATCGGGGTTGGTGACACCGCTGCCGCCGTAGTGCGCGGCGTCGGTGTTGAGCGTCTCCTGCCAGACGTCGACGTGGTCCGGCACCCACAGCCGGTAGTCGTGCCGGACGACGGGGGAGAAGTTGGAGACGGCGAGCAGGACGTCACCGTCGGCGCCGTACCGCAGGAAGGCGAAGACGTTGTCGTCGGCGGCGTCCCCGAGCACCCACTGGAACCCCGCGGGCTCGGTGTCCCGCTCCCACAGGGCCGGACTCGCCCGGTAGATCGTGTTGAGGTCACGGACCAGGTCCCGCACACCCCGATGGTCGCCCGCGGACGCGTACCCCGGATCCAGCAGCCACCACTCCGGACCGTGCGCCTCCGACCATTCGGCGCCCTGCGCGAACTCCTGCCCCATGAACAGGAGCTGCTTGCCCGGATGGGCCCACATGAAGCCCAGGTAGGCGCGATGGTTGGCGCGTCGCTGCCACCAGTCGCCGGGCATCTTGGAGACCAGGGCCTGCTTGCCGTGGACCACTTCGTCGTGGGAGATGGGCAGCACGTAGTTCTCGCTGTAGGCGTACACCATCGAGAACGTCATCTCGTTGTGGTGGTACTTGCGGTGCACCGGCTCCTTCGCGATGTACTCCAGCGAGTCGTGCATCCAGCCCATGTTCCACTTCAGCCCGAAGCCCAGCCCGCCGCTGTCGGTCGGCCGCGTCACCCCCTCCCAGGCCGTCGACTCCTCGGCGATCGTCACGACCCCCGGGTTGCGCCGGTACACCGTCGCGTTCATCTCCTGGAGGAACCGCATCGCGTCCAGGTCCTCGCGCCCGCCGAAGACGTTCGGCGCCCACTGCCCCGAGTCCCGTGAGTAGTCGAGGTAGAGCATGGAGGCCACGGCGTCCACGCGCAGCCCGTCGATGTGGAACTCCTCGCACCAGTACGTCGCGTTGGCGACGAGGAAGTTGCGCACCTCGGTGCGTCCGTAGTCGAACTCGAACGTCCCCCAGTCCGGGTGCTCGGCACGCCGCGAGTCCCCGGGTTCGTACAGCGGGTCCCCGTCGAACCGGCTGAGCGCCCAGTCGTCCTTGGGGAAGTGGGCCGGCACCCAGTCGACGATCACCCCGATGCCGGCCTGGTGGAGGGCGTCGACCAGGTGCTTGAAGTCGTCCGGGGAGCCGAGCCGGGCCGCCGGAGCGTAGAAGCCGGTGACCTGATAGCCCCAGGAGCCGGCGAAGGGATGCTGCGCCACCGGCATGAACTCGACATGGGTGAAACCGAGGTCCCTGACATACGCGGGCAGCTCGTCGGCGAGTTGCCGGTACGTCAGTCCCGGCCGCCAGGACGGCAGATGCACCTCGTAGACCGAGAACGGGGCCTGGTGCACGGGCACGTCGCCCCGGTGCTCCATCCACCGCGCGTCGCCCCACTCGTAGTGCGAGGCGTGCACGATCGACGCCGTGTCCGGCGGGACCTCCGCCCGGCGCGCCATCGGGTCGGCCTTGAGGAAACGGCCGCCGTACCGGGACGTGATCTCGAACTTGTACCGGGCGCCTTCGCCGATGCCCGGCAGGAACACTTCCCACACCCCGGACGCGCCCAGCGACCGCATCGGGAACGCCGTGCCGTCCCAGTGGCAGAAGTCCCCGGCGACCCGCACGCCCTGGGCGTTCGGCGCCCACACGGTGAACCGGGTGCCCGGCACACCCTGGTGGGACATCGGCTCCGCACCGAGCGCCTTCCACAGCTCCTCGTGCCGGCCCTCGCGGACGAGGTGCAGGTCGAACTCGCCGAGGGCGGGCAGGAAGCGGTACGGATCGTGGACCTCGCGCTCGTCGGACTCGTCCTCGGCGTACGCCACCAGCAGCGTGTACACGGGGATCGCGGTCATCGGCAGCACGCCGGAGAACAGCCCGCCTCCCTCGGAGACGAGCCGGGTGCGCTCGCCTTCGACGACGACACTCACCGCCCGCGCGAACGGACGCAGCGCGCGAAAGGCGATCCCGCCCGGCACCGGATGGGCGCCGAGCAGGGCGTGCGGATCGTGGTGCGCGCCCGCCAGCAGGCGATCCCGGTCGGCGGGGTCCAGGGGCGGCGCGGCGGCGCACCGGCCGGGGCCGGCCGACTCGGGGCGCGAGGTCTCGTGCAGGGCCATGGGGTCAGGCTCCTCTCACGGCGAGGCGTTCGATCGCCGCCATCGGTACGGGCAACCAGTCGGGTCGGTGCCGGGCCTCGTACAGGACCTCGTACACGGCGCGGTCGGTTTCGTAAGCACGCAGCAGGCCGTGCTTCTGGCGCGGGTCCCACCCGGCCGAGGCGGCATAGCCCGCGCAGTACGCCTCCCGGCAGCGGCGCGCCCACTCCGGCCGCCACGGCCGGCGCTGCCGGGCGGCGTAGTCGAAGGAGCGCAGCATGCCGGCGATGTCCCGCACCGGCGAGTGGACGGCCCGCCGCTCGGTGAGCGGGCGGGACGGCTCGCCCTCGAAGTCGATGACGAACCACTCCCGGCCGGCCCGCAGCACCTGCCCCAGGTGCAGGTCGCCGTGGATGCGCTGGGCGGGCGGCCCGGGATCGCAGGCGGCGAGGGCGCCGAAGGCGTTGCGCAGGTTGGGTACATAGGGCTGGAGGGCGGGGACGAAGTGCGCGGCGTTCTCCAGCCGCTCCGTCATGGCCGCCGCCGTACGGCCGTTCTCGCCCCGGGACAGGGACGGGAACGCCGACGCCAGGGCCACATGCACCTCGGCTGTGGCGCGTCCCAGCTGACGGGCCTCCGCCGTGAAGTCGCCGCCGGAGCCCAGCGCGTCCAGCGCCAGCGTCCAGCCGTCGGTGGCGTCCCGCAGGAAGGGCTGGAGGACCCCGAGCGTCGCCTTCCAGGGATGCGTGGTGCGGAACCAGGCCACCGGAGCCGGCACCCGCCGGCAGTCCTGCCTGGCCAGCGCGACCGGCACCTCGAGATCGGGGTTGACGCCCGGCTGGATGCGCCTGAAGAGCTTCAGGATGAAGCAGTCGCCGTACACCAGCGAGGAGTTGGACTGCTCGGCGTCCAGCAGCCGTGGCACCAACCCGGCCGGGACCGGCACCGAAGGGTCGCCCTCGAAGCACAGCGGGCCCGCCGCGCCGGGATGCCGCAGCCGCTCCAGGAGCAGCTGGGCCGACCGGGGGTCCTGAAGCGCGTCGAACACCGTCAGACCGGCCAGCGGGCCTTCCTCGGCACGGCCGATCAGCGCCCGCCCGAGCCGCGGCGACGGATGCTGGCGTACGCCGAGGAGCAGCTGGTAGCAGTCACCGGCCGGGGGAGCTCCGCCGGGCGCGGGCACCGCCGAGTGTCCGGCGTGCACCAGCAGATGCAGACAGCCCGGGAACAGCTCCGTCATGGACAGCAGCGCGAGATCCGTGACGGGGCGGTCCTTGCCCGCGAACCAGCGCTGCCGTGGCAACCACTCCCGCAGCAGCCCGGCGAGTGAGGCCATGGGGCTCGCGTCGACCGTGCGGCTCGGTCGGACGGATGCGGTCTTCTGCATGGTGACGCGTCCTTTCCTCGGCGCCTGCTCAAAGCTCACGCTGAGAGTCGTCGGCCGATGCGGGATGCGACTCGGGAGAGCCGGAACCAGTAGAAGCCGTGGCCCCCGAGGGTCAGCAGATAGGGCAGCTCACCGATGGCCGGGAAGCGGACCCCGCCGAACAGCTCCACCGGGTGGCGTCCGCTGAACTCGCGCAGATCGAGTTCGGTGGGCTGTGCGAACCGCGCGAAGTTGTTCACACACAGCACCAGGTCGTCCTCGTACTCGCGCAGGAAGGCCAGCACCGCCGGGTTGGAGGACTGGAGTTCGGTGTAGGTGCCCAGGCCGAACGCCGGATTCTGCTTGCGGATCTCGATCATGCGGCGGGTCCAGTGCAGCAGTGAGGACGGCGAGGCCATCGACGCCTCCACGTTCGTCACCTGGTAGCCGTAGACCGGGTCCATGATCGTGGGCAGGGTGAGCCGGCCCGGATCGCAGGCGGAGAAACCGGCGTTGCGGTCCGGGGTCCACTGCATCGGAGTCCGCACCGCGTCACGGTCGCCGAGCCAGATGTTGTCGCCCATGCCGATCTCGTCGCCGTAGTAGATGATCGGCGAGCCGGGGAGCGACAGCAGCAGCGCGGAGAACAGCTCGATGGTGTGCCGGTCGTTGTCCAGCAGGGGGGCGAGCCGGCGACGGATGCCGATGTTGGCACGCATGCGGGGGTCCTTGGCGTACTCCGCCCACATGTAGTCGCGCTCTTCGTCGGTGACCATCTCCAGGGTCAGCTCGTCGTGGTTGCGCAGGAAGATGCCCCATTGGCAGCCGGAGGGGATGGCCGGGGTCTTGGCGAGGATTTCCGAGACCGGGTAACGGGACTCCCGCCGGACCGCCATGAAGATGCGCGGCATCACGGGAAAGTGGAAGGCCATGTGGCACTCGTCGCCGCCGCTGCGGAAGTCGCCGAAGTAGTCGACGACGTCCTCCGGCCACTGGTTGGCCTCAGCCAGCAGCACGGTGTCCGGGTACATCGCGTCGATCTCGCGGCGCACGCGCCTGAGGAAGTCATGGGTGGCCGGGAGGTTCTCGCAGTTCGTGCCCTCCTCGGCGTACAGGTAGGGCACCGCGTCGAGCCGGAAGCCGTCGATGCCGAGGTCCAGCCAGAAGCGGAGGGCGGCCAGGATCTCCTCCTGCACGGCCGGGTTCTCGTAGTTCAGATCCGGCTGGTGGGAGAAGAAGCGGTGGAAGAAGTACTGCTGCCGCACCGGGTCGTACGTCCAGTTGGAGACCTCGGTGTCGACGAAGATGATGCGGGCGTCGCCAAAGGCTTTGTCGTCGTCGGCCCAGACGTA